>JBEKLQ010000055.1:0-26208 GCA_050010115.1 Acidimicrobiales bacterium | reverse complement strand
GATTGCTTCACAAATAATAATGCTTATGAGCTTTATGGGACCCAGGATGAATTTCCTGGCAACCTGCAAGTCACGAGCAATAGCGACGATTGCTAGGACCGCCGCTACCGGGGATTCTTTCGCCTTGCCCTCGAGGTAGGTTGATTTCTGCCCACGCGGATTCCCATAGCGTACTTACCACAATTCTAAGGTAGTCTACCTTTGTGTCGACAGGTGGCCAGAGACGGAAGTTAGCGGACGCCTCGGTGGCTCCGCAACGTGATTCAGAAAGCAACATGCCTCGATGGTCAGAGCCCAGGTCGGAGATGGCGGTGAGGCGAAAGGATGGGACCGTCAGGGGCCAATACTCGCCTGTGCCCCAGGGGCTACCGTAGAGCCTTAAGTCGACCACACCGTCTCGAGTTGAGACACCCTCCAGGATACACGTCGCATTCTCGAACGGAAGTAGCGCATTCAGTCCGACGCGCGCTGACGTGACGTGGGGGGGGAGCCGGCGACACCACCGAGCCATGAGGGGTCGCTGCCAGCTCTCAGGTCGATGTTCGAAATGAGGAGCGAGAACTTGGCTATCGCTGGGGAGAGCACCAACAGTCAATAAGCTGTCGACTGTGGCAGCAAGGACTTCATCCCTTTCTCTGAGGGTTAGGTTACCTCTCCCGCTGACGGGGTCGTCGAACTCCGGAACAAGCCATGCAACGTAGCATTCTGCAGGCGAGGCCCAGGGGTGAGGGCAAGTGCCGATGGAAATGGGCGGCGGCACCGGAAAGACTATTCGGTCAGTTTGATTTCCATGCTCCGAGTGAATTGTGAACCAGGGAATGTCGCGCGGAAACTCTTCTCCAGTCGTAAACAGTTCCCCGTTCCAGACACCACGACTCGCCATTTCAGACTCAAATCCGACGTCGTGCACCCGCCCCGAGCTGTCCACGAGAGACAGACCGTTCAAGAGATCGAGAAGGTCTTGATGTTGGTGTTCAGAGCTGCGGGCTAGGATGCTCACATTGATGCGAAGATCGCTGGGAGTCAGCCAGAACCAGTAGATGTGCACGTCCGCGACCGGGTCGGCACAGTGCGTGCTTGCTGCAGAAAATCTCGATGGAATTGCAACGAGCGTTTCCTGCGCATGTGTTCTGGCTGACCAGTAGAGGTGTGCCGAGCCCGACCGGATGGTTAGATCGCCAGGATCAAAGCCGCGGCTCACTAGCGACTCCTTGCAGTGCGCCAGGACGGCTTCGGTCAGTTCCTCCGAGATGAGTCCGAGCATGACGAATGCATTGGCGGTAGCTTGCATGGCGATCGCGTGAACGTAAGTACGCCGTCCGGGCCTTGCTTCAGTTGAAAGCTGGTCCCCGAGATATCGAAGGTGTGTTTCTGCGTCCATTGGCGTAGTCTATGCGGCGGCGTGCCTGGCAACCGGGGCGAGCGAGCGTACCCAGGTCGGCATCGTCTCGGCCAGCTCATGGGAGACGGCGCCCTGAGCCAGAGGTGCGCATCGGCCGTCTCGACGAACTCCACCTTGCGGAACGTCCGTCGTTCGATCATGTCAAGGACAACCTCGGGGCGGACCGGTTCGACGAGGTCGAGCGCCATCGACTGACGCCCCCTGGCGTCGTTGTGGACGATACCGAGCCCGAGAGTGGGCGACATCGACGAGAAAAGCTCCTATATCGTATGGCCTTTCTCGTAAATCAGCGATCGGCCCCAGCTCTCGGCCATGGCAAAAGGAAAAAGGGTGGGCCGGGAACTGGTCAGCGGCCCTGTCGACGCGATTCCGCCCACCCTTTCCGCCTTGCCCACCCAGCGCGAGTCTTGCCAGTGTGCTGGTTAGGGATCGAACCAGGGACCGCGCGCTTAGGCTGCACCCTGGCGACTCGTCGCTCGCGGTCACGGAGCACCGAGAACTGTTGCTTGGAAGCGTGGCAGCGCCACATCCGACGCTCGCTCATGGACCAGCCTGCCGTGCGGCGGCTCGTGTCCTCGGGCACGATCGGGTGCAGGTCGGCCCACTCGCAGTGTTCGCAGCGCGGCCGTGTCGCCCCACCGCAAGCCCTTCGCTGTGGAATTCCGAATCTTCGAGGTTCGCCAACATTCCGCCAACCGACTGTCGACACTGCAGACATCCGCAGGCGCTGTAATCGGCCTGCCAACCGTACCGACAGCCCAGTTCAGCGCTCTCCAGCGTGATCAGCCACCCGGACCCTCTCAAACTGGAGAACGGGTTCGACCCCAGATGGTGTCGCCGAGCAATTTCGCGGCGCTCGCGCGGTGCGCCCGCCTCGCTGTCACGACTTCTCAAACACGGCCCGTAGCAGACGAGGGCAGGAGGGTCTGCCCCTTTCAAGAATTATTCCTTACGCAACCTGCTGGTCGAGAACCAGGCCAATCAGGAGGGCGAGCGGGTCCTTCGAGAGGAGGCGGTCCGCCTCGGGGTCCCCTGAGAGGTAGAGCTGGGGTCGCTTGGTCGGCATGCTGCCAAGGCTAGTCATCGCCGCGTCAGGCAACATTTACGTGCCCCTGACAGGCGCATTCCGGCGAGTCCCTGGGGCGGCAGGGTGGTGGAGGCTTGCTTGGCCGGCGGCGGTCTTGAACCTGTCACAGAAGTGCTGGGCGGCCAAAGTTGTCCTGCGCCCGCGGTGTTATAACACCGCTCAGTGCCGATCGAGAGTTACTCGGTACTATTGGCACGGTGAGCACCCGCCGGGCGGCCGCTCCAAGCGATGAGGGCCTGCCCGCGCGGCTGCGAGCGCTGCGTTCGGCCATGGGCCTCAGCCAGGAGCAGCTGGCCCGGCAGCTCGATGTCTCATTCGCCACGGTGAATCGCTGGGAGTCCGGCCGCACGCGCATCTCCGCTTCCGCAGGTCGCCGCTTCGAGGCCCTCGAGGAGCGGTCGTCGACTGCCGGGCAAAGGGTCGGCGCGCCGCCGTGGCCGCACTCGAGCTTCGTGGGCCGCACCGCCGAGCTGGCAGAGCTGCGCGAGCGCTTGGCGGACAATCGCCTCGTCTGCCTGTCGGGACCAGGGGGCGTCGGCAAGACCCGGCTTGCGCTCGAGGCGATCCGACGCAGCGATTCCGCTCTGCCGGTGCGATTTGTCGCGCTCGAGCCGATACACGACCCGACCTTCTTGAGCGCCGCGGTTGCGGCCGCGCTCGGGGTCCACGACCAGCCCGCTCTCCCCACGATCGAGGCGATTGAGGCGGCGCTGGTCGGGTCGGCCCATCTGCTCCTGCTGCTCGACGGGGCCGAGCAGCTCCGCGACGAGGTGGCGGAGCTGGTCCGCCGCCTTTTGACCGCGGTGCCCGAATTGCGAATCCTCGTGACCAGCCGGCGCGTGCTGGGCGTGGTCGGAGAAGCGGCCTGTGTGGTGCCCCCGCTGGCTGTCGCCCCCATCGGGGCATCGGTCGCCCAACTCAACAGCGCGGATTCCGTGCAGCTGTTCATGACCCGTGCCCGCGAGCGGCTGCCCGGGTTCGCGACCGGGCGGGACGATCAGCAACTCGTGGCCGACCTGTGCCGGCGACTCGACGGCCTCCCGCTCGCGATCGAGCTGATGGCCGGGTGGGTCGGGACCCTGTCGATCAGCGAGATCGCCGAGCGACGCGAGTCACTTCTCGCCTCCGGACCGGGCGAATCCGGCCTTCAGTCGAGCCGAACGTTGGAGTCCGTTGCAGCACAGAGCTTTGCTCTGCTCGGGACGGCGGGACAACGACTGCTGCTTGCGTTGAGCACGTTCGCCGGTCCGTTCACCATCGACGATGCGCAAGTGGTTGCTGACATCGAGGCTGACGAGGTCGCGCGGCTCTTGCGAGAGCTGGTCGACTCGTCGTGGTTGATCGTCAGGCACGAAGGCAATGAGACACGATTCAGGATGCTCGAGACGGTGCGCGCGCATCTGGCTGGCCGACTTCTGGCGACTGGTGAGGGGCCGGAGCTCCGGCGTCGGCACGCCGAGCACTTCGCCGAGCTGGCACGCGGAAGCGAGGAGGGCCTCACCGGCGCCAAGAGCACGTGGTGGGCGGATCGGATGGACGTTGCGAATCCGGACATCGAGCTCGCGCTCTGGTGGTCGCAGGAGGAGGGCGCGACCGACCTCGGCCTCGAGATGAGCGCCCGGCTGTGGCGTTGGTGGCTGATGTGTGGACGCCTGACCGTCGGTCGCGGCTGGCTGAGCACCTTCCTCAGAGCTGCAGGTCGTCGACGCGACGAGGAGGTCGCCTACGCACTCAGCGCCGCCGCGGTACTGGCAGCCGAGAATGGCGACTACGCGGATGCCGTCAGCCAGGCCACCGTCGCCCTCGGAATCTTCGAGGGGCTCGGCCGCCGGGAGCTGGCGGCTTTCGCCGGGACGGTGCTCGGCTCTGCCCAGCGCTATCTCGGTGACGGCGTTGCAGCCCGTCGCAACTTTCAGGCCGCGATGGCACTGCGCGACGCGACCCGAGATCGCCGCGGCGTCGCCGTGGCGCTCAACAACCTTGCCCTGTTGGCACTCGATGACGACGACTTGGCTGCAGCTCGCGATCTGTTCGAACAAGCACTCGTGATCAAGCGGCAGATCGGCGACCCACGGTCGGTCGCGATCGGGCTCGCGAACCTCTCCGACGTGCTGATCCGCGCGGGCCAGCTCTCGCCGGCTGAACGGGCGCTCGGCGAGGCGGCCAGGCTCGCTCGTGAGCTCGACAACCGCCAGCTGATCGGGACGATCCGCTGCAACCAGGGCGATGTCGCGGCGGCGAGACAGGACTGGAGCGGAGCCGCGGAGCACTACAGGGCAGCGGTCGTCGTCTGCCACGAGGGTGGCCACACGCACGATGTCGTGAACGCTCTGATCGGGCTCAGCCGGGCGCTGCACCAGCTGGGCCGAGACGAGGAGGCGGCTGAACGTCTTCGCAAGGCGGAATCGCTGGCGGCCGAGACGGGCAACGCGCAGGGGTTGGCAGCGGCGCGGGGAGCGCTGGCGGACCTGGGAGAGGAGACGGTGGTCGCCCTCCCCGACGGGCTGACGGTTCGTCAGGCGGAGGTGCTCGGGCTCGTCGCCGCCGGATCGAGCAACAAGGAGATCGCGTCGAGCCTTTACCTGAGCGTGTCGACCGTAGAGCGCCACCTCGCCAACATCTATCGCAAGCTCGACCTCCGCAGCCGCGTGGAAGCGACTCGTTACGCCGTTGCGCACGGGCTGGCCGCTAAGCGGGATAGGCGCCCGCGCCCTTGAGGGTTGGCGGCACGATGACACATCGGGACGCCGGTGGCTACGCCAACACGGGTCGGTCGGCACGGGTACATGGTTTCAGGGATGTCGCATCGGCTCAGATCTCCTTATCGTAAGGAGGGAGCCGCCTCGCATGGCGTTCATGACGAGGAGAGCAGGGGGGGCAACCGGTAGGTGCCGCGTCGATCTGACGCGCACCTCCGGGACTGCCTTGGAATTCCGAGTCCCGGTTCAGGACCCTGATCCCGAACCGGGACTCGGCTTACTGCACGACTAGCAATCGGTTCGCTACATCGAGATAGAGGTGTTCAAAACATGAGGTCTTTCCGTCCGGGCCCGTATCCTTGCGGCGCTGTAGCACCCGGCACCGTGAGACGGCATAGGGCTCGTTGATCACATGGCGCACGCTGCGCGGCGCACCCCCTCGGCCGGGGCGACCTCGGCGAGCCCTGTGTGGGTGCGCGTCCCCCGGGTGGTGGGTTCTGAGACAGGGCGGGAGCCGGTGCTTGCCGCTCCCGCCCTGTCGCCAGAGATCGCCCAAGCCGTCCCCCGATTGATCACCAGCAGAGCTGCCCCGGTCGTTCGGCCGCGCACCGATCCCCGTCGGCACCCCGTAGAGCGTGATCGTGTGCCAGCTGACCCGCATGACCTTCAACGGCCTGGGTGAGCTCGACGGAACGCGTCGCCGAGGAGGACGGCGACGAGGTTCACGTGGATCTCGTCGAGAAGGCCGGCTTTGAGGTACTGCTGGGCGACGTCGGCGGCGCTGACGGCAATGTCCCGCCCACGGGCCACAGCGCGGGCCTGGTCAAGGGCACTCTCGATGCCGTCGGTGACGACGGTTCCACTGGTGCCGGCGCCCACGTACTGGTCGGGCGGGTCGTGGGTGAGCAGGAAGAAGGGTGCGCCTACTGGATGGCGGCCGCCCCAGCCATTGGCGATGTCGAACGTGCGCCTTCCGGTGATGATCGCCCCGCACCCGAACATTTCCTCGACGACGGGGCGGCTGCGCGCAGGTGGCTTGAAGCGGTCGTCGGGGCCGACGCGCTCGGTGCCGGCGGACCACCAGTCAAAGAGCCTGCCTCCGCCGTCGCCGAGAGGGTTGCTGGGACCGTCGTTGGGGCCGGCGATGAACCCGTCCAGGGACATCGAGAGCCCGACCACTACCTTGCCCATTCCTGTCTCCAGTCTCGTCGGCTTGGTCATCGAGACGGGCGGGGACCGCTCGATTCATCGCTGTTGAGGTCTTGCACCGATTCTGCCAGCGAGTCGGGGGTATCCCTGACCGCTGGGATCGTGACGCGTCGCGAGTGTGGCCGATCGGCTGGGTGACGGGTTCTCGAGTCTGTCGGCGGTGAACGAGCGGCATGTTGAGATGGATTCCCGCGACGTGCTCGGGATCCTGCTGGCCGGTCACGTCTCGGGTCCGTCGGACAGGTCGCGAGGACATCGATGACGCGTCCCGGCAATCAAGTCATGGCACTCGGCTCAACCGGTCCATATACGCTCTCGCGAGCGCCTGCGACCCGGTAGCAGGCGAGACGCAACTCCGAAGACCGGTGCGAGGAGGCAGGGATTGGCCCAGGACAGCAACCTTCTCGGATTCCGGTACCCGGCCTCGTACCTCTTCGTCCCCGCCACCCGCCTGGACCGCGTCGAAAAGGCCTTGGCAACGAACGCCCATGAGGTGATCGTCGACCTGGAAGACGCGGTAGCGGCGGACGAGAAGGATCGGGCGCGCGACGACCTTGCCACGTTCAGTCCGTCGCGGCCCGTCCACATCCGAGTGAATGCCCGAGCCACACCGTTCTTCGAGGCGGATCTGGGGGTCATCGCGGCGCTGGGCTGGGTGTCAGGTGTTGTCCTTCCGAAGACGGAGTCCGGCGACGACGGCGTGCTACTTCGTGATCGGCTTGAGTCTGCCGTTGCCCGCATCGCGCTCGTGGAGTCTGCGATCGGCATCGAGCATGCCAACGAGATTGCCCGGAGCGGTTTCGCTCGAATGATGTTCGGCGTCGTCGACTACACGGCGGATCTCGGGATCTCAGCGAGCGAGGTCGCACTTCTTTATCCTCGTTCCCGCCTCGTGGTCGCGTCAGCCGCCTCCTCGATCGCGGCGCCGGTAGACGGCCCGACGACGGCGGTGGGAGATCTCAGGCTCCTCACCGAGGAGGCCCGGCATGCCCGCAGCATCGGGTTCGGCGGGAAGCTCTGCATCCATCCCGCCCAGGTTGACGCCGTCAACGACGCATTCCGGGCCGCGGACCATGAGATCGCCAGGGCGAGAGCGGTCGTCGCCGAATTTGAGCGCCGCGGCGGGGGTGTGTTCCTGTTAGACGGCGAGATGGTCGACCAGCCGGTCGTCACGAGGGCGCGGCAGCTGCTCGGGTCCACTTAGGAGTCGCCCGTGCGCCGACCGCTCGATCTGGGCGGCTGGATGCTCGCATGGAGAAGACAAGGAGCGAAGAAGGTGGGAAGTGCGAAGGCGACAGGATATATCGTCCCCCAAATGGTCCAGGCGTCCACACGAGCAAAGCCGGGTCGGCGGCAGCTCACGGGGTGTCCCCGATGAGCGCCCCACTCGAGGGACTTCGCATCATCGACGTCTGCACCTACGTCGCGGGACCTTCCGCAGGCATGAACCTCGCACAGCTCGGCGCGGATGTCATCCGCATCGATCCCATCGGCGGGGCGACCGACACTCGGCGACTCCCGACCAACCACCACGGAAAGAGCCTCTACTGGGCCGGCCTCAACCAGGGGAAGCGATCGATCGAGATCGACGCGTCGACCCCCGAGGGACGTGAGCTGGTTCAGGCGCTGATCTGCGCGCCGGGGCCGGATGCCGGGATCGTGCTGACGAACTCGCCCAACCGGTCGTGGCTCGGCTACGAGAGCCTCGCCGGGCGCCGTCCCGATGTCATCCATGTCCGGATCACCGGGCGGAGCGACGGGCGCGCTGCCGTTGACTACACCGTCAACTGCGAGGTCGGACTCCCGCTCGTCACCGGTCCGGCGGACTACGACCGCCCGGTCAACCATGTCCTTCCCTCTTGGGATCTGCTCACGGGGCTTCACGCGGCGATAGCGATTCTCACCGCCGAGCGAGTCCGGAGTCGGACCGGGCGGGGCCAGTCCGTCGTCGTGTCATTGGCAGATGTCGCGGTCGCAACGATGTCGCACCTCGGTTTCGTCGCGGATGTCGTGGTGAACGGCCGGGCACGCCTGCGTGAGGGCAACTACCTCTATGGGAGTTTCGGTTGCGACTTCAAGACGGCCGACGACAGACGCGTGATGATCGTCGCGTTGACCGAGCGACACTGGGACCACCTCGTCGAGCTCACCGGCATGAATGAGGCGATCGAGGCACTCCAGCACTCGCTCAAGGTGAACCTCGCAGAGGAGGAGGAACGGTACCGCTACCGCGAGCTGCTGGCGGCCCTGCTACGACCGTGGTTCGAGGAGCGCACTTACGACCAGGTGGCTGCTGGCCTCGGCCCGAGCCACGTGCTGTGGGGCCAGTACCGCAGCGTTGAGGAGCTTGTGAACGACCCCCACTCGCTCCTTGCCGAGAGCGGCGTGATGGCCGACGTCGACCAGCCCGGCATCGGTGTCTACCCGACGCCGCGGTCGGTGCTTGACTTCACCGGCTGGGACGAGCACCTGTCCGCGCCACTGCTCGGCTCACACACCGACGAGGTGCTCTCGGAGCTGCTCGGCCTTTCGGGGGTCGAGCTCGCGGCGCTCCGGGAGCGGGGAATCATCGGAGGCGTCAGCGGGTGAGCATTATGGAAGCGCCCGACGTCGGCGATCCGGGTGCCGGCTTCGAAGGATGGGAACCACGCACCGTCGTCGAGTCTGACGACGTAACCCCCGGCGCCGCGCTCGCACTTCACGGGCTGCTCGACGCTCCAGGCGCGGCGCCGGCTGACGGTGAGCCGTTGCCGATGCTGTGGCACTGGCTGGCGTTCTTACCTCGCGTGCCCCAGAGCGAGCTCGGCGACGATGGTCACCCGCGCCTAGGTTCGTTTCTGCCTCCCGTTGCGCTGCCGAGGCGGATGTTCGCCGGCGCGCGTCTTTCGATGCGGCGCCCGCTCACTGTCGGAGCGGGCCTGACCCGGCGTGGCGTCGTGGCGTCGGTCCGGAACAGGCACGGCAAGTCCGGCGAACTGTGTTTCGTCACCGTCAAGTACGAGATCACCGATGGCCGGGGCGGTGAGCTCGAGGAGGAACAGGACCTCGTGTATCTCGCCGCCCCACGAGCGCCAGCAGCCCCCGGCCCTCCAGCTGCGAGTCACGGGGAGCCGGGCGTCGAGGGCGAGGAGACCGATTCGGACCACGCGTGGGCGCTTGACATCGAGATCTCCTCGACACTTCTTTTCCGGTTCTCCGCCCTCACCTACAACGCGCATCGCATCCACTACGACCGAGAATTCGCGCGCGACATCGAGGGGTATCCGGACCTTGTTGTGCACGGCCCCCTCCAGGCGGTCCTGCTGGCCGAGCTGTGCCGGCGGGCAGCTCCAGATCAGCCGCTGGAACAGTTCAGCTTCCAGGCCAAGAGTCCGGCGTTCCAAGGCGGCACGATGCGGTTCCGTGGACGTCCGGGCGATGACGGCAAGGTGTCGCTGGAAGCGCGTGACGACCACGGGTTGGTCACGATGGTCGCTGACGCGACGCCCGCCCTTCTTCCGCTGAATGACTAACCGGCCGGGGTCGCGGTGAGAGTGTCCCGTCGCTAACGGCTCCTTATTGAATCTGCTGGTCCAGGACCATTCCGATAACGAGCGCGAGTGGGTCCTCCGCGAGGTAGCGGTTGGTCTCGCCGTCGGCCGTGAAGTAGGGGGCCGTGGGTTTCTTCGGGCTGCGGGGCACGGAGCAAGGGCTAGTGCCGCGTCAGACGACGTTTGCATGCCCCTGGGACGACCCAAGCTTCTCGGCACGTCGCCATCCAGGCGCCGGCGGGATCGACCCGAGGTGCGCCAATATGGTTCATGTCTCGTACCGACCGTCTCGTCGTCGAGGGACTCGGCCGGCTCCCACAGTTCTCCCATGCGGGCCTGACCGACGACCTGATCTTCGTCTCCGGCACCCTCGGCTCCGTCGAAGGCCTCGCGCTGGTGGCCGGCGGGGTCGGTCCGGAGACGACGCAGACTCTCCGCAACGTCGAGCGCATCCTGGACGCGGCAGGCGCCAGGTGGGACGACGTTGTGAAAGTCAGCGTGTATCTCGCCCACATGAGCGAGTTCGGGACCATGAACGAGGCGTACGGCGCCTTCTTCACCGGCATCCCACCGGCCCGCATCACCCTCGGCGACGTCGGTCTCGCCCTCGGCGCCCGGGTCGAGATGGAGTGCGTTGCCCGCCGCCGATCAGCCGCTTCGGCGGGCCGGGGCGCGGCGCCTGCCCGCAGGACCGGCTTCGTTGATCACGACGGCGAGCGCATCTACTTCGAGGTCGTCGGCGAGGGTGGGGTACCCCTCGTTCTCAGCCACGGCGCCGGTGGCAACCACGCCGCCTGGTTTCAGCAGGTCGCTCCGTTCGCGGCGGATCGGATGGTCGTGACGTGGGACCACCGGGGCTACGGCCGGTCGACAGACCGCGGCGATCGGTCAGGGCCCGAGGTGGCGGTCGGCGACCTGCTGGCGGTGCTGGATGCGCTGGGTATCGAGCGAGCTGACCTGGTCGGACAGTCCATGGGAGGATGGACGATCGTCGGCCTGGCCCTGGCACGCCCCGGGCTCGCCCGCAGCCTCGTCCTCGCCGACACCCTCGGCGGGTTCACGTCCGCCGCTATCGCGGCAGGCCTCGCCCGCCGCCATCCCGGCGCTTTGGCGGCAGCGGATCTGCTCGGATCGCACCCTGGGCTGAGCGCGGCTTTCTCGACGCGCGAACCCGAACGTGCCCATCTCTACCAGTCGCTCGGGCAGATGGGCAGCGCCGACGCGGCAGTGATCCTGCCGCGGCTGCTGGCAGTGACCCACGACGCGTCCGAGGTGGCGCAGCTGACAATGCCGATCCTTTGCATCGTCGGCGACCGCGACCCGCTCTTCCCCCCGGCATCGATTCGCGCCCTCGCCGACCTGCTGCCGGACGCCCGAGTGGTCGAGATCTGCGGGTGCGGGCATTCCCCGTACTTCGAGGACCCGGCGGCGTGGAACGCCGTCGTCCGACACTTCCTCCAAGCACTCGACTCCCCGGACAGGTGGTGAGGCGAGACTGGAGTCTCAGGACGGTTCACCCTGCCGCTCTCGAGCGGGCGGGTGTGAGCGGCCCCAGATGACAACTTGCCGGGCCCAGGTCGTTGCCCCAGGCGAAAGAGGCTCTCGCCGTCGCTCCGCTATGGACACCGTGAGTGCTACTTCTTGGAGCTCTGGTCCTTCTTCTCGGACTCGCTCAGCGCACTCTCAGTCACCTTCACGATCCTTTGCGCAAGTTGGTTCGACGCGCCGACCAGTTGCTCTGTCATCTTGAATGCCGAATCGATGATCTTCTGGCGCGGGCCCTCGTCCTCACTCACGTCGGGAAACACCCCGTTGACGATGTCAAGGAACTTCCGCACCGCCTCGAGCGCCGATTGCTCGGCAGCTTGGAGCGACTCGATGATGCGATCAGCACCGTCGTCGTGCGTCTCCGTCTCTGTCCCGGTCATGAAGCCCTCCTTCCTTGGACTTTGCATGGGCCACATTCTGGCTACAACCATGGTGTCAGGGCTGACCAAGCTCGAGGAAGAGGCTTTCGGCAGGTTCTCGTCGCACGATGGGCAAACCGCGGACGACTCCATCCAGGCGTTCCGCCCGATGGCGCGCCCGTGACCCTCGCGGAAGCGCCGAGGTCCTGTGTATGGTCAGCTCCCGAGGACCCGCCTCGTTGAGAATTCCGAGCGCGGCTTGGCAGATCCGCTCGGACAGATGACCGGAGCTCGTCGACCGCGGGAGAGAAGGTGCACATGAGACGAATCAGGATGAAGCGAGGTCCGTCGGCGGCGATCGCGGTTGGCTGCCTGGTGGTGCTTGCTTCGAGTTGCGCGACCCCTGCGAGCTCCCCTTCAAGATCCCACACGAGCTCTCCTGCGAGGCCGCTGGGCGTCACCTGGATGCAAGGCTTCGCCGCTCCTGGCACGCCAGCCAAGTACGACAAGGTCGGCGTGATCAAGGTCGGGCCGAGCAGTGCGAAAAACGTGTTGGTGCTGGAGCCGGGCACGTCCGCCGGAAGCGCCTACTTCGTGCCGCTCGCCCAGTGGATCGTCTCCAAAGCCAAGGGCTGGCAGGTCTGGTCGGTCGAACGCCGGGAGAACCTGCTCGAGGACCAGTCGGAACTGAACGTTTTCAAGGAGGGCAAGGCTACAGCGACGCAGCTGTTCGACTACTACCTCGGCTTCCTCAAGGACTCGCACATCAAGGACCACTTGCAGCTCATCTCGAATTCGACGGTCGAGTTCGCGAAGCAATGGGGCATGAAGGTCGCGGTTGAGGATCTTCACGTTGTGATCCAGGCTGCAAAGGAGCTCGGAGGCAACGTCGTCCTAGGCGGCCACTCGCTCGGCGGAGCGGTGGTCACGGCGTACGCCACCTGGGGCTTCAACGGCCGCGCGGGGGCCGATGACCTGGCGGGCCTGGTCTACATCGATGGCGGCAGCTTCGGGAGCCCACCGAGCGCGCAGCAGGCGACTAAGGAGTTGCAGTCGCTCGACGCCCCGAGGGCCTCGCCCTGGCTGGCATTCGGCGGGATTCCCGCTCCGTTCGCCGGAGTGTTCAATGCCACAGGATCGGTGGAGGCGCTCATCGATCCGAACGGGCCTTCGCTGGGTCAGACCTCGGGAGTCTTGCCGCCCGCATTGGTTCCCGCGGTCCGGGTCACAAATCTCGCCCAATACGGCTACGCACTCAACGTGGGCACCTCGCCGCGAAGTTTGCTCGCGGCCCAAGCGCACCTCGGCCGAGGAATCGCGACGGCCGGTCCGATTCATGGCTGGGACGGCGCCGGAGCTCTCACCCCGATAAAGCGCTTCGCGACGATGTTCTCAGGGATGGCGATGAAGAACGTCGATGGCACTGAGTGGTACTTTCCGCAGCGGTTGACTGACGACGCTGGGGCGGTGGACAACGGAGACCCGAATTCAGCGCAGGGCGTGCTCGACGTCGACGCGACCATGGGTCACGACCTCCCGAGGGGCCTGATGATCTACGCGTTCGGGGCCCGCTTAGGCGGGGCAGCCGTACTCGAGGACGCCCGCATCCTGGCCCAGCAGTCGCACATACCTATGAGCAACCTGACGCTGGTCAACCGCCAGAGCACCTACGCTCACAACGACCCGGCCGGCGCCTACCCCCACAACGTCTTCTTCGCTCACCTCGTGCCGTTCTTGGAGAAGATCAGTTCTCACGGATAAGTCTCTGCAGATGATCAGAAACGCTCTCGATCGAGTCGAACGACAGCTGCCTCATCTTGAGAACTGCCGAAACCGTGGACAACGCCCAGACCACCAGTTAACGTCCGACCAACGCCTCCCGTTTCCGACTCGTTCCCAAACTTGACGGCGGGAGATGGAGGGGGGACCGGGGATGAGATGTCGGCTGGGGATGAGCCCTAATCGCAGATACCCAGTGTCACGATCATCAACCGGGCGGCCTCCCACGGCCACCTGGACCCCCATCTTGGCCGCTCCCTCCCAACACGCTCCCTCCCAACACGCTCCCTCCCGACGGTGGCGCCCTGGATCAAGCAGCTCCCCGCCTATCGACGGTGAGGCGATCGACTCGTTTGAAGGAGGTCTCGAGTGAAGCCACAAGAAGCCCACGCCTTTGGGCGCCTCGGCGTCCAGGCATACACAGGTGTTGTCTCGCACATCGAGAAGGCCCACATCCGCGTGGCCTCCTTGTCGTTCAAATCTGTGCCAGTCGGCGGCGCACCGCTGCAGGCCGTCCATGACACCATCGCCCGGATTGCCTATCGAGCCGTTCGAGGAATCGGAATGGTGACCGGGAGCGCTGTCACACGGATACTGCCGCTTGCATCCGTCGAGTCGGGCGAGTTGCCCATGGGCTCATCCAGCCGATCGAACCATGTGCAGGCGGCCCTCAACGCAGCGATCGGGGACAGACTCAACGACGAGCACAGCCCCTTGGCGATCCGCATGGCCTTCCGATCCGAAGGCCATGACATCCCCGCAGACACACTGCGGAACATCGTCCGGACTCCAACATCCAAGATCGCCGTGTTCCTCCATGGCTTCGGAGAGACCGACGACTCGTGGCGACTCAACTCGGGGGCGGACGGACAAACGTACGGTGCGCGCCTCGCGGCCGAATTCGGCTACGCCGCCCTATATGTCCGGTACAACACCGGCCGGCATGTTTCCCACAACGGGCGAGACCTCTCTCAGCTGTTGAGCGAACTGGTTACGGCGTGGCCCGGGAACGTCGAAGAGCTACTCCTCATCGGTCATTCCATGGGCGGGTTGGTCATCCGCAGCGCATGCCACTACGGTCACGAGCCCACTGCCCCGTGGGTTCCCCTCCTCCGCCATGTCTTCCTGCTGGGCAGCCCGCACCTCGGTGCGCCGCTGGCCCGTTGGACCCAGTACCCGGCCCGGGCGGTGGCCAAGCGGAAGGACACGCTCCCATTCGCGCCGCTGCTCACCACGCGCAGTGCCGGTATCGACGACCTGCGCTTCGGATATCTCTTGGACGAAGATTGGGCGGGCTGCGACACCGACACCTGCGGAGAGGACCACCGCCACGACATTCCTCTCCTCGACACCGCCAACCACTACACCGTCAGTGCCACCGTCACTCGGACCCCCGACAGCCCCTTTGGCGAGATCGTCGGAGACCTTCTGGTTCAACCGGCCAGCGCCCACGGCCATCGCCGACGCCGTCAGCACATTCCCTTCGCCATCGAGAATCGCGACGAATTTGGAGGACGCCACCATTTCGACCTGCTCAACGATCCTGGCGTCTACGAGGCCCTGCGTGCCAGGCTCGAAGCAACTGCCTGATTCCGGACGATCAGGTGCCACCGAGGCACGTTGAACGATTCGTGTGCCGATGACTTGTGTTGTGGTGAGCGCTACTCCTCCTCATCATCGGGCGGCGCGCTAGTCAGGAGCTCCCGCCAGCGCGCTTCGGGTACATGGGCCGGTGTGGTCGATTTCAGGAAGTCCTCAAGGACGACGAGGAAACGGTCGGCGTCCTGCCACGGCAGGAAGTGTCCGGCCCCTTCGAGGATTTCGAGGCGGCCGCCGGGAATGGCCTCGGCGGCCCGGTAGGCGTGGGCCACGGGGATTATACGGTCGTGGTCCCCCCAGACGATGAGGGTCGGAACTGCTTCAGCCAGGTACAGCCGGTCATGGGCGCTGACTCGCTGACCACCGATATCGATGACCGAGCGGACGGTGTGGATAAAAGCCATCTGGCCGTGTCGGTCAGTCAAGGTTCGGTAGCTGCGCCACACCTCGGCCAGGCTGTCGCTCGGTCGCCAGCCCACCCGGTGGGCCATGGAGCCGGGCCACTCAGCTACTTCCCGGATCCGTGCATGGAGCAGGAGCGGGAGCACGTATTCGGCGCCGGGCAGAGTCACCGCTTTGAGTAGCGGGCTGACCTCCTTGCCGAGCCCGCCAGAGGCGACCAGCACCAACCGCTCGGCCCACTCCGGGAACTGGTAGGCGAACTGCATGGCCACACCACCGCCGAGGGAGTGTCCGATCAGGGTGACGCGTTCCTTGCCCAGCACGGTCAGCAGGTCCCGGATGCCACTTGCGTAAGCCCCTAACGAGTAGTCGCCACGGGGCTTGGCCGAGTGTCCGTGGCCCAGCAGGTCGGGAGCGATCACTGTGTGGTGCTCAGCCAGCGCGGGCATCACCAACCGCCACGTCGTCGAGCTCCCTGCTATCCCGTGGATCAGCAGGATCGTCGGCCCCTCGCCGGCCATGCGGTAGCTGACGTCGTGGCCGTGAATCCGGACGGTGCGTGAACGGAACGAACTGGTCTTCATGGTGTCTCCGCCTATTGACTGAGGGATCGAAACGGCCTGGCTCGAACAGCCGCCGGTGCGGCAGTCGGTCCAGTGTCACCGCCTGTTGTCGCGCCATGGTCCGGCCCGAGCCGAGTGGAACCATGCACATCGGTGAACATGAACATGAACATGACCGTACCGGTCGGCGTCGGCGCTCCGTCTCCGCCCATCGCCGCAACTTAGCGATCCCGCCCAGCGACCTCGAGCACAGAACGGAGGACCCCATGGAGAAAGTCTTCGAGATCTACATCCGCACCACCCCGGAGCGCCTCTGGGAGGCGATGACCGACGCCGATATCAGGGGCAAGTACCAGTTCGGCAACCGGGTCAGCTCGGACTGGACACCAGGCTCGCGCTTGGAGATGAGCAACCCGAAAGCGCCCGGACTCCTCGGCGAAGGGGTGAACATAGAGGTCGACCTCCCGCGCCGGCTCGTCCAGACCATGGTTGCGCTCCGGAGCGGCGACGTTAAGAGCGAGGGAACCTCCAGGGTCACCTGGGAAATCGAACCGATCGGCGACTCCTGCCGCCTGATCGTCACCCACGACCGGCTTCGCGATGGCGCTGACCCTCAACTCTACGGCGGCTGGCCGATGATCCTCTCCGGCCTGAAGACATGGCTCGAGACCGGCGAGCTCCTCACCACTCCGGGATCGCTGCTGTACGGCTGAACTGGACTGCGGCGAGCGTTTCAGAGAAGCTCCTGCCCAGGGCGGCTAGCTCGACGCGGCTGCCGAAACACGGCACCAACCGGCCTGGCGGCCGTTGGTCCGGCATGATGACGCCATGCACGACGCGACCGGGTCGGGACCGGAGGACCACCCCAGCGTGCAGCGGGTCGAGCTTCCAGTAGGCGACGCCACGCTGGAGCTCACCGCTGAAGAGGTCGGCGAGATCGTTGGTTACTTGCTCACAGACCAGATTGAAGGCTCGTAGGGGACAGGAGGCCACAATGGCGAAGTTTGTGCTGCTCTACGCGGGCCATGAGGGCATGGGTGACACGCCTGAGGAAGCCGACGCGCTGGCGACCGCCTGGATGACCTGGTACCGGGATCTGGGCGACAGCGTCCTCGATTCGGGCGGTCCGCTCGGGCCCGCTGTGTCGATCGTGGCGGACGGCTCGACGCGCCAAGGCCTGCCCCTTACCGGCTACCTGATCATCTCGGCCGACAGCCTGTCGGAAGCAACGGACAAGGCTGCCGGATGTCCCGTCCTGTCCGACGGCGGCACCATCGACGTCCACGAGGCGCTGCCGTTCTGAGAGCGGGCGCATCTCGCGCAGTCACCAGCCCGGGGTGCGACCCGTTTCCCACTCAGAGCGACCGGACGAAGGCGATGAGCCGCAGCGGGTCTCGCGATGTGCCCGTCACCCAGGCATCCAGCTCGGGCGTCTCCTCGAAACCCATCCGCCCGTACATCCCCCGGGCCACCTCCATGATTTCGGTCGAGTGCAACATCACCTTGGAGCGGCCGTCGGCGCGGGCTCGAGCGATGCACTCCTCGGTCAGGGCGCGGCCCACCCCGGCGCCCTGGCGATCCGGCCGCACGGCCAGCATCCGGATCCCGGCGGCCTCGAGGTCCTCGAATTCGCTCATGGCCCGCGTCGAGTCGGGCACATAGGTGACTCCACCCAGGAGGTCACCGTTGTCGTCCACCGCAACGAGGACCACGCTGTCGGCGGCCCTGCCGGCGACGTCCATGAGGCTGTCCTCGTAGGCTCCAAGCGGCGCACCCCGCTGGAGCTGCCGGTAGGCCTCGACCGTGATCTGGCCGAGGCTGTCGAACTCGTCGGGTCGTACTTCCCGGATCTCCACTTACCGGCGCGCCTCGTTCTCGGGCGAGCCCTGCTTCGGCGACGGTGACCGGAGCAGGAGCACGGACACGACGGTCGAGAGATCGACCCCGAGGCGCACGACCGGGACTCGTTGGCCGCGGTTCATCGACGACAGCACCGACAGAGTATGGCAGGGGGCCAAGAGCCGAGCAGCGGCGTCCGCCGTCGCGTGAACGCGAGTTGGCCTCGGCCACCGGCCCTTACGACGGCAGCGCCCGGCCCTCGACCCCCCGGGCCAGCCGCGCCAGCTCGGCCGGCTCGACTGGTCGGGAGTAGAGGTAGCCCTGCCCTAGCCGGCACCCGAGCCGCAAGAGCGCGTCGGCTTGCTCGGGGGTCTCGATGCCCTCGGCGATCACGCCTTGGCCGAGGCGATCAGCGAGCAGCAGCACGGCTTCGACGACCGAGCGGCTGACCGGATCCTCGGTGATCTTCGTGACGAAACTCCGATCGATCTTGATCCGCTGTGCCGGCAAGCGGTGCAGCAGCGCCAGCGAGGAGTAGCCGGTCCCCACGTCGTCGATGGCGATGGAGATACCGAGATCGCAGAGCTGCAGCAGCTTGTCGCCGAGGTCGGCCGCGTCGGTGACGGCAGCGGATTCGGTCAGCTCGATCTCGAGGAGCGTGCCGGGCACGTCCGCCAGCTCGAGCTCTCGCTTCACGAGGGTCACGAGGTCGGGCGACGTCAACGTGCTTGCCGAGAAGTTGACGGCGATCTGGATCGCGAGCCCTTCGGCCCGCCACGCGGCTGCGTCCGTGAGGGCGGTGCGAAGCACGTGTAGGTCCATGGGCACGACGAAGCCAGTGTCTTCGGCCAGCGCCAAGAAGCGATCCGGCGTGAGGCGACCGCGCAGCGGGTGGTCCCACCGCACGAGCGCCTCCGCACCCACGATCCGATTGGAGTCGAGGGCGACCTGCGGCTGGTACAGCACTGCGAACTGGTCGAGGTGATTGGCAGCCTCGGCGAGGCTCGCTTCGAGCTCCACGCGCTCGGAGCGCACGAGCAGCATGTGTTCTTCGAACAGCAGGAGCCGGTCACCACCCCTGGCCTTGGCCGTGTACATGGCCGTATCGGCGCGGCGCAGCACATCCTTCACGCTCAACTCGCCCGGCCGTGTGATGACTGCTCCGATGCTGAGGTGCACGACGAGCTGGGAGCCTTCGAGCTCGAAGGGATCAGCCATCTCACCGCGCACCTTCGCAGCGAACGCGTGGAGCGTTTGGGGGCCGTCGACTTCGGTGAGCAGAACCGTGAACTCGTCACCGCCGAGGCGAGCCACGAGGTCGTCGCTCCGGACGCAGTGCGACAGTCGTCTCCCGACCGCGACGAGCAATTCGTCACCCGCAGCGTGACCGAGGGCGTCGTTCACCCCCTTGAAGCGGTCGAGGTCGCAGAACAACACGGCGAGCTGGCTGCCGTGGTCGTGGCCCAGCAGCTCGGCCAGCAACTCCGTGAAGACGCGGCGGTTGGCGAGACCGGTCAGCGAGTCGATCGACGCCTGATGCCGGACTTGCTCGAGGAGCAGAGTCTTCTCCCAGGCCCCCGCCGCCTGGTCGGCGATGCTGCCGAGCCGGCCGAACAGCTCCCTGTCCATCTCCGGTGTGTTCGGGCTGCCGGGTTGCCAGCAGGCGCCGATGATGCCGAAGACCCGGTGCTCCGACCTCACGGCCATCAGTGCACTCACCTCGATGTCGAAGAACTCGAACATCGCCCGGATGTACGGGTCCGTGTCCGCCCGGTGGAAGAACCGCGGCTCCTCGGGAACCGACAGAATTTGCTCGAGCATCGGGGTGTCTTCCGGCCGGACCACCAAGTCATCGAGGACTGCCGCGAGGTCCGCGGAGTAGCCGTCGTGCCCGAGCGACCGGAGAATGCCGTTCTCCTCGTCGTGGCCGAGGAGGATGGCCGTATCCGCGTTGCCCACGGCGCGTACGGCGCTGACCGTCACGTGCACGAGCTCGTTCAGATCCCGAACTTCGATGAGCTGCCGGGAGAACGCTCCGAGGATCTCGGCGCTGCGCTGGCGATCGCGGGCAGTGTCGAGCGCAAAGACCGTGTCCAAGGTGGCGGCGGCAAGCTTGGCGTACGCGGCGAGCAGCTCCTCCTCTTCGGCGATGAACGGTGCAGCCGAGAACGCCACGATCTTCCCGTAGTCGCGCTCGGGCGAGCGGACGTCGGCGACGATTACCTCGGCTCGCGCCCCGGCGATCTCGAAGATCGGCTCGCGCCCAGCGAGCGCGTCGCCGGCAAGGCGCTCCGCCTCGGCCTCGTCGAACCCGTCCGAGTAGACGCGCGGCGGCGCGTCCGGCCAGGGCAGGGCGGCGAAGAGCAGCCGTTGCGAGGCCACGGCGAGGCCTGCGCGATCGGTGACACGGCGGAGGACTTGGTCGAGGTCCCGGGTCTCCATGAGCTCGAGGAGCGTCTGCTGGAGCTCACTGAGCTGCGCCCGGTACACGCTCGCGAGCTCCGGCGTGTCTGCCGAGGATGCGCCGCCCGGCTCCACTGGGCCGCGACCGCGACCGGGCCCGAGCAGTGACTGGGCCCGTCGACCGAGTTGCGACCTCAGGGACAATCTCCACGAGCCTTGCCAGGTCACCTCGAAGATGCATTCCGGCGCCCCGTCCATCTGGCAGGTCTCCTGGTTGACCAACGCCGGGGGGAGGCCCCAAAGGACGCCGCACTGGGACAACAGCCCGTGTACGAACAGGCAGTCATGGCGGTTTGGCTCGTGACGGGGGAGCGTACGGAACGCAACGACGGCGCGGTTGTCCCCGAGCTCGAGCAGGCGGGTCGCGGCAGCCGAGTCGAATTTCGAGTGCACCGTCGGTAGCGCACGGAAGAGCGCCCGCGGCGAACCGAGCCGGGCCACAGTCGCCCGCAACACGGGATGGGCCCTCGAGGTGAGCACCGACTCGCCGATCCGCTGAGCGACGGCCGGATCGCCGGTCACCTGGCCGGCTGCGTCGAACAGCCGCACCCGCGCGTTGTAGGTGGACCAGACGCGAGGGTTCTCGAGCACATGAAGAGGCCGCGTCTCACCAGCGAGATCCAGCATCTCCCGCACGCCGGCGTCGCCGCGGCGCGCCCGGACGTAGTCCAGGATCAGCCGAGTCGTGATGCCTGCGGTCTCTCGTTCCTCCACGTGTCTCCCGGTGGCCGGCGCTCTCGCGCTGCCGTTGTCACATTCTGGCCCGCGGGAACTTCCGGCGCTGGACTAACGGCCAATGAGCGAGTGGGTTCAGGCCCGGCGAGGGTCGAGCGCCTCGGGGTCGATGCCGTAGCGCTTGATCGCCTCCGCCACGGCGCTCTCCTTCACACCACCGGCAGACGCCAGCGACGCCAGCACGGCCACGACGACATGGGCGGCGTCGACCTCGAAGTGGCGACGGAGAGCCGGGCGCGTGTCCGATCGGCCGAACCCGTCAGTACCGAGGGGCACGAACGCGGAAGGCACGAAACGGGCGATCTGGTCCGGCACCGCCTTCAGGAAGTCGGTAACGGCCACGACCGGCCCCTCCGAGTCGGCAAGGGCCCGAGTGACGAACGCCTCGCGCGGCGTGCTTCCGGGGTGCAGCCGGTTCCACCGCTCGACCTCGAGGGCGTCCTCACGCAGCGCCTTGTAGCTCGTGACCGACCAGCACTCGGCGCCTACACCCCAGTCGGAGGCCAGCGAGTCGCGGGCTTCGACAGCCGCCTGCCACGACGTGCCGGAGAACAGGATCGTCGCCGGCTTCAGTTGCGGGTCGGGAGATGGCAAGTACCTGTAACAGCCACGAAGCACACCGTCGCGGGTCCGCTCCCGCTCCGCCTCCTCGGCCGGCGCCGCCGGCATCGGGTAGTTCTCGTTGTAAAGCGTCACGTAGTACACGAGATCCTGCGCGCCCGGGCCGTACATCTGCTCGATGCCATCGGCGACGATGAACGCGAGCTCGTAGGCGAACGCCGGGTCGTAGGCACGCAGGCTCGGCACGACGGAGGCGAGCAGGAGCGAGTGCCCGTCCTCGTGCTGGAGGCCCTCGCCGCTCATGGTCGTGCGGCCAGCGGTGCACCCCACCAAGAAACCCCTCGCTCTCGCGTCCGCCGCCTGCCAGATCAGGTCACCGACGCGCTGGAAGCCGAACATCGAATAGAAGAGGTAGATCGGTAGCATCGGGGTCGACCACGTCGAGTAGGCCGTGCCAGCGGCCTGGAAACTGCCCATGCCGCCGGCCTCGGAGATGCCCTCCTGCAGTATCTGGCCCGTACGGTCCTCGGCATAGGTGAGGAGCAAGCCGGCGTCGACCGAGGTGTAGTGCTGGCCCTGGTAGGCGTAGATCTTGACTTCGGAGAACAGGGCGTCGAGGCCGAACGTGCGGCCTTCATCGGGGATGATCGGCACGACATGGCGCCCGATCGCCGGGTCCCGGAGCAAGCTGCGCAGCATTCGTGCGAACGCCATCGTCGTCGAGACAGACTGGCCGCGGGAGCCTCCCACGAACTCGTCCCAGATCGCCGGCGCCGGCGGCCGGAGGCCGGTCCGCCCTGCGCCGCGCACGACACGGGTGGGCAGCGAACCGCTGAGTGCCTTCAGCCGGGTCTGCAGGTACTCCTGCTCGGGCGACCCCTCCGGTGGCCGGTAGTAGGGCGAGTGATCGGCGTTCAGCACCTCGTCGGGGATCTCGTCGGCGAGGTAGAGCCGGTCACGCAGGAGGCGCAACTGGGCGGGGGACATCTTCTTGATCTGGTGGGTGGCGTTTCTGGCTTCGATCTCGGGGCCGAGCGTCCAACCCTTCACGGTCTTGGCCAGGATCACCGTCGGTGCACCCCTCTGCTCCGTGGCCATCTTGTAGGCGGCAAACAGCTTGCGGTAGTCGTGGCCACCCCGTGGCAGCTGTTGCAGGTCGGTGTCGGAGAGGTGTTCGACCATCCTGCGCAGCCGTGGGTCGGGGCCGAAGAAGTGGTCCCGGATGTAGGCGCCCGATTCTGTGGAGTACGTCTGGAAGTCGCCGTCGAGTGTCGTGTTCATCTTGTTGACGAGCACGCCGTCGACGTCGCGGGCGAGCAGGTCGTCCCATTTCCGGCCCCAGATGACCTTGATGACGTTCCACCCGCATCCTCGGAAGAGGGCTTCGAGCTCCTGGATGATCTTGCCGTTGCCGCGCACCGGGCCGTCGAGGCGCTGCAGGTTGCAGTTGACGACGAAGACGAGGTTGTCGAGCTCCTCACGTGCAGCGAGGCGAAGGCCGGCCTGGCTCTCGGGCTCGTCCATCTCGCCGTCGCCGGCGAAGCACCACACCCGGGACGCGGAGGTGTCGACGATCTCGCGGTGGAGGAGGTAGCGGTTGAACCGCGCCTGGTAGACGGCCGCGAGCGGCCCGAGGCCCATGGAGACCGTGGGGTACTCCCAGAAGTCGGGCATGAGACGGGGGTGTGGGTAGCTCGAGAGCCCGTTGCCGCCCACCTCGAAGCGGAAATTGTCCAGGTGCAGCTCATCGAGCCTGCCCTCCAGGAAGGCCCTGGCGTAGATGCCTGGGGACGCATGACCCTGGAAGAAGACCTGGTCACCAGCGAGGCCGTTGGCCTTGCCGCGGAAGAAGTGGTTGAAGCCCACCTCGTACAGCGAGGCGGAGGCCGCATAGGTCGCCAGGTGACCGCCGATGCCGGAGTCCTTCGAGTTCGCCCGGGTCACCATCACCGCTGCGTTCCACCGGATGTAGGCACGGATCCGGCGCTCGAGGTGCTCGTCGCCGGGGAACCAGGGCTCATGGTCAGCCGGGATCGTGTTGACGTACGGGGTGGACACCGTCGCCGGGAAGCCGATCCGGGAGGCGCGTGCGTGCTCGAGCAGCTTCATCAGCAGGAAACGGGCGCGATCACGGCCTCGCTGCTCCACGATCGAATCGAAGGAGTCCACCCACTCGGCGGTCTCCTGCGGATCGATGTCGGGCACCTGGTGAGAGAAGCCGTCGAAGATCACCCTGCGATTGTCGCGCCGTTGGCGCGGTCCTCCAGCATCGGCACGGTGAGGGTCGTTGGCGCGGAACTCCTGGCGGCCTAGGGTCGCCGCGTGCGAGAGCTCCTCGAACCCGTCATCGTCTTCACCGACGGTGCCTGCATCCGCAACCCAGGTCCCGGCGGCTGGGCCTGGGCGGTCGATCCGGGCCACTACGAGAGTGGCTACGCGGCGAGCACGACGAACCAGCGGATGGAGCTGACGGCGGTGATCCGGGCCGTCGAGGCATTCCCTGGCCGGCTGCGGATCATGAGCGACTCGACGTACGTCGTGAACTGCTTCCGCCAGCGGTGGTGGGCGGGGTGGCGCGCCAAGGGCTGGAGGAACTCGAAGGGCGAGCCCGTCGCCAACCAGGATCTCTGGCACCCGCTGGTTGAAGCCGTCGTCGACGAGCGCAAGGGCGAGATCGAGCTCATCTGGGTGAAGGGGCACGGCACCAGCGAGGGCAACATCCTCGCCGACCGCCTGGCCACCGAGGCGGCCCGTCTACAGCAGGCGGCGTCGGCGGGCTGACGGGGCGGCCGGACTGGGCCGGATTGTGCCGGAGGGCCGTGCATCTCCTAGGTTGTTGACATGCGTATCAACAACACATCAGCGCTCGTGACGGGCGGGGCTTCGGGCCTCGGTGCAGCGACCGCTCAGGCGCTCCGGGCAGCGGGTGCCACCGTCACGATCTTCGACCGCGACGAAGCGCGGGCAAAAGCGTTCGCCGAGGAACTCGGTGGCGCGACGAGCTACGTGGCTGGCGACGTGGGCGACCCGGAAGCGGTCAACCAGGCGGTGGAGCTGGCGGCGACTGCCGGTGAATTCAGGATCACCGTCAACTGCGCCGGCATCGGCTGGGCGCAGCGGACGATCGGCCGGACGGGAGAGCCGCACGACTTCGACGCGTTCAAGACCGTCGTCAACGTCAACCTGATCGGTACGTTCAACGTCATGCGGCTCGCCGCGAGCGCCATGTCCAGGACGGAACCGCTCGCCGATGGTGAGCGCGGCGTGATCGTGAACACGGCGTCGGTGGCGGCGTTCGAAGGCCAGATCGGCCAGATCTCGTATTCAGCGTCCAAGGGAGGCGTCGTCGGGATGACTGTTCCGGCGGCACGTGACCTCGCTCCGGCGGGCATCCGGGTCAACACCATCGCCCCCGGCCTGATGGACACGCCCCTACTCGGCCTCCTGCCGGAGGAGCAGCGTCAAGCGCTCGGGTCGGGGGTGTTGTTCCCCAAGCGTCTCGGGACGCCGGACGAGTTCGGCCAGCTGGTCGTGGCGATCGCCGAGAACGGGTACCTGAACGGCGAGACGATCCGCCTCGACGGTGGGCTCCGGATGCCTCCCAAGTAAGGAGCTGATCGCCATGCGGTACGTCGAAGCCGGAGGAGAGCGTCTGTCGGTCATCGGTCTCGGGACCTGGCAGTTCGGATCGCGCGAGTGGGGCTACGGGTCCGGGTATGCCGAGCACGAGGCGGGCGAGATCGCTCGCCGCGCGGTCGAGCTCGGGATCAACCTGTTCGACACGGCCGAGATCTACGGATTTGGCCGGTCCGAGCAGATCCTCGGTAGTGCGATCGCCTCCGAGCGCGAGCGAATCTTCATCGCCACCAAGGTATTCCCAGTCGCCCCAGTCCCGGCGGTGCTCGCCTGGCGGGCCGAAGCGAGTGCGAGGCGTCTCGGTGTGAGCGAGATCGACCTCTACCAGATCCATTGGCCGAACCCACTCGTGCCGCTCCGCACCCAGATGACCGGGATGAGCCGGCTGCGAGACCGGGGCCTCATCCGCCACATCGGCGTGAGCAATTTCTCCCTCGGTCGATGGCGGGCGGCCGAGCGCGCACTCGGTGGGCCGGTGCTCACGAACCAGGTGCGGCTGAACCTCGTCGACCGGAGGCCGCTACGGGGCACGACGGCGTGGGCGGCCGAGCACGGGCGTGTCGTGATGGCCTACAGCCCGCTCGCCCAGGGTCTGCTGTCTGCACGGTACGACGCCGACCGCCGGCCCGGTGCGATGCGAGCCAGCCAGGCCGCCTTCCTACCGGAGAACCTCGAGCGTGCCGCCGGCCTGCTCGGCACGCTGAAAGCGACCGCAGCGGCTCACGACGCCACCGCCGCGCAAGTGGCTCTCGCCTGGGTGGTCAGCCACCCCGGTGTCGTAGCGATACCGGGCGCCA
>JBEKLQ010000054.1:0-26328 GCA_050010115.1 Acidimicrobiales bacterium | reverse complement strand
GTGCATGCCCGGCATCCCGAGACACAGTGGGTGGCTGTCGGGGAAGGCACCGCGGGCCATCAGCGTCGTGACGACGGGGATGCCGGTCAGCTCGGCCAGTTCCCGCAGCGCCGCCGACCCTCGTGCCTTCAGGACGCCGCCGCCGACGTAGAGCACCGGTCGCCGAGCCGAGGCGATGAGCGCAGCGGCTTCAGTCACGAGTCCAGCGGCCGGCGTCGAGGGCGGACGGTACCCCGGGAGGTCAAGGGTCTCCGGCCAGTACCACTTCATCGTGGCGTTCGACACGTCCTTCGGCATGTCGACGAGCACCGGGCCTGGGCGGCCGGTCGTGGCGACATGGAACGCCTCGGCGATCACGCGGGGGATGTCGGCCGCATCGGTGATGAGCCAGTTGTGCTTGGTCACGCCCATCGTGATGCCCGTGATGTCGGCTTCCTGGAAGGCGTCGGTCCCGATGGCGGACGTGGGGACCTGGCCGGTGACGACCACGAGCGGGATCGAGTCCATGTAAGCGTTGGCGAGCGGAGTCACGATGTTCGTCGCTCCGGGCCCGCTCGTGACGATGGCGACGCCTGGCCTCCCGGTCACCTGGGCGTAGCCCTCGGCCATGTGACCGGCGCCCTGTTCGTGGCGCACGAGGATGTGACGGATCGGGGAGTCGATGATCGGGTCGTACACCGGCAGGATCGCTCCGCCAGGGAGGCCGAAGATGACGTCGACGCCTTGGGTTTCGAGGCTCTTGACGAGGGCTTGAGCTCCGGTCAACTGCATGGCCGTGGCGGTCCTTCCTGCGTTCGTGATCGGTTTGTCGGGTTTGTCACCTTGAGGTGGCTGGCGGTGGAGGCTGAACGATCCTCCCGCTGCCGCTTGCTCGGGCCCGCATCCCGGCCCGATCACCCGAGCCCGGATACGAAACGACCTCCCCATCGGGGAGGTCGTAGCGCACGGACGCGGAAAGCCGTGCGCTAGGTGATAAGTACCAGGGCGCTGAGGCGCTTCGTCACGTCGGCCAGTATGGCCGACGCGCTGGTTGTTCGCAAGGCGGCGCTGTCACCTCGCGCCTGGCCGCCCGGGTCCCCGCCGGCGCGGGGTGGTCCCGCTCTGGGGTCGTATGTGTCCCTCACGGGGGCCCACCCCCGCATCAGGGCCACATGCGGGGACCCGGTCGCCGACCGCCGTCGCCGGCCCGCCGGCCTACGGCTCGGTGACGGCGCCCCGCTCGGCGCCGGTGACCAGCCTGGCGTACTTCGCCAGCGCGCCCGTCGTGTACCGGGGGGCGAGCGCCTTCCAACCGGCCCGGCGCCGATCGAGCTCGGCTTCGTCGACCAGCAGGTCGAGGCGCCCGGTCGTAGCGTCGAGCACGATGCGGTCGCCGTCGGCGACGAGGCCGATCGGCCCGCCGACGGTGGCCTCCGGGGCGACGTGGCCCACGCAGAACCCGTGGGTCCCGCCCGAGAAGCGCCCATCGGTCACGAGCGCGCAGTCGCCGCCCCGGCCGGCGCCCTTCATAGCGCCGGTGACGGCCAGCATCTCCCGCATCCCCGGCCCACCCTTCGGCCCCTCGTAGCGGAGGACGACCACGGTGCCCGGCTGCATCGAGCCGGCAAGGATCGCCTCCATGGCGGCGTCCTCGCCGTCGAATACCCGAGCAGTCCCCTCGAAGCGGAGCTCGTCCATCCCGGCCACCTTCACGACGGCCCCCTCGGGCGCCAGCGAGCCGCGGAGAATGGCGATCCCGCCGTCGGCGTGGATCGGGTCGCCGAGCGGGTGTGTGACCGTGCCGTCGGGCGCCGGCGGGGAGACGGCCTCCAGGTTCTCGGCGATCGTCCGGCCCGTCACGGTGAGGCAGTCACCGTGCAGCAACCCCGCGTCCAGCAAGGCCTTCATCACCATGGGAACACCGCCCACGCCGTCGAGGTCGACCATGTGGAAGCGTCCGTGGGGTTTCATGTCGGCGAGGTGCGGGACCAACTTGGCGATCCGGGCGAAGTCGTCGAGGCTGAGCTCGACCCGGGCCTCGTTGGCGATGGCAAGCAGGTGCAGGACGGCGTTCGTCGAGCCACCGAGCGCCATCACGACGGCGATGGCGTTCTCGAAGGCCTCCTTCGTCAGGATCTGGCGGGTGCGGATTCCGCGCTCGAGGAGGCGCACGACGGCGCGTCCGCTCTCCGCCGCGATCTCGTCGCGGCGAGGGTCGACGGCCGGGATCGAGGCGCTGCCTGGTAGCGCCAATCCGAGCGCCTCCGAGACCGACGCCATCGTGTTCGCCGTGAACATGCCGGCGCACGCCCCTTCGCCGGGGCAGGCGTGGCGCTCGACCTGGTCGAGCTCCTCAGCCGAGCACTCGCCGGCGGCGTACGCCCCCACCGCTTCGAACACCGACACGACGTCGAGGGCGCGGTCGCCCAGGTGGCCCGGGAGGATCGAGCCGGCGTAGACGAACACCATCGGCAGGTCGAGGCGAGCGGCCGCCATCATCATGGCCGGCAGGGACTTGTCGCAGCCCGCCAGGCCGACAAAGGCGTCAAAACGCTCGGCGTGCATCACGACCTCCACTGAGTCCGTGATGATCTCGCGGCTGACCAGAGAAGCCCGCATCCCCTCGTGCCCCATGGAGATCCCGTCGGATACAGCGATCGCCACGAACTCGAACGGGTAACCGCCGGCCTGGCGCACGCCTGCCTTGGCGGCCTGGGCGAGGCGGGCGAGCGGCATGTTGCAGGGCGTCACCTCGTTCCAGGTGGACGCCACGCCGATCTGCGGCTTGGCGAAGTCGGCGTCCTGGAGGCCTACCGCCCGCAGCATCGCCCGGGCCGGCGCCCGCCGGTATCCCTCGGTGACGTCCTGGCTGTGGATCTTCACCGGCGTCGGGGGCGGTGTCGGTGCGGGTGTCGACGGCGGAGGCGTTAGCGGCGTTGGGTCGGCGGCCATGGCCGGAGACTAGGCCAGCCCCGGTCCCCCGCTCCAGCGCCCGTAGGGGCGGTCGATATGGGTCCTCGCCGCAGACTGGGTGCACAGCCCGTCGTAAACGGCCGTTTTACAACACTCTGTGCACCCAGACGCGTTTCGGGTCGGGAAGCGGGCTATCCGCGCAGGGCGCGTCATCTCAGCAGGTAACACGAACAGCGCGGCCGGATCACTACAGGACCGGGTCTGAAAATCGGCCTCAGCGGCGGGCGGCGAAGGCGGCCGCCACGAGCTTGCCGTTGGCCCGGCCCTTCGTGGATTTCATGACCTGCCCAGCCAGAAACCCAGCCACTTTCTCATCGCCACCCACATACCGCTCCCACTCGGCGGGGTTTGCAGCGATGACAGCGTCGATCACCTCGTCGAGGTCGGACGACTCCATCGCCTCATACCCCAGCCGGCGAGCGATCTCCGCTGGGTCGACGGCGCCGCCGACAACAGCAGCAGGCGAGTCGCCGCCGGCTACGGCGCCGGCAGCCTCCACGGCGTCGAGCATCTCCCCGAGCACTGCCTTCGCCTGGGTCGCCGACAGCTTCCCGGACGACTCCATCTTGATCAACGCAGCGAACGCAGCGGGATCGAGTGACTGGGCCACGTCGCTGCGAGAGGCGGCGTCATTGGCCGCCCGGTTGAGCGCCAGCACCGAATCGGCGCCAGCTGCGACAGCCGCCAGCACGAGCGAGTCGAGGTCGAGCCCGATCACCGTCTGGATGACGTCAGCCGTCGCAGACCCGGCGACGACGGGCTCTCCCGGCGACACGAGCGCGCCCAACCGCCTCCGGCGCTCGGCCGGCATCGTCCCGACGCCCTCGGCAGCGGCAGCGAACAACGCCTCGTCGGGGACCACAGGCACGAGGTCGGGCTCGGGGAAGTAGCGGTAGTCGTAGGCCTCTTCCTTCGACCGGAGCGAGTGGGTGCGGGAGGCGTTCTCGTCCCAGTGGCGGGTTTCTTGGTGGACGGTGTCGCCGGCGCCGAGCACGACCGCCTGCCGCTCGGCCTCGTACTCGATCGCCCGGACCAGCGAGCGCAGCGAGTTCAGGTTCTTCACCTCGCAGCGGGTGCCGAGCTCCTCAGCGCCGGTGGGCCGGAGGGAGATGTTGGCGTCGACCCGGAGCGAGCCCTCTTCCATGCGGCCGTCGGACGCGCCGGTCGCCACGAGGATGCCTCGGAGCTCGGCGACGTAGTCACGAGCCTGGCGGGCCGAGCGGATGTCGGGCGCCGAGACGATCTCCACGAGCGGGACGCCGGCCCGGTTGTAGTCGACGAGCGAGTGGCTGGCGCCATGGATACGGCCGCCGCCACCGCCGACGTGAGTCGTCTTTCCTGTGTCCTCTTCGATGTGCGCCCGAACGATCCCGACACAGGACCCATCCGGCAGGTCGAGCGAGCCGTCGACGTTGATCGGCTCGTCGTACTGGCTGATCTGGTAGTCCTTGGGCATGTCCGGGTAGAAGTAGTTCTTCCGGTGGAAGATCGAGGGCTCGACCCGGCAGCCGAGGGCAGCGCCGATCCGCATGGCGAGCACGACAGCCTGGCGGTTGAGCACGGGCAACGAGCCCGGGAGGCCGAGGCAGACGGGGCAGATGTTGGTGTTCGGCTCGGAGCCGAAGTGGTTGGCGCAGCCGCAGAAGAGTTTCGTGGCGGTCGAGAGCTCGCAGTGGACCTCGAGGCCGATGACGGTGTCGTAGCCCTCAGGCACCGGCCGCCTCCTCATCGGGAACGCGCACGCGCACCGGACCGCGGGCCGAGGCCGGCGCCATCGCCTCGAGGGCGGCGGCGACCCGCAGCATCAGCGCCTCGCCGAGCGCCGGCGCCAGCACCTGGACACCGACCGGCAGGCCCTCGACATCGAGCGCGAACGGCACGCTGACGGCGGGATGCCCGGACAGGTTCGACGGGATCGTGCAGAGGTCCGAGAGGTACATCTCGATCGGGTTTTGCGTCTTGGCGCCGAATTTGAACGCTGTCGAAGGTGTCGTCGGCGCCAGCAGCACGTCAAAACGCTCGTACGCCCGCTCGAACGCCCGGATCACCAGTGTCCGGGCCTTCTGGGCCTGGCCGTAGTAGGCGTCGTAGTACCCAGCTGACAGCGCATAGGTCCCGATCATGATCCGCCGGCGCACCTCCCGCCCGAAGCCCTCCGCCCTCGTCCTCGCATTCATCGCCTCCACGTCCGGCCCGTCGACGCGCAAGCCGTACCGCACGCCGTCGTAACGGGCGAGGTTCGAGGACGCCTCGGCCGGGGCGATGATGTAGTAGGCGGGCAGGCCGAGCAGCATCTCGGGGATCGAGACCCGGTCCACCGTGGCGCCGGTCGCCGCCAGCGCCTCGCCGGCATCTTCGGCCGCCCGGGCGCAGGCAGGGGCGACGTCGGGGAGGAAGTCCTCGATCAGGCCGACCCGCAAGCCCTCGACACCATCGCCGAGACCGCTGAGGAGATCAGCCGCCGGCTGTGAGAGCGACGTCGAGTCGGCGGGGTCGTGACCGGCGATCACCTCGAGCGCAGCTGCGGCGTCGCCGACGGTCGGAGCGAACGTGCCGATCTGGTCGAGCGAGCTGGCGAACGCGATCAACCCGTACCGGGACACGAGGCCGTAGGTCGGCTTGATGCCGACGACGCCGCACAGCGCTGCCGGCTGGCGGATCGAGCCCCCCGTGTCCGAACCGAGGCCGAAGGCGACTAGACCGGCTGCGACTGCGGCCGACGATCCGCCTGACGAGCCACCGGGTACGCGGGTCACGTCCCACGGGTTGCGGGTCGGTCCGAACGCCGAGTTCTCCGTCGATGAGCCCATGGCGAACTCGTCGAGATTCGTCTTTCCGACGGCGATCGCTCCCGCCTCTCGCAGCCGTGTCACGACGGTTGCGTCGTAGGGTGGCTCCCAGCCGCCGAGGATCTTGGACGAGCAAGTCGTAGCGACGCCGGTCGTGCAGAGGTTGTCCTTCAAGGCGACGGGCACCCCGGCGAGCGGCCCCGGATCCCGACCCTCCGCGACAGCCTCGTCCACGCCGGCCGCCGCCTCGAAGGCAGCGTCACGGGTCAACAAGTTGAAGCAGTGCAGGCTCGGCTCGCTGCGCGCGACGCGCCGAAACGCCTCCTCCACGAGACTCGTTGCCGTCGCCTCCCCCGAGCGGACCGCAGCGGCGATCGCTCGCACTCCACGGTCAAGCAGATGGCCGGCCTCGCTCTCGCTCTCGCCGCCCCCAGCCGGCGAGCTCACGGTGCCTCCCCGAGGATCGACGGCACCAGGTACCGGTTGCTCTCCACCGCCGGTGCCCCCGCCAGCGCACGCTCGCGGTCCAGGCTGGGGCGCACCTCGTCCGGCCGGAGCACGTTGACGAGCGGAAGCGGGTGGGCGGTCGGCGGAACGTCGCTCGTGTCGAGCTGGCGGACCTTGTCGACGTGGTCGAGGAGTGCGGACAGCTCACCGACCAGCGTGGTCAGCTCGTCGTCGGTGAGCTCGAGGCGGGCAAGGCGCGCCACGTGGCGTACCTCGTCCAGTGTGATGCGGTCAGCGGACACCTAGCCGGACACCGCTTTCAGAGCGAAGGCCACGGCCCGTTCCTCGACCTCGTGAGCGTCGTTGTCGAGCGTCGCCACGTGGTAGCTGTTCTCGAGGAACACGCGCTCGATCGGGCCGCCGTAGCGCTCGGCTAGGAAGTCGCCCGAGCTCGGCGGCACGGTGTGGTCCACACGGCTCGAGAGCAGCAGCAATGGGATGTCGATCTCACCGAGGTGAGGAGCCAGGTCGGCCGCGCCGCCCATGAGCGACAACAGCGACTCGACCGGCATCTCGGCATACGCACGCTCGCTGATGCCCGCCTTGAGGATGTCGTCCCCGATGCCGGGCATGAGATCCATGCCGCCGGCGACGACAGCCTGCAACATCTCGATGAAACTGTCCGCCGGCGGCTCCACCAGCGGGTTCACTACCACGACCCCGCTCAGCTCAGGGTGCCGGCCGGCGAGCCAGATGCTCAGCGTGCCACCCATCGACAGGCCGGCCACGATCGTGCGGTCACATCGGGCGGCGAGCGATGTGTACGCCCGCTCGGCTGCCTCTGACCAGTCCTCCCACCTGGTCGGGAGCAGGTCCTCGACGCTGGTGCCGTGGCCCGGTAGCACCGGGAGGTCGACGCTCCACCCGGCGTCGGCGAACGCTTCGGCGAGCGGGCGCATCGACGCGGGGTTGCCCGTGAACCCATGGAGCACGAGCACTCCGTTCGGCCCGTTCGAGGAGGAGAACGGCTCGGCGCCCGGCATGAACGGTCCGGTGTCGTAAGCCTGCGGGGTGGTCGGTTCGGCGGTCACCGGGCAATCGTAACGCCCGGTCACCGCAGGCCCCGAGGCGAACCGGGTATGGCAGGCCCGACTGGAGCCGATAATCTCCCGGGTCACTTCACCATGGTGATCAGGAGGGAAGTGCTGGATGGCTGTGTATCAGTTTCTGAGCCCGGAATGGACCGAGGCTGCCCATGCCGTGCGAGCGGAGTTCGCCGATCGGACCCCCCCGGCACCAGTGCCGATGAAGATGAACCTGGTGGTGAACGAGGTCCCCTTCGATGAGGGACCGTTCGACGCACACCTCGACACCACGAGCGGAGAGATCACGCTCAACCCCGGTCACCTCGAGGTGGCCGACTTGAAGGTCACGATCGACTACGCCACCGCCAAGGCGATCCTCGTGGAAGGCAACCCCCAAGCCGGCATGCAGGCGTTCATGGCCGGCCGCATCAGGGTCGAGGGTGACATGTCGAAGCTGCTGGCGCTCCAGGCTGCCCCAGCTGACCCGGTTCACGCAGAGATAGCTGCCCGGATCCGCGAGATCACCGAGTAGCTCTGGTCGCTCGGTACGTCGTCCCTCGGCTGCCAGCCGAGGCTGCCCCGGCGCCGCCACCCGCGCCGCGTTAGTGCTCCCCAGCGGCACTTTCGCGGCGCCGCGCGAGTTGCCAGGTGCAGCGCCCCAGTCGGCCTCAGGCGCGAGCGCTGGCGCCTTCCACGATGCTCGGCACACGCTCAGCGAGCTCGGCCACGCTCCAACGGTCGCCCTTGTCGATCTCGTTGGTGAGCGTCCACGGCTGGAAGTACTGCACCTTGCCGCCCTGAACGAAGAACACCTTGCCCGTGTAGGGGCACAGGTCGCTCGCGAGATACGCCACCAGCGGTGAGACGTTGGCCGGGTCCCAGGCGTCGAACGCGCCCGGGTCCGGCGGGGGCTGCACGATGTCCGACAGGCCGGGCGTGGACTCGGTCATACGAGTGCGGGCCGCCGGGGCGATCGCGTTCACCCGCACGCCGTAGCGGGACAGCTCCTGCGCCGTGATGACCGTGAACGCCGCCAACCCGGCCTTGGCCGCCCCATAGTTCGCCTGGCCTGGGTTGCCGAGGAGCCCGGAGGTGGACGACGTGTTCACCACCGCCGCCTTGACCTCCTTGCCGGCCTTCGACTGTTCCCGCCAGTACGTGGCCGCCCACCGGGTCGGGACGAAGTGGCCTTTCAGATGGACGTGGATGACAGCGTCCCACTCCTCCTCGGTCATGTTGACGAGCACACGATCCCGGAGGATGCCGGCGTTGTTGACGAGGATGTGGAGGTCACCGAATGCCTCGATGGCGGAGTTGATCAGGCGCTGCCCGCCTTCCCAGTCGGCGACGTTGTCGGCGTTGGCGATCGCCTCGGCACCCATCTCCTTGATCTCGTCGACGACCTGCTCAGCCAGTGACCGGTCGTCACCGGAGCCGTCGACGGCGCCTCCGAGGTCGTTGACCACGATCTTGGCGCCTTCGCTGGCAAACAACAGGGCGTGCTCCCGCCCGATACCACGGCCAGCTCCGGTGATGATGGCGACTTTTCCGTCCAACGCACCCATTGCCCGTGGTTCCTCCTCATCGGACTGCGAATGATTCCGTCCGTCACGTTGTCAGGATCGGGCGTTGCGGTCAAACGGGCGCCTGTGCGCCCACCCCAAGAAACCCGCCCTACACGGTGAACACGTGCACGATCGAGCCGACCGGCTCATAGGTGCCGGAGGACGGATAAGTGTCGACCACGATGCCCCCAGCGTACGGGGCCCTCACCTTGAAACCATCCTTCTCCAGAATCGACCGCGCCACCCGGAACGAATCACCTGTGACGTCGGGGATCTTGACGTACTGCGGCCCCTTCGAGATGATCACGGTGACAGTCGCCCCGTAGGGCTGACGTGGGTCGGTCGAGCTCGGCGACACCGAAATCACGTAGCCCGCCGACACCGAACTGCTGTAGGCGGTCTTCTCCACAGCGTGGAAGCCGAAGCTCGCCAGCAGCTGTGACGCTTCCTGGAAGGTATCGGTCGATGGGACTACTGGCACGGCGACCGGAGCGTGGCCTAGCGACACGACGATCCGGATGGGAGTCCCCGGCAACTCCGATTTCCCCTCGTCGCTCCAGAAGATGACGATCCCGCTCTTGATCGTGGCGCTGTACTGGGGGGCGGGTTTGGCGACGCCGAGATGGGCGTTTCGAAGGGTGGACTCGGCCTGGGAGAGGTCATCGCCCGTCAGGCTCGGCACGAGCACCGGCTCCACCCCCTTGGAGACCACGAGGTCGATCACAGTCCCGGCCACCTCGTGATGCCCGGGCGCGATCGACTGGGAAATGACCTTGCCGTCCGGCACGGCGGCATCCCAGTTGCGCGAGGTCTCTTTGGCCACAAGGCCCACACGGTGAGCGGCTGCCTGGGCGTCAACGACGGTCATGGACGTCAGACTCGGCACGACATGGGCGTACAGCTCCGTGTGGTGGTAGCGCAGTGCCGCCACCGACCCACCCGCCGCTGCACCGAGCAGTAGCACGACCGCGGTCAGCCACTTGAGCCAACGGAATCGACCGGGCCGCTTGCGGCGGCCACCGGCCCGCGGGGGCCCCTGCGGCAGGTGAGGCTCGGTGGGGTCCTCTTCGAGGACCTGCAGGGACGCCGCCGGAACGAGCGCCTCGGCCTCAGCGGTACCGGCGGATGGCCCGGGCTCGGTGCCGGGCACGCTCATGGCAACCGGCCGATACCGAGGATCGACCGGCTCGTCCAGAAGCTCGACCGGCAGCGGAGCAGCGGGAGATCCCTCCGACAACCCGAGCAGTGTGAGGTCGTCAATCTCCTGGTCCGCCACGGCCTTCGCCTCCATCGCCTCCAGCGACGCCTGGTCGAGGATCGTCGGGTCGCGATCGGACGACCCCCCGGCGACGGAGGTGACGTGGACGCGCGCCAGTGGAAGGGGCGCTGGCGGCGGCAGCTCCCGCGCCAGCAGCTCCAGGTCCGACTGCATGGCGGCGGCGTCGAGGCGTGCCAGCGGCTCGGAGATGGCCGCTTGGGCGAGGATGGGAGCGAGCGGCCCCAGCTCGGGCGCGCTGGGCAGGATCGCCCCGACACGGGCCATCAACGTCGCCGAGACGGTGTCTGCAGTGAACGGCACCCGGCCGGTGAGCGTCTCGTACAGGACGAGCGCCAGCGAGTACACGTCCGTGTGGTCGTCCAACGGGCGACCCTCCGCCTGCTCGGGTGAGGAGTAGCGGACGGTGCCGAAGATCGCGCCGAGCGGTTCGGTCAGCGCCGACTCGGCGAGTGCCCGGGCGACGCCGAAGTCGGCGACGCGGAGATGCCCCTCGTCGTCGAACAGCAGGTTGCCGGGCTTGATGTCGCGGTGCACGATCCCTCGGCGATGGGCGTAGGCGAGCCCGGAAGCGCCTTGGGCCCCGAGGACGGCGACTTGCGAGTGGCTGAGGCGCGCTCCGGTGTCCAGCAGTGTTCGCAGGCTCCCACCGCCGAGGTACTCGAGCACCAGGTACGGCCCGGCCTCCTCCTCGCCCCAGTCGAACACTCGCATGATGTGCGGGTGGTCGAGCGAGGCCGCCAGCCGAGCCTCGGCGCGGAACCGCCGGAGAAACGCCGTGTCACCCGCCAACATCGGGTGCAGCAGCTTTACGGCGACGCGACGCGCTAGGCGCGTGTCAGTAGCTGCGAAGACCTGTGACGACGCGCCGACACCGACCGGAGCGAGCAGCCGATACCGGCCGCCAACCACACGGCCGACCTGTTCTGCGAGGGTCGTCATGGAACTCCGCTCTACCGTACCGGCTAGCCGCCCTAATTCGGCGGAGGGGGGTCGTTCCAGGGCGTCGCTGAGACCCCCCGGCGACGCCAGACGATCCGCGCCTGGACAGGCATCACAGCCCCGCTGGCTGGTACGCTCCTGGCTGACCGTAGCGGGGGCGAGACGCGAGGGCGTAGGTTGGCAGGTATAAGAACCCGCCTTCCTGGCTTCAGGGCTCCCTCCGCACTCTTCATGGAGGTGGGCACCATGGCCAGGCAACGATCACTCGTGGGGATGGGAGTGCTGACCGTTCTTGCAGCGGGCATCTTCTCCATCCTCGGGCTCCTCTTGAGCCACACGGTGAGCGCCTCGCCTACGTGCACAAGCAACTGGGTCGGAGGCGCCTCGAGTAATCCGAACGACTGGGGTACCGCCAAGAACTGGTCGCCCAGCAAAGTGCCGACGGCGAGTGACTTCGTGTGCATGAGTGCCTCGCCAACCAACACGGCCATCACAATCTCGAGTAGCACGACGGCCAACGCCGCCGGGATCGACTTCCCGGCCAGTGGCAGCACAGCGCCAAGCCTGACCGTGGACGGTCCGCTCAACCTCGGAGCCGACGCCTCAACCGTCGACAACCTGACCGTCGATTACGTCGGGGCGGACAACGGCAGCATCACCGGGACCAAGGCGCAGCCGTCCCTCACAGTCACCGGAACCGGCACGTTGGAGAACGCCTACCTCACGAACCTCGACGTGATCGTGACCGGCACGACTTCCGTCGTGAAGGCTGACGATGTCTCGCTGGAGACAGACTCGACCTTGGAGGTCGCCAGCGGCGGCACCCTTGCTCTCGGGGACGGCTCGTCCGTCGAGTCGGACAGCACCGATACCTTCACCATCGACGACGGTGGGACCCTCAAGTACAACGGATCCGCGACCGGCGACACCGCCGACATCGATCTGGCGATCACGATCAACGGCGCGGTGACCGTCAACACCGCGACGCTCGCCTTCAACGACCAGGGCGTGCTCGGGTCGACGGCCTCGGCATCGACGACCGGTACCGGTGTCGCCGCTCTGGAGAGCACGTTCACCGCGGGACCCTCCGGTGGGACGCTCACCGGCTTCACGGTTTACGACACCTATCTGTCCGGAGGCACCTTCACGATCCCGGCGGGAAAGACCGCCACGTTGGACGACTCCGACTTGACCGGTACCGTCCTGGATAACGCCGGCACGCTCGACCTCACCGCGGCAGAGGGCGAAGGGCTTCAGAACGCTTCCTCGATCGACAACACGGGAACCATCTCGTTCGGCATCGGTGCGAGTCTGAGCGGCGACGGCACCGCCGACCTTCTCACGAACGAGCAGGCAGGCACCCTGGCCTTCAAGCCGAACCCCCCGAACTCGAACGACACTGCGTCCATCAACAGCCTGGCGATTGCTGACAACGGCACGGCAGACGTCACCGCTGGCCAGCTGCAATACACCGGCAGCCCCGGAGGAACCGTCGGTCCGGATCAGAACGTGACCGGCGCTGGCGAGTTCGTCGACTCCACGACGCTCTCCCCGACCGGTGGCCTGCCGACGAGCACGGGCAGCCTGGAAGGGATCACTATCATCGACGGCGGCTACCTCTCGGGTCCGGGCACGCTGACCATCCCGTCGGGCGACACGGTTTCCTGGGCGGACGCCGAGCTCGATGGCAGCGCTTACGTCGTGAACAACGGCACGCTGGACATCCCATCCAATTACTCGTTGGACTTCACCGGGGGTTCGACCCTTGAGAACGAGGGCACGAGCAGCAGTCCGGGCATGATCGAGATCGCCACGGGCGCCTCGATCGATGAGGACGGCTCCGGTGACACCCTGATCAACGATCCGACGGGCATCATCGAAGCCGAAGGCACGAACAGTACCGCCGCGATCTACTACCTCGACCTCACGAACAACGGGACGCTCGAGGCGCCGTCCTCGGGTTCGCAGCTAACGCTGGATGACAACACAACGACTGTCGGTCCAGACGCGACCGCCACGGGCACGGTGCTCGTCAGCGGAACCGTGCAGCCGCCGGCTGCCGCGCCCCAGACCGGCAGCATCGCCGGCCTCACGTTCGAGAACGACTCCGTGCTGACCGGCCCGGGAACACTGACGATCCCATCGACCGCGACGGTGAACCTCGATGGCCCCTACATCGACAATGACGTCGTCGTGTCCAACGCCGGGTCGCTCGTCTTCGACGAGGGCGACACCGATATCGACACGAGCGCCACGATCGACAACACCGGCCAGATCACGTTCGACGACGACGCAAGCTTGAACGCCGACGATTCGACGGATACGGAGATCCTCAACGGGGCAGCGGGCACGATCACCTTCAAGGGGACGAGCGCGACGCAAACGGCGAGCCTCAACGCTCCGATCTCGAACGCCGGCACCGTCGAGGCTCAGGAAGGAACGTTCAACGTCTGGCTGCTGCAATCCAGCTTCCCGGAGCAGGGAACAAGTGGCGACGGCACGTTGACCGGCGGCACCTACGAGGTCAACGGGACGCTCGACATCACGACGACGAGCACGGGCGGCTCATCTGGGGAGCAGGGCTCGCCGGACCTGACGACGAACGCGGCCACCATCTCGGTCGGGTCGACCGGCGTGGTGGAGACGAGTAGCGGAGATGACGCGAACGCTCTCGACGAGCTTGCGACCAACTCGGCCACGGGGTCGTTGACGACGTCGGCCAAGCTCGCCTTGACGCAGAAGTTCGCTTCGAGCGGCACGCTCAACATCGACGGTGGCACGTTCTCAGCGCCGGGCATCACCCTGTCGGGCAACGGCGTCACGACGGTCGGCTCCGGGGCCACCCTGGAAGCAGGCACCTCGGGGTCGGGCACGATCACGCTGGCCGTCCCGACAAGCGGGGCGCTTCCGGAGCTGACCGGGGCTGGGACCGTCGAGGGCACCATCGCCAACGGCGGCGGCAACGTGCAGCCGCTGACCGGCGCTGCGGGCGCGCTGACGAACACCGGCAACTACACCCAGACACCGGCCACCGGTGGTGCCCCGGCACTGACGATCGGGATCGAGTCGGCCGGCTCGACCGCCGGCACGGACTTCGGGCAGCTTGCTGTGTCGGGAACGGCGACGCTCGGTGGCACCCTGGCGATCGTCCCGAGCGCCGGCTACACAGCGACGCTCGGCGATACGTTCACGATCCTCACGGCGAAGTCGGTCACGGGTCACTTCGCCAGCATCACGGGCTCGCAGATCGGTACGACAGGCTTGTGGTTCGCGGTGTCGTACACAGCGACAACGGTCGTCCTCACGGTCGCCAAGCCCAGCGTCACGGGGATCACGCCGAACCCGCTCGGACAGGGCGCCAGCGCGGTGCCCGTGACGATCTCCGGGTTGGGTTTTGTGGCCGGTGACACAGTGTCAAGCCCGAACGCCGGCGTCACGTTCACGAAGGTGGTCGTCGACGCCGGCGGCCAGGCGATCACGGCGGACGCCACCGTCTCGGCGACCGCCACGACGGGCGCGACCGGCATCACGGTGACGCCGACCTCGGGCACGGCGCTTAAGTGCTCGTCGTGCCTGACGATCGACGCCAAGCCGACCGTCACCAAGCCGAGCTCGGCCTCGCCGACCATCATCGGGACGGGAGCGACGAACAAGTCGGTCACGGTGACGGGGACGGGTTTCAAGTCGCCGACGTCCCATCCCCTCACGGTGTCGTTCGGTGGTGTCGGCACCACCGTCACGGGCAAGATCAGCGGGACCGTCACCTCGACCTCGTTCACCATGCTCGTCACCGTGCCGAAGACGGCAACGACCGGTCTCTACAACCTCACGGTCCACAACGGCGACTACGGGATCGGGGGTTGCACCGCCTGCATCAAGGTCGAGATCCTGCCGACGGTGACGAAGTTCACGCCGGCGAAGGCCGGCCGGGGTGCCTCGGGGCTCCCCGTGACGATCACGGGGACGAACTTCACGGCGTCGCCGACGATCAAGTGCAGCCATGCCGGCGTCACGTTCTCCTCGGTCGTCATGAAGAGCGCGACCCAGATCACGGCGAAGATGGCGGTGTCGACCACGGCCACCACGGGCCTCGCCAGCATCACCGTGACGGACAAGGGCCAGGGCTCCGGCACACTGGCCTCCGGTGTGACGATCGACCTGGCGCCGGCTCCGAAGAGCCTCTCGCCGAGCTCGCTCCCGCAGAACTCGAGCGCCAAGGTGGTGAAGCTCTCCGGATCGGCTTTCCAGAGCGGGGCCAAGGTCGCATTCAGCGGCACCGGGGTGACCGACACCCTCACCTCGCTCACGTCCACGACGATCGAGCTCAAGGTCACGGTGTCGAAGACGGCCGCCATCGCCAAGTACAGCGTCACCGTCACCGACCCTGACGGCGGCAAGGCGACGTGCACGAACTGCTTCTCGGTCACCAAGGCCGCCGGCCCGAGGTTGCCCGCAGCGGTGCGCGCGCCTGCAACGCGCTCGGCGCACGTCGGGACGTCCGAAGTGGCCGCTAGGACCGTCGGCCGGTCGGCGGTCACCCTCCGCTTCCCTGCACGGCTCGCCGCTGTCACCTCGCGCCGGGCCGCCACCGGTATCGACCGTACGTTCGGCGTCAGGCTGCAGTGAGCCGGTGATCGGCGGCTGAATACTGAGTGTCGGACCGGGCGCCTTTCGGGGCGCCCGGTCCGCGCCCGAGGCGCCGCCGCCGCGCTCAGCTCCCGTCCATGAGCTGCCAGTGCACTGCGTCCTCGGTCCGCCACACCCCCCGCCGGAACACGATCGCCCACCCGAGCACGCCGTTGTTGAAGGTGACGCCGACTTCGGTGTCGGGCTCCTGCAGCGGGAGACCTTCGGCGGGCGTCCAGGTGGCACCGGAGTCGGACGTGACGATCACGCCGACTCCCTGCACGCCGAGCCAGGCCTGCGTCGAGTTGATCGTCGCGAGCTGCGAAACCCAACCGGACAGGGGAATCTGGCCGACCGGTGCCGCCTGGACCGGGCTGAAGCCGGTCGAGGCGACGAGTATCCAGTGCTTGGCGTCGTCGAAGGATCGGTAGACGAGTTTCGGCTGGCCCTCCTCGCCCGGGCGGGTGATCTGGCCGCAGATGAGCCACATACCGGTCTTCGAGCCGGGCGGCGGGGGTGGCGCCGCCAGATCCTCCCGCGCATAGGGCGCTGAGCAAGGGTCCGTTAGGTGCTCCCAGGTGCGCCCGTCGTCGGGTGTGAACGCGAGCCCACCACCGGTCACTCCATAGGACAGGACGTAGGCCGAGTCCTCGGTCCACCGGGCGAGGATGTCGCCACCGTCCCGCGCCTCCTTCAGGCCGGGTGGCGAGGCATTGTGCCAGTTGCGCCCGCCATCGGTGGAGATGGCCACGCCCACGGCACACGAGCCCTCCGCGCCCGGCGGGCTGGTTCCGCAGGACGTGTACGTCGCCCAGACGTTGTCGCCCACCGGGATCGCCCGCTGCAACGTCCCGTTCAGGCCCTGGACCTGACTCCACGCCTTGCCGCCGTCAGAGGTGACCAGCAGGCCGGCGTTGCCGAAGATGTACCCCTGCTCCGGCGAGATGAACTGCAGCGTGGAGAACGACCCCAACACGGGGAAGGCCGACCCCGTGACGTGCCACGTGTGGCCACCGTCGTCGGAGCGTGCCAGGCGCTCGACGGCGAGGTTGCCATGCCCGGTCGTCGCCAGCGCGAAACCCACATCTGAGGTGACGAACACCGGATCGGACACGAGATCGGCCGCCGCCACGAGCGCTCCGCCGCTCAACGGCCCGCCACCGGAGCCCGTGCCCGTGCCGTTGCCACCGGGACTCACCTGAAGCCGAGTGGCCGGCCGCTCGGACACGACGAGCGCCGTGGCGCCGAACGCGCACGATGCCACCAGCAGCAGCCCGACCATGACGGCGACCCTCCGACGCCGCGATCCGGCACCGCCGAGGAAGGTGCCGACAGTCATCTGGTCACGGAAGCTCACCGGTCTCGAGCAACTTCCCGAAACCCTCCTCGTCCAGCACCGGCACACCCAACTGCTCCGCCTTGGTGAGCTTGGCAGCCCCAGGGGATGCTCCCGCGACCACTGCGGTCGTGCGTGCGGACACCGAACCGGGCGACTTGCCGCCCCGTCCGGTGATGGCCTCCTCGGCCCCTTCCCGGGACCAGCCGTCCAAGGTGCCGGTCACCACGATGGACTTGCCGGCGAGCACTTGTGGCAGATCCGAGACGATCTGGGTGCCGAAGGACACGCCGCCCAGTCGTAGCCGCTCGACGAGGTCGCGGTTGGTCTCGACGGCGAAGTAGCGGGCAACACTGGCGGCGATCGTCGGGCCCACTCCATCGGTCGCCGCCAGGTCTTCCTCGATCGTGGACATGATCCGGTCCAGATCGCCGAAGGCCGACGACAACGATTGGGCGACCGTGCCGCCGACGTGGCGGATCCCGAGTGCCACGAGCAGGTTCGGGAGTGGCCTGGAACGCGACGCCGCGATCGACGCGACCAGGTTCCGAGCCGAGATCGGGGCGAAGCCGTCGAGGCTCTCCAACTGCTCGGCGGTCAACTTGTAGCAGTCGGCGGCGTCGGCGACGAGCCCGGCTGCGATGAGCTGGCGGACCCGCTGCTCGCCGAGCCCCTCGATGTCCATGGCGCCACGTGAGGCGAAGTGGGCGATCCGCTGCACGCGCTGCGCCGGGCACTCGCCATTGACGCAGTAGGTGTCCGACTCGCCCTCGAGGCGGACGAGCCGGTGGCCGCAGGCCGGACAGTTCGCTGGGAACTGCCACGGCGGCAGGCCCTCGGGACGGGCGGACAGGACCGGCCCGACCACCTCAGGAATGACGTCGCCGGCCTTGCGAACGACCACGGTGTCGCCGGGCCGCACGTCCTTGACGGCCACCTGGTCCTGGTTGTGCAAGGTCGCAAGCCCTACTGTCGACCCGCCGACCCGGACCGGTCTCAACTTCGCGAACGGGGTCGCCCGGCCCGTCCGGCCGATCGAGACCATGATGTCCTCGAGCAGCGTCGACCGCTCCTCTGGAGGGAACTTGTACGCCACCGACCACCTCGGGGCGTGCGACGTAGCACCGAGCCGCCGCTGCAGGGCGACGTCGTCGATCTTCACGACGACGCCGTCGATCTCGTAACCGAGCGAGTGTCGGCGTTCCTGGAGATCCGTGCAGTAGTCGAACACCGCCTGCAGCCCGGTCAACACCCTCGTCTCGGGGTTCACCGGGAACCCGAGCTGCCTCACCACCTCCAACGACTCGCTCTGGCGCGCCGGCTCGGTGATCGAACCGCCGGCGCCAGAGGCCAGCACGAGCTGGTACGCCCACATCGACAGCGCCCGGCTGGCGGTGACCTCAGGGTCGCGTTGGCGGAGCGAGCCGGCAGCAGCGTTACGAGGGTTCGAGAACAGCCGGAGCTCGGCCGCCGCTTGGCGGGCGTTCAGCTCCTCGAATGCGGCGATGGGCAGGTACACCTCGCCCCGCACCTCGAGATCGGCTGGAAGCTCGGAGGCGTCGAGCGCGAGCTCGTGCGGGACCGCCTTGATGGTGGCGACGTTGGCCGTGACGTCTTCGCCGACCCAGCCGTCTCCACGCGTGGCGGCCCGCGTGAGCTTGCCGCCCTCGTACGAGATCGAGATCGAGAGGCCGTCGATCTTCGGTTCGCACACGAACTCGAGAGCCGCCGTCTCCTCGGCGCTGAGGCCGAGTGATCGCTCCGTGCGGGCGCCCCAAGAGAGCAGCTCGTCCAGGCTGACGACTTTGTCGAGGCTCATCATCCTCACGGAGTGCGGCACCGCGGCGAACAGTGGGGACGGTGGGGCACCCACGACGCTGGTGGGCGATTCCTCCGAGATCAGCTCGGGGTGATCCGTCTCGAACTGCGCCAGCTCGTCGACCAGACTGTCGTAGTCGGCGTCGGGGATCTCCGGCTCCGTGTCGTTGTAGTAGCGAGCGGCGTGGTACGCGATCGTCTCGCGCAGCTGCCGCACCCGCTCGGTCAGCGCCTCGTCCGTCACGCCGCCTCCCGTCACGCCGCCTCGCGGGCGATCCCCGACCCGACGACCTCGTCCCCGACGTACAGAGCAACGGTCTGGCCTGGAGCGACCCGACGCCTCGGCGTCGAGAGCTCCAGACCCTCCTCACTCACGACTGCCTGCCAGGCCCGCCCATGCGCGCTCGCCTGCGCGAGCACCTCGGTACCGGCGGGCAGGGGCGAGCTGACCCAGGTCCGTTGCGTCAGCGGGACGCTGGCCTCGAGGAGCTCATCTTCAGTACCTACCTCGACCCGGCGCTGGGAGACGTCGATGCTGACGGCGAAACGCCGCTCTCTCCCGCCAACACCGAGACCACGCCGCTGGCCGACCGTGACGAGCTCGACGGCGGGGACGGTGCCGACCACGTTCCCCGTCGACCGCTCGATCACCTCGCCGGGATGCAGCGTGAGCCGCTCGGAGAGGAACCGCTCCCTCGCCGACGACCCCGAGCCGCCCAGCACAAAGCAGACGTCCTGGCTGTCCGGCTTGGCCGCCGTCGCGAGACCGAGCGAGGCTGCAACGGCGCGGACCTCCGGCTTCGTCATCGATCCGATCGGGAGACGCAGCCGTGTGAGCTCTCGGGCGGTGAGGCAGGACAGCACGTACGACTGGTCCTTGGCCGGGTCGGCTCCGCGGAGCAGCCGTGGGTGGCCGCCACCGTGCACGACCCGGGCGTGATGGCCGGTCGCCACCGCATCGAACCCGAGCCGGAGCGCTCGGTCAAGGAAGCTCGCGAACTTGAGGTGCCGGTTGCACTCGATGCAGGGGTTCGGAGTCAACCCGACAGCATGGGCGCTCACATACGGGGCGACGACCCGCTCCTCGAACTCCTCGGTGAAGTTGAACACGTGGTGGTCGATCTCGAGCCGGTCGGCCGCACGGCGAGCATCGTCGACGTCGGCGACCGAGCAGCAGCCGGAATCCGACGCCCCTCCCCACAGCTTCATCGTCGCGCCGACGACGTCGTGCCCTTGGACGCGCAGCAAGGCCGCTGCGACCGAGGAGTCGACTCCGCCCGAGAGGGCGACCAGGATGCGCACGGTCATAGTTTCGCAGAGCGTTGTGTCACACCCGACCAGGCGATCGGCCGCGGCCGGGCGAGCACGCAGGTCCTATCATTTGGCATGAGACTGCGGATGATCGCCGGCGCGGTGCTGGTGGCAGCGATGCTCAGCGCTCCGGCGCTGGCCGTGGTGCCGGCGGGGCCAGCGGCTGGCGGGACCTGCCCGACGGGCTACACGAGCGTGCCTGCTGGCTGCTCCGCCAGCTTCGGCGAGACGGGATCGCCACAGACCGTGGTCCTGCCGACCGGGTTCGCGACTGCGACGATCACCGCCGGTGGAGCCCAAGGTGGGGCGAACGGCGGCAAGTTCGCCCCCGGAACGGTGCCGGGCGGGCTCGGCGGCGTGGCAGTCGGCACGTTCTCCATCACCTCGGGCGAGACCCTCACCCTCGAGATCGGCGGTGCCGGTGCATCCGGCACGAAGTCCGCCGGTGGGAAGGGCGGTTACGACGGCGGTGGCAAGGGGGCCAAAGGCGGCGCCACGTTGTCGCCCGGTGATCCCGGCGGGGGTGGCGGCGGGGCCACGCGCGTGAAGGACGGCTCGAAGATCCTCCTGGCGGCTGGTGGCGGCGGTGGTGCCGGAGGACCCGTGCCCGACGACGCCGAGACCAGCGGATACGGCGGAGCCGGTGGTGGCACGATCGGCAGCAACGGGGGCACGCCTGCCCTCGGCGGCGGCGGTGGCGGTGGCGCCTCGCAGGCTTCTCCCGGCGGGGGCGGCAAGCTCGCCGATAGCTGCCCCACCCCGGCCTGTGAGCCCGGCTCCGCCGGCACGAAGACCAAGGGCGGAGCCGGCGGCATCGGGTACGGCGGTGGTGGCGGTGGTGGCGGCGGTGGCTACAAGGGCGGAGGCGGCGGAGCGGGGGCCTCGGTCAACGGCGGGGGCGGCGGGGGCGGCGGCAGCGGTTTCGTGGCTGCGCACGCCTCCTCCCCCGGCCTCGACAACGGGCTTCAGATTGGCGACGGATCGGTCACGATCCTGCTGCCGGTTGCCGGTTCGCCGGTACGCCAGAGCGGCGCTCCAAGCCCGAGCGGGCATGGACCGCGGGGGCTGGTGCTCAGTCAGCTCTCGCGTCTGAGCCGGCCGACGGCCTCGATGGTGGCGGCGACCGCCTGATCGACCTCGCCCGGCGTCGTCGTCGTGCCGAGCGAGTACCGCACGTGACGCTTCGCCTGCTCAGGTGACCTCCCCATCGCGATCAGCACGTGGCTCGGCTCGAGAGCACCGCTGGCGCACGCTGACCCCGCCGACGCGCAGACACCGAGCTGGTCGAGGACGATCAGCAGCTCCTCGGACTCGACACCGTCGAAACCCACGTTGCAGATCGCACCGACGCGACGCCCTGATCCGACCGCGCCGGCCGCACCCTCTACGCCGGCAGTGATTCCGGCCATCAAGGCTTCGGCGAGGGTCGCCACTCGCTGCGTGGTCGCTTCTCGGCCGGCCAGCGCGAGCCGGACCGCCGTGGCCATGCCGACGATGCCGGCAACGTCATGGGTCCCCGCCCGCAGCTCGCGCTCCTGCGGGCCGCCCCGCAGCACCGGGCGCAGCTTCCCGCGAGCCGAAGAGCGGACCAGCAACGCCCCGACTCCCTTCGGGCCGCCGAACTTGTGAGCGCTCACGGTGACAAGGTCAGCCTCGGCCGCCAACGACGCTACGTCCAGCCACCCGAACGCCTGCACCGCGTCGGTGTGCAGGACTGCCTGGGGTGCCAGCTCCTTCACCGCCCGCGCCACATCCGCCACCGGCTCGATGACTCCGGTCTCATTGTTGACGAGCATCACCGACACCTCGACCACTCGATCTGAGTGGGCTGCCAGCCATGCCTCCAGCGCCGGCAGGTCGATGACGCCGTCCTGATCGACCTCGAGGGTGGCTCCTCCGGCCGCTCGGACAGGCTCGAGCACAGCCGGGTGCTCGACGGCGCTGCAGGCGATCGCACGATGCTCGAGGCCGCGCTCGACCGCCGCGGCCACAGCTCCCGTGACCGCGAGGTTGTCGGCTTCGGTCCCCCCGCTGGTGAGCACCACCTCGCCTGGCTCGCCTCCGAGTGCCTCAGCGAGAACCTCACGGGCGTCATCGACTGCCCGCCGTGCTGCCCGAGCCATCGAGTGACTGCCGGAGGCGTTCCCGTAGCGGCTGGTCAACCACGGCATCATCGCCGCGAGCACCTCCGGGCGCATCGGCGTAGTGGAGGCGTGATCGAAGTAGGCCACCGGACGCTCGCCGGCTCCGGCGGGGGCGCCGCTCGTCATGTCAGCTCGGGCTTCAACATCCCGGGATCAGCGGCACATGGGGCACCGTGGCGTCGGTGACTGTCGTCGTCACCTGGGCGACACCGCTCACTGTCCCAGCCGATTGAACCGAGGACGCTGAGACCGAGGACGACCGCCAGTTCAGTTCGAGCTCGAAGAACTGTGTAGTGACCGCATCGACCACCGGTGCCCATTGTGAGGTGCCTGCGAATGGGGCGAGATGATTGGCGTTGAGCAGGGTCACCCACCATTTCGAACTGAGACCGGTCTGCAAGGTCGAGAAGAGATCTGTGGGGCCGGACGTTGGTGGGACGCACCCGTCCGCGTCGCTCTGGATCTGCAGCAAGGCCGGTGACGTCGCCGTGGCGTGATAAGTCCCGATCGCCTTGCCATAGGGCTCTGGGTCCCACGCCGAGCCGGACATCACGGCTACCGCCTTCGGCGCCGACGGGATCTCGGCATATGAAGAGGCCAATCCAGACGCGTAAGCGAGCGCGGCGACGACGTTCGCGCCGTCGGACTGGCCGGCGAGGCCCACGTCGGACAAATTGAGGACACTCTTCAGGTTCGTGCCCCAAGGCTGGCTGCCGATGTTCTGCAGCTGCTTCAGCACGTAAACGATGTCACCGGGCTCGCTGTACACGTCGTTCTCCTCGTCGGATGCTGCCTCTGTGCCCGGCCCCCCGGCGGCAGCCACGGCCACAGCGTTCTCGTCCGGGAAGATCGGCGACACGACGACGAACCCCGCCTTCACCAAGTAATCGAGCATCGCCTCATAGTCAGATGGTTCGGTGTTCCAGCCATGGGCGAAGACGATGACCGGATACGGCCCTCCTACCGTCGTCGGCCGGGCGTTCACCGTCTCCTCGGACGCAGCGCCCGCCAGTGACGGGTACCGCACTTCGGTCGTGAGCACTCGGCCTGGCAGCTGCTGGCCCGCCGGGCCGACGTGCCAGATGCCGACGCCGGTCTCCTTCAAGTCGAACGTGTGGATCCCGACGTTGAACGACGCGGGCATCACGGTCGTCGTGGTCTTCGTCGACGACGGCGGGCCGCTCGAGGTGGACGGATGATGCCCGTGCGAACCGGTCGCGCTGGCGAGGTTGCACGAGGCGACGGTCGCCGCCACCAACGACAGCGCTGCCAGGATCACCCAGACACGGCGCCGCCGGATGATCTTCGCCTGCGTCGCATCCCGGCGGCGCCGAGCGAGCTCAGCGGAGGCGTCCCGGCGGGGCGGGGGTCCGCTGCCGATCCGGGTGGGCGCACGGCGGCCGCCCGGAGCAACGGCGCGACGAGGCGCCGGATTTTCTCCACGGGGCACAATAAGAATGTAATCGAGGTGCCCGGCACCTCAGTCGTCAGGCAGCTCCGGGCGCGCTCGGTCCCGCGTCACTTGGGCTGCGCGACCATCACCACGACAGCAGCGAAGAAGCACAGCGAGATCGCCCCCGCAGCCAGCTCCATTCGCCGGCACGCCAACCGGAAGTCCTCGATGAGCGGAGTCGACGCCTCCGGCGATCCGTCCGCCGGCGTCGCCTCCGCGGCCGCGCCGCTGTCCACCAGCGCACTCAGCGCCAGCTGGGCTGACCGCTCCGCCGGCCAGCACACCGCCGTGGCGACGCCCACGGCCACGACCCAGATGCCGAGGCCGATCCAGGGCCATACAGCCCGGACGTCGGGTCGGTCGCCGCCGAAGAGCAGCCCCAAACCGAGGACGGGCACAAACAAGATCGTGCGGGCTGGCCAATCCCGTCCAGGCTTGAAGAAACGACGCACCCCTTCATCGCTCGCAGGATCCGCCGACCGGCGGGCCGACGACGCTTCGCCTCCTGCAATCGCGATCGCTCCGAAACCCAGCACCGCCGACAACACGTGCGCCACCAACAGCACGTCGTAGGCGGGCTGGCTCATTGCTCGCGCACCATGAATTGGAGTTTTGCAGGCAGATTCCTCGAGAGGGTGCACGGTTGGCCCGGGTGCCAGGAGTAGCCTTGACAGTGTGATCGTCATAGGCATGGAGCAGGAGGAGGGACACCAGCGAGGGTGAATCAACTTCGCCTCGATCCGCTGTCGAGCCGCTGGGTAACGGTGTCGACCGACCGTGCGCAGCGTCAGGGACCATTTCTCCCGAGGCAGCCCACGCCGGATGCCGACGACTTCACCTCGTGCCCGTTCTGCCCGGGCAACGAAGGTGACACTCTTCCCGCCTTGGAGGTTTACGGCCCTTCGGGCAAATGGATGGTCCGGGTGCTCCCGAACCGATACCCGGCCTTCCAGGGTGACGCACCGTTCGTCGTGGAGCACCGCGGTCCTGTGTTCACCGAAGCACCAGCCAGCGGCATCCACGAAGTGCTCGTGCTGTCGCCCGACCACGAGCGCACGTTCGCCTCACTGCCCGACGACCAGCTCTCGCTTGTGATGGCCGCCATCCGCGACCGCGTCGAAGAGCACCAGGGAACCCCCGGCCTCCGCTACAGCCAGGTGATCGTGAACCACGGGCGCCAAGCTGGCGCCTCGGTGTCGCATCCCCACGGACAGCTGCTCGGGATCCCCTTCGTACCGCGTGAGCTTGCGGACGAGCAGGCTGGCTTTGCACGGTTCGCTGGCGGGTGCCTGCTCTGTGCTGCAGCCGCCTCAGAAGAACGCGTCGGGTACCGAGTCCTCGAGGCAACGGAGGACTTCGTCACTTTTGCCCCGTTCTGGAGCGGCACCCCGTACGAGATGCTCGTCGTACCGCGCGAGCACGGCGCGCACCTCCACCGGGCACCGACGAGCCGCGTGGTGGCCATGGGCAAGGCCGTTCGCACCTCCCTGGAGGCGCTCGGCGAGCACCTCGGCGACATCGCCTACAACATCGTGTTCCACTCGGCGCCTTACCGGGCGACGGGCATGTACCACTGGCACGTGCACGTGCTGCCGAACCTGACGACGAGGGCCGGGTTCGAGCTCGGTACCGGCGTACTGATCAACGTGGTTTCGCCGGAGAAAGCAGCCGAGGACCTGCGGTACGCCCTCGAGAAGATCGCCATGAGGGCCGAAGCGGACGCTTCTTGACGCCCTAGCGCCGGCCCGCTTCCTCGCGGGCCGCTATCAGATCGGCGAGGATCCGATCTACATGGCCCTCGGTCACCGGGAGCAGCCGGTCGATGCCATCGAGCGACAGATACCCTCTGACGAAGGCGGCGATGTTGTGCCGTTCCCAGCCGCTCGCCAGCAGTTGTGCATGGGCCCGCGTCCGGGTTGCCTGGAGGTGGACCGCCTCGACCGCGGCAAGGTGCAGCGATCGGCACAAGTCGGCCACGTCCTCCAATGGTGAGGCGAAACGACCCTCACCCTGACTGCCGCTGCCGGCGGCGGCGCCCATGAGCGGGTCGTCCCCAAAGCCAGCCACCACCCACCCGGCGTCGGTCCTCATCACCCGGCGCAGATGGAAGTCTCCGTGCACACGGATCGCGCCACCGAGACCGCTGGCGCCACCGAGACCGCCGGAGCTGAGCGGCTTGCCGGCGGCGCTGGCCGCACCGGCCCCGGCGGGCGCCTGAACCCCGAAGGCCTCGGCCAAAGCCAGGTGCATCCGGGCGGTGGCAGCCCCCAGGCGTCGCATCTCCGGGCTCAGGTCCCCGCCGGCAAGGCCCACGTCCTCGAACGGCTTGCCGTTAACGGAGTCCTCGGCGCGGGCCAACAGGTCACGCAGCGATGTGCGAGCCAGCGCGAGACCCTCGACGGCGCCGGGCACGTACTCGCGGGCGAGGGCTAGATCTCGCCCGTTGCGCCGCCAGTGCACGACCGGCGCCAGCATGAAGTTGAAGCCGGCCGCATCGAGGCCGAGTGCCATCTCGACCTCCGGACGCGGCCGCGGCTCGATGACCCGGTAGCACTTCATCAGCAAACGGTCGTCGTAGACGAGC
>JBEKLQ010000053.1:0-26469 GCA_050010115.1 Acidimicrobiales bacterium | reverse complement strand
CGAAGCGCTCGAGCGGGCCGGGCCGTTCGCGGATCCGGTACCGGAGCGATCCCTGGCGGATCTCCGTCTCGTCGACCGGACCGCGGCCTACCACGACGTGCACGTGCCCGACGGGCTGGCCGAGAAGGAGCGGGCCCGCTACCGCTTGGCCTTCGACGAACTACTGAGGCTGCAGTTGCTGCTCGTCCGCAAGAAACGAGTCCTCGCGTCGAGCTCGGTCGGCGTAGTCCACGACACGGCGCCGGGCGGTCTCGTGGCGAGGTTCGTGCAGCGGCTTCCCTTCGCCCTCACGGGGGCGCAGCGGCGGGCGATCGAAGCGATCGCATCCGACTTGGCCCAGCCGCACCCGATGAACCGCCTCCTGCAGGGCGACGTGGGCTCGGGCAAGACTGTCGTGGCGGTCGCGGCCATGCTGTACGGGGTTCAAGGCGGGCACCAGGGGGCCTTCATGGTCCCCACCGAGGTGCTTGCCGAGCAGCACTACTTCCTCGTCCGGCGGTTGCTCGAGGGCTTGACGGTGCCCGACCCGTCACGCCTCGGTGGTGAGCGGCCGCTCGCGGTCGAGCTGCTCACGAACCGGACGACGACGGCGGAACGGTCTCGGATCCTTGCTGACCTCGTAGCCGGCCAGCTGGACATCATCGTGGGAACGCACGCGTTGTTGACCGGTGACGTGGGCTTCTCGTCGTTGGGTGTGGTCGTCGTCGACGAGCAGCACCGTTTCGGCGTGGAGCAGCGCGCCGCCTTGGCCGAGAAGGGCCAGGCCGAGCCGGACCTGCTGGTGATGACCGCCACGCCGATCCCCCGCACCGCGGCGATGACCGTCTACGGCGATCTCGACCACACGACGCTCGACGAGATGCCTCCGGGCCGGACGCCGATCACGACACGCCTGCTCGGCTCGGGTCAGGAGCAGGTCGGCTGGAAACGCGTGCGGGCCGAGCTCGACGCGGGCCACCAGGCTTTCGTCGTGTGCCCGCTGGTTGGAGGCGGCGCGATGGAGGAGGGCTTCGAGGACGAGCTCGACGAGCTCGATGTGGAGCTCGAGGGGGAGGAGGACGAAGACCAAGCAGTGGGGCGGTTCGCCATCGATCTCGGCGTCGAGCGGCGGCCGCCCCGATCGGCCGTGGAGGAACGCGACCGCCTCGCCACGAGCGAGCTCGCCGGGTACTCCGTCGGCCTCCTGCATGGCCAGCTGGCGCCGAAGGACAAGGACGGTGCGATGGCGGCGTTCCGTGCCGGCGAGATCCAGGTGCTCGTCGCCACGACCGTGGTCGAGGTGGGTGTCGATGTGACGAACGCGACGGTGATGGTGATCGAGGACGCTGATCGCTTCGGGATCGCGCAACTGCACCAGCTCCGGGGCCGAGTGGGCCGGGGGCAGGCGAAGTCCTGGTGCTTCCTTCTGGCCGACCCGGTGACCGAGCTCGCTGCGGGTCGTTTGGAGGCGATGGTGAGGACGGAGAACGGTTTCGAGCTGGCGGAGGCCGATCTGCAGCTCCGCGGCGGCGGGACCGTGCTCGGCGCACGGCAGAAGGGTCGCACCGACTTGAAGCTCGCCGACTTGAGGCGGCACCGTGACCTCGTGATGAAGGCCCGCGAGGTGGCGACGGCGATCCTCGACGACGACCCAGAGCTGACCAAACCTCAGCACCGCCTGCTGTGGGAGGAAGTGTCGCTGTTCGTGAGTGAAGAGGAACGCCAGTTCCTGTTCCGGAGCTGAGCGGTCAGGTGAGCAAACGATGAGCCACGTGAGCCGACCATGAGCCGACCATGAGCCGACCATGAGCCGACCGTGCGGGTGATCGGGGGAGTGGCCAGAGGCCGGCGGCTGTACGCGCCCGACCTGCCGGGGCTGCGCCCGACGAGCGACTTCGTGCGCGAGGCGATGTTCGACATCCTCGAGTCCCGGGGCCTGGTCGAGGGCGCGAGGGTGCTTGACTTGTTCGCCGGGAGTGGGGCTCTCGGGATCGAGGCGCTCTCGCGGGGTGCCGCCGAGGTGACGTTCGTCGAGCAGGACCGGCGGGCGGCCGCGGCGATCAGCCGGAACCTCGACGTCACAGGCTTCGCCGATGCCCGGGGTGTCCGTGTCGTCCGGGCAGACGCACTCGGCTGGGTGGAGTCCCATGCCCCCCAGGCTGCGGACCTCGCGCTGGCCGATCCACCGTACGCCTTCGACGAGTGGCCGAGGCTGTTCGGGCACCTCAGCGTGGCGACGGTCCTCGTCGAGCACCGGGCCCCGCTGCAGGTCGGCGGAGGCTACGCGGTCTCTCGTGCGTACCGATACGGCGGTACGCTCGTAACGCTCGTCCTGGCCGACAGGGTGGGCAATGGCGTTATGACCCAATCAGGTACCGACCCCGATACCACCAGCCACGCCGATCCCGTCAACCCCGATCCCGTCAAACCCGATCCCGTCAAACCCGATCACATCAACCCCGATCACATCAACAAGGACTCCGCTTGACGATCGCCCTCTTCCCCGGCTCCTTCGACCCGTTCCACAACGGGCATCTCGAGGTCGTCGAGCGGGCGACGCGTCTGTTCGACGAGGTGGTGGTCGCGTCGTTGCGCAACCCGCAGAAGGCCGAGCCACTCTTCTCGTTCGAAGACCGGGAGGAGATGCTGGCCGAATCGCTCGCGCACCTGCCGGCGGTGCGCATCGTGGCGATGTCGACCCTGGTTGTCGAATTGGCACGGGAGGTCGGGGCGACCGTCATCGTGAAGGGCCTGCGAGCGGTGTCCGACTTCGAGGCCGAGCTGCAGATGGCCCAGATGAACCGGGAGCTGTCGGGGATCGAGACGCTCTTCCTGCCTACGGGCGCAACCTACGCCTACATCTCCAGCCGCCTGATCCGGGAAGTGGCGCGCTACGGCGGGGATGTCAGCGGCCTCGTTCCCGAACCGGTCAACCGGCGTTTGAAGGCCTTGCGATGACGGAACCCACCAATCTCGGCCCGGGCGGCGAGTTCGAGGAGATGCTCGAGCCCGAGGGAGGCGTCGAAGGCGTCCTCGACGAACTCGTCGACATCGTCTCGACGGCGAAGTCCGTACCCCTTTCTTCCTCGGTGATGATCTCCCGCGACGAAGTGCTCGAGCTGTTGGAAGCGGCCCGCGACGAGTTCCCCGAGGAGCTTCGCCGTGCTCGCCGCCTGCTCAAGGACCGTGAAGAGGTGCTGGCGGCCGCGCGCCGGGAGGCCCAGGAGATCATCGAGGATGCCCGCGTCCATTCCGAGCGGATGGTGCAGCGGACCGAGATCGTCCGCCAGGCGGAGCACCGGGCGGTCCGCCTGGTCGAGGACGCCGAATCGGAGGGCCGGCGGCTGCGGCACGAGGCCGACGACTACATCGACCAGAAACTGGCCGGTTTTGAGATCGTCCTCGACCGGACCGTGAAGACGGTGCGCTCCGGCCGGGAACGGCTGGCGGCGGTGCCAGAGGAGCCGTATGAGGAGGAAGAGGGGGGTTTCTTGGGAGGGGACGCGTCCGGTGCCTCGGGAGACGGGTTGTTCGACCAGGACCTTGACTGAGTGAGTGAACCGGCGCGGGGACGGCCATGGCTCGTCCCGGTGAGAGCGCTGCGGCGGCACCCGGGCTCCATGGTCGCGGTCCAGGTGACGGAGGTGATCCCGGAGTTGGCGGTGACCGACTCCCGCGTGCCCGAGGGCGTCCCCGTGGCCCTCACGGGCACCGTCGAGGCCGTGATCGGTGGCGTGACGGTGGCCGGCGTGCTGCGTGCACCGTTCGAGGGGACGTGCCGGCGGTGCCTGGAGAAGGCGACCGGAGAGCTCATCATCCAGATCGATGAGGTCTGCACTGACCACCCGGACACGGACCTCGAGTACGCCGTGGGTACCGACTGGCTCGACTTGGAACCGATGGTCCACGATGCTTGTATCCTTGAGTTGCCGCTCGCGCCGCTCTGTGCTGACGACTGCAAGGGCCTGTGCCCCGAATGTGGCGTGAACCGTAACCACGAGACCTGCTCGTGCGAGGCGCTCGACCCCTCGGACTGACTAAGGAAACGACGATGGCCGTCCCCAAGAAGAAGACCTCGAAGTCGAAGAGCCGGAGCCGGCGGGCGTCAGCCTGGACGCTCAAGGAACCCGCGCGCAGCATCTGCCCGCAATGCCGCCGGGCCAAGCTCCCCCACGTGGTGTGCCCTCACTGCGGCTGGTACCACGGGCGGCAGGCCATCGAGGTCGATTGAGCGCCACGGTCCCTGCACTGCCGCCCGCCGGCTGCTGGTGATGACGAACCTCGCGGAACTGCCCGTCGCCATCGACGCGATGGGGGGCGATCGCGCCCCGGGTGAGATCGTGCTCGGTGCCCGGCGCGCTGCCGACGAGCTCGGCATCCCCGTCGTCCTGGTCGGTCCGACCGACGGCAGCCTCGGTGACACCGGTGATCTCGAGGTGATCGTTGCCAGCGAGGTCATCGGCATGTCCGAGGATGCCGCCAAGGGTGTTCGAACGAAGAAGGACTCGTCGCTGGTCCGGGCGGCTGAGGCCGTCCGGGACGGTCGGGCGTGCGCCATGGTGAGCGCCGGCAACACCGGGGCGACGATGGCGAGCGCGCTCCTCCGCATGGGTCGGCTGCCGGGTGTCGCCCGCCCCTGTATCGCCACTCCGCTCCCAGCTCTCGGTGATGAGCCGACCGTGCTCGTCGACGCCGGCGCCAACGCAGACTGCCAGCCCGAGTGGCTCGTGCAGTTCGCCCAGATGGGCGCAGCCTTCTACCGAGAGCGGTACGGGCTCGAGCGCCCCAAGGTCGCGATGCTCTCGATCGGCGAGGAGTCGTCCAAGGGCAACCTCCTCACGAAGACGACCCACTCGCTGCTGGCGGAGGGCGCTCTCGCCGGCGATACGGGCTACGAGTTCATCGGCAACGCCGAAGGGCGCGATCTGCTCGCCGGCGGCGTGAACGTCATCGTCACGGACGGGTTCACGGGCAATGTGGCGCTGAAGACGCTCGAAGGAGGGCTCCGAGTGTTCATGAACATCTTGCTGGAGGTCTTCAACACCGATGCCGAGACCAGAGCCGCCGGCGACGTCCTGTTCCCGGAACTGCTCCGGCGTGCGGAGCCGCTCGACCCCGAGAACACCGGTGGCGCCATGCTGCTCGGCTTGAAGGGCGTCTGCATCATCAGCCACGGCTCGTCGTCCGCCAAGGCGATCGTCAACGCCGCACGTGCTGGTTACGACCTCGCGAGTCATGACCTGTCGGGCAAGCTCGCCGCCGCCGTCGCGGCTGGTGCAACCGGGAGGCATGCGGCGGCCAGGCCCGCCGGCGTCTAACCTGCGGGCGAAGTAGCTAGGACATCGCGTCGCTCCCGGCCGGCGGTAGCATCCGGGGCGACCACCTCGGTAACGAAGGAGCCCACGTGACGACCGGCGACACCCTCAACCGCAGCGACATCCTGGAGATCGTGCGCAACCAGCTCGCCGAGATCCTCGAGATCGAGGCGTCGGTGATCACCGAGTCCTCCTCTTTCGCCGACGACCTCGAAGCCGACTCCCTTGCGCTCATCGAGCTCGTGGAGGCGTTGGAGGAGGAGCTGAGTGACAAGGTCGAGGGTTTCCGGATCGATGACGAGGATCTCGAGGACCTTCGCACGGTGCGTGACGCAGTCGACTACGTGACGGCAAAGCTCGACGCGGCCTGAGCCACACCGATGCCGGCATGACCGAGATCGAGGCCGGCGGTAGCTCCACTTCCGCGCTGTCCGACCGCTTGGCCGCGTTTGCGATCCCGCCCGAGCTGTTGCGCCAGGCGCTCTCCCACCGTTCCTTTTGCGCCGAAACCCCCACGCAGCCCTCCAACGAGCGCCTCGAATTGCTCGGCGACGCCGTGCTCGGCCTCGTCATCACCGACCACTTGTACGCCTCGTTCCCGGATCTGCCCGAAGGTGACCTCGCCAGGGTGCGGGCTGCGGTCGTGAGCACGCTCGCGCTGGCGCCTGCGGCCGAGGCGCTCGGCCTCGGGCCGGCACTGTTGCTGGGCAAGGGTGAGGAGAGCTCAGGAGGCCGCCACAAAGCCTCGATCCTGGCCGATTGCGTGGAAGCCGTCATCGGCGCCGTGTACCTCGCCGCCGGCCTGGAGGGCGCTCGCACGCTGGTGCTCGACCTCCTCGGCGGCCACGTGATCGAGATCGCCCAATCCGCCCGGCTCGGCGACCCGAAGAACCGGCTGCAGGAGATCGCCGTCCAGATGGCGCTCGGCGCGCCGGTCTACGCGGTCCAAGAGCGCGGGCCGGACCACGCCAAGCAGTTCACTGCGGAGGTGATCGTCAGAGGGGAGCGGCTCGGCACCGGCGTCGGCCGGTCCAAGAAGGATGCCGAGCGGCACGCCGCCGAGGTCGCGCTGGCGGTGCTGCTCGAACGGGCCCGCGGTCACAAGCCCAGCGAGGGGACGGACCTGGGCGGCGAGACGCCGGGCCTGTACGACCCGACTCGTGCCTGAGCTGCCCGAGGTCGAGACCGTCCGCAAGGGTCTCGAGGAGCATCTCGTCGGGCGGCGCTTCACCGAGGTCGTGGTCACGGGGCGGCGCGCCGTCCGCAGGCAGCCGGCGACGGAGATGACAGCTCGCCTCGCGGGCCGGCGCGTGGAGGCGGTCCGGCGGAAGGGCAAGTGGCTCGCTATTGAGCTCGACAGCTCGGAAGTGCTGGTCATCCACCTCCGCATGAGTGGGCAGCTGCTGTGGGCTGCCGATCCGGAGGCGGCGCCGTTGACGCCGCACACCCACGTGGTGGCGAAGCTGGCCGATGGGAGCGAGTTGCGGTTCGTCGACCCGCGGACCTTCGGGGAGTGGTACCTGACCGACGAGGTCGGTCCGGACGGGTTGCCCGAGGATTTCGCCCGTTTCGGGCCCGATCCACTGGTGGACGGGTTGGGCGCTCGAGTGCTGCGCGAACGGCTGGCGGGTCACAAGGTGCCCTTGAAGGCAGCGCTGACCGATCAGCGCGTCATCTCGGGAGTGGGGAGCATCTATGCCGACGAGGTCTGTTTTGCTGCTCGGGTTCGGCCGGACCGGCGCACCGACACGCTCTCGGTTGACGAGATCCGGCGCCTGGCTCGGTCCATCTCGGCCGTGCTCGGCAAGGCGGTCGAGCTCCGGGGGTCGTCGCTGCGGGACCAGCGGTACCGGGATCTGATGGGTGAGCTCGGCTCCTACCAGGGCCGGCACCAGGTCTACGACCGCGCCGGCGAGCCCTGCGGGCGCTGTGGGGCGACGGTCACGAGGGTGCGTTTTGGGGCTCGTGTCGCCTACTGCTGCGAGGGCTGCCAGAGCTGAGATCCGCCGGGCTGGATGGTCGTTCCAGGCCAGCAGGCATCCCCGGGCAGCCGTTCGTCCGCGGATAGCGTGAGCCTCGCTGTGTACCTCAAGGCGCTCTCTCTCCGTGGGTTCAAATCCTTCGCCGACCGGACCACGCTCGAATTCGAGCCGGGGGTCACAGTCATCGTCGGCCCCAACGGGTCGGGCAAGTCCAACGTCGTCGACGCCGTCGCCTGGGTGCTCGGGGCTCAAGGCCCACGGGTCGTGCGCTCGTCGAAGATGGACGACGTGATCTTCGCCGGCACCTCGAAACGACCCGCCCTCGGCCGGGCCGAGGTCTCCCTCACCATCGACAATTCGTCCCGGCGCCTACCCGTCGACCTGGCCGAGGTGACGATCACCCGGACGCTGTTCCGCACCGGTGAGAGCGAGTACTCGATGAACGGCGCTGCCTGCCGGCTGCTGGACATCCAAGAGGTCCTGTCGGACGCCGGAGTCGGGCGGCAGCAGCACGTCATCATGGGCCAAGGCCAGCTCGATCAGATCCTGCAGTCGCGCCCGGAGGACCGCCGGGCGGTGATCGAAGAGGCCGCCGGCATCCTCAAGTTCCGCCGCCGGCGTGAGCGCGCCGAGCGGCGAATCGAGTCCACCGAGGCCAACCTCATGCGGCTGCAGGATCTCCACCGGGAGGTCCGCCGCCAGCTGCGCCCGCTCGAACGCCAGGCCGAGGCAGCGCGCCGGCACGACTCGCTCGCGGCCGAACTGCGAGCGCTCAGGCTGCACCTGGCCGGCACAGAGCTGACATCGCTGCAGCGGCGTCTCACCGAGGCCGGCGATGCCCGGCAGCTCCTGCAGTCCGGCGAAGACCGGCTGAAGGCTGAACTGAGCCGCCTGGACGAATTGGTGGCGCGCTCGGAGGCGAGCCTCACCGCCGAGCAGGCCAATGACGTCGTCGCACAGTTGGGCGAGGCCGAGCGCCTGTACGAACGCGCCCGCGGTGTCGGCAACGTGATCGCGGAACGGCGGCGCAGCGTCGCCCTGGCGATGGAGGCGAGTGCGCAGGCCGACGTCGTAGCCGCCCTGGAGGCGGAGGCGGCCCGGCTCGAGACCGAGCTGGCCGAAGCCTCGGCTCTCGCAGAGTCGCTCGCACCCGAGCGCGAAGCGCTCGACGCCGAAGCGGCCCAGCTGGCCTCGGACGAGGCAGCGTGGCTCGGTCGTGCCCAACCCGGCGGTGGGACGGCCGCCGCGCAGGCCTCGAGCGAGGCGGCTCGCCTGCGGCGCCACCGCGATTCGGTCCGGGACGAGTTGGCCTCCGCCCGTGAGGCCATGGCCCGCGCGACCGAGCGGGAGGAGGCATCCGCCCGCCAGCTGTCCGAGCTCGAGATGCAGGCCGCACAAGCCGTGGTCGATGGGGAGCGGTTCTCGGCAGTGACCGGTGCAGCCCGTTCGGAGCTCATCGCGGCGGAGGACGCAGAGCGGGAAGCAGCCGCCGGCGTGATGACAGCGGAGGCAGGCGCTCGCGAAGCGGTCGAGCGTTCGCAGGGGCTCGCCGCTCGCGCCCACGCGCTGCAGGTCGCGCTCGACGAGGCACACGCCCGCGCGGGAGTCGAGCACCTCGCCGGCAGGACCGGCGTGCTCGGAACGCTGCTCGACGTCGTCGAGCTCGACCCCGGCTGCGAGCTGGCGTTCGAGGCCGGCGTCGCCGAGGCGCTCGGCGCGGTGGTCGTCGAGGGCTCTGCCGCGTCGCGCTCCGCGATCGAGCACCTCCGCGAGTCCGGAATCGACGGAGCCGTCGTACGGGTCGACGACGCAACGACGGGCTCGGCTGGCGTTGCCGGCACCGCGCCCGCCTCCGCCGCCGGTACCGCGCCCGCCTCCGCCGCCGGTACTGCGCCCGCCTCCGCCGCCGGCGTCCGCTCGTCAGGTGGCGAGCTGCTTCGCTCGTGCGTGCGGACGTCTCATGCCGGCGTGGCGAGACTGCTGGACGACCTGCTCACCGGCGTAGTGCTCTGCCGTGGAGACCTTGCCGCTGCCCTCGACCTTGCCAGCTCGCTGCCGGACGGCGGGGTGGTAGTGACGCTGGAGGGGGATCGTTTCTCGGCGCGCGGCTGGCGGCTCGGAGCAGGCCGCGCCGGCGCCACCAAAGCTGCGCTGGAAGTCGTCCGGCTGGAAGCGGCCCTCGCCGAGACGGCCGCAGCGGAGGCTCGAGTGTCGGCGGAACACGCCCGCCAAGTGCACGTCGCTGCCCGTTCCACCGCGTCCAGCGCCGGCCGGCGGTTCGAGGCGGCCGCGGCCGAGGAGCGCCAGTCGAGAGCCCAGCGTGAGGACCTCTCGCGCCGCTTGTCGCTCCTGCGACAGCAGGTTCCGCTTGCCGCTGCTGCTCGATCGGAGTGCGGGCACCGGATGGCGGAGCTTGGTGCCACGCTCGACCAGCTCGGCGTGGATCTAGCCATCGCAGAGGAGTTCGAACGGGAGATCGCCGAGGTCGCCGAGTCCGCTGCCGCCGAACGGCGTTCGCTCGACGAGCGCGGGCGGGCGCTGGCGGCGCGGCGAGCGGAGCTGGGTGTCCGCGGAGCCGGTCTGGAGGAGCGCCGCCACATGCTGTCCGCCCGGCGGAGCGACGTGGAGTCGCGCTTGGCGGGCTACGAGACCGCGCGATCGGAGGCGGCCGCGCGCCGTAAAGGCCACGAAGCCGCTGCACGCGCCTTGGAGCGGCTCACGGGTTCCGTGAGCGAGCTCGTCACCGAGCTCGACACCGTGCTCTCGCACCTGCGCGAGACCCGGCGTCAGCACGACTCGGCCCTGAGCGCGATCAGCACTCAGCTCAGCCAGGCGCGGCTGTCGCGAGGCAACGCCGAACGGGAGCTGGCGGGTGTCCGTGAGCGGTTCCAACGGACCGAGCTGGAGCTCGCCGAGCTGCGGGTGCGCTTGGAGACGGCGATCGAGACGCTCCGCCACGAGCTCGAGACCGAACCCGCCGAAGCCATGGCGGCAGAGTGCCCGGAGCTCCCGCCAGGGACGCCACCGGCCGCACGGGTCCGGGAGCTGGAACGCGAGCTGCGGCTACTCGGCCCCGTCAACCCGCTCGCGTTGGAGGAGCTGGCGGCGTTGGAGGAGCGGGATGGTTTCCTTGCGGGCCAGCTCGAGGACGTCCGGGCTGCTCGGCGAGAGCTCGGGAGGGTGATCCGGGCCGTCGACGCGGAGATCGTCAACGGGTTCACCGAGGCGTTCGCCGACGTGGCCCAGCATTTCGAGACGCTGTTCGCCACGCTCTTCCCGGGCGGCAGCGGCCGGCTGAGCCTCGTCGACCCGGACGACCTGCTCTCCACGGGTGTAGAGATCGACGCACGCCCCGCCGGGCGCAACATCCGCCGGTTGTCACTGCTCTCCGGTGGCGAGCGGTCACTCGTGGCGCTGGCATTCCTGTTCGCCGTGTTCCGCAGCCGGCCGTCGCCGTTCTACTTGATGGACGAGGTCGAGGCGGCACTCGACGACATCAACCTGCACCGGTTCCTGGACCTGCTTGACGAGTTCCGCAACGACGCCCAGCTGCTCCTGGTCTCCCACCAAAAGCGCACCATGGAGTCCGCAGACGTCCTCTACGGCGTCTCGTTGCAGCCGGGGGGCGCATCCAAGGTCGTGAGCGAGCGGCTCGGATCGCAACGGGCGACCCGCACCGGCTGACGCTGTTCCGGGGGCATCGGGCTCTCCGGGGCAGCGGGCTCTCCGGGGCATCGGGCTCTCCGGGGCCAGCGGGCTCTCCGGGGGCATCGGGCTCTCCGGGGCCCGCGTGACCAGCTCGCCGGTCGCCCGACCAGGCCCCGACCTCCGGTTCGGGGTGCATGACGACCACCGGTAGGCTCCGCCAGCCATGTCGACCGTCGAATTGATCCTCATCATCGTCGCCGCCGTGCTCGTGGTGGCTGCTACGGGTCTGGGAGTGGCGACGAGGTCTCACCGCCGCCTGCGGGCCCCGGGACCACCGGAGGGCGTCGGCGCCCGGACCGCTCCGTCCCCGGTGGCTGCACCGCCCGTGCCGGGCGAGGTCGAGCCGGCCGAGGTGGCACCCAAGGCGCCGGCCGAGGAGGCAGGGCCGTCGGAGCGCCCGGCGCTCCGGGAGCGCCTCGGCAAGGCGCGCCAGCTGCTCGGGGGCTATCTCGACGGGATTCGCGGGCGCGGCTTCGATGACTCCACGTTCGACGAGCTGGAGGAAGCGCTCCTGCTCGCCGATGCCGGGGTCCGCACGACAACACGGGTGCTCGATGACCTGAGGGCGAAAGTGCGCTCGGGCGAGGTGGAGGCCCAGCCCGAGGCCCTCCTCGATGCGCTGCGAGCTGATCTCGTCGCCATGTTCGAGGGTGATCGGCCGGATCTGGCGATGGGCGACAGCGAAGGCCCAACGATTTGGTTGTTCGTCGGCGTGAACGGAGTCGGCAAGACAACGACGATCGGCAAGGTCGCCGCTCGTGAGACCGCCGAAGGTAGGAGCGTCGTGCTGGCGGCGGGTGACACCTTTCGTGCCGCCGCGGGCGAGCAGCTGGAGACGTGGGCGGAGCGATCGGGCGCTTCCCTCATCCGTGGAGCCGAGGGCGCCGACCCCTCGTCGGTCATCTTCGATGCTGTGGCCCATGCCGCAGCGCGCAGCGTCGACCTCGTGCTGGCGGACACCGCCGGCCGGTTACACACCAAAGTCAACCTCATGGAGGAGCTGCGAAAAGTACGCCGGATCGCCGAGCGACCGCCCGGCCGATTGACCGAGGTCCTGCTCGTGCTCGACGCCACTACGGGGCAGAACGGCCTGGTGCAGGCCAAGCAGTTCACCGAGGCCGTCGGAGTGACCGGGATCGTGCTCACGAAGCTCGACGGCACCGCAAAGGGTGGCGTGGTCCTGGCCATCCGCAGCGAGCTCGGCCTCCCGATCAAGCTTGTCGGGCTGGGCGAGACCGCTGCGGACCTCGTCGAGTTCGACCCCGAGGAGTTCGTGACGGCGCTGTTCGGCTGAGCTCCCCAGGCTATCGCCCGAGCAGCTCGGTGGCCTAGATGACGCGACCGCCGCCGCCTTCCGGAGCTCCCTCCAGCCCCGACTAACCTGGTAAGGCTCATGTTCGAGACACTCACTGATCGCTTCGAGGGGATTCTCACGCGCCTGCGCAGCCGCGGGCGCCTTGGCGATGCCGAGGTCAACGAGGTCCTGCGCGAAATCCGGGTGGCCTTGCTCGAAGCCGACGTCAACCTGAACGTCGTCAAGGACCTGATCGAGCGCATCCGAGCGCGCTGCAGCGGTGCCGACCTCTCCAAAAGCCTGACGCCTGCTCAGCAAGTCATCAAGGTGGTCAACGAGGAGCTGACCGCCACGCTCGGAGGCGAGCCGCTCAAGCTGCACTACGCCTCCAAGCCGCCCACCGTCGTGCTGCTGGCGGGCCTGCAGGGCTCAGGTAAGACGACGGCCGCCGCCAAGCTCGCGCGTTGGTTCAAGCAGCAAGGCCGGAACCCGTTGCTCGTGGCAGCCGACCTCCAGCGCCCAGCTGCTGTCGAGCAGCTGCGGATCCTCGGCCAGGACATCGGCGTGTCGGTGTTCTCTGAGCCGACTGACCCAGTGGCCGTGGCTCGCAACGGCCTGGCTGAGGCCCAGCGCATCGGGCGGGACGTCCTCATCGTCGACACCGCCGGCCGCCTCGCCATCGACGAGGCCCTGATGGCCGAAGTGCGGGCGATCTCCGATGCGGTGCAGCCGCACTACACGTTCTTCGTCGTCGACGCGATGACGGGCCAAGACGCCGTGCAGACGGCGGAAGCCTTCAACGAGACGCTCGCGCTCGACGGCGTCATCCTCACCAAGGTCGATGGCGATGCGCGAGGCGGCGCCGCGCTGTCGGTCAAGCAGGTGGTCGGCAAGCCCATCGCGTTCGTCTCGACCGGTGAGCGCCCGGCCGACTTCGAGACCTTCTACCCGGATCGTCTCGCCAGCCGCATCCTCGGCATGGGCGATGTGCTCAGCCTCATCGAGAAGGCCGAGCGGGAGTACGACGAGGGTGTCGCCGAGCGTGCGACCGAGCGGTTGATCGCCGGCCACTTCACGCTCGAGGACTTCCTCGAGCAGCTGCAGCAGATCAAGCGGATGGGGCCGCTCACCGGAATGCTAGGGATGTTGCCGGGTGTGCCGAAGGAGATCCGCGACGCCAAGATCGATGATAAGGATGTCGGGCGCATCGAAGCGATGATCCAATCGATGACGCCCGGCGAGCGCCGGGATCCCACGGTCCTCGACGGGTCACGGCGCCTGCGGATCGCCAACGGGAGCGGCACCTCGACGACCGAGCTCAACAATTTGCTCCGCCAGTTCAAGGAAATGCAGAAGATGATGCGGTCCTTCGGACCGATGGGCCGTCTCGTCAGCGCTAACAAATCCAAGAAACCCAACCGCAAGCAACCCAAAGGCGGCCGCTTCACCCCATCCCGCCGGGGCACCGGATAGTCGGTCCGCCCCGATCCATCGATAACCTCGAAATCAAGAGAAAGAGATACCCCTTGTCTGTCAAGCTCCGCCTCATGCGCGTCGGGAAGAAGAAGCAGCCGACGTACCGGATCGTCGCGGCCGATAGCCGCTCGCCGCGCGACGGCCGGTTTATTGAGATCGTGGGCACCTACGCCCCGCGGTCGGAACCCTCGGCCATCACCGTGAAGAACGAGAAGGCGCTCGCGTGGCTCGCGAAGGGCGCGCAGCCCACCGAGACCGTTCGCAAGCTGCTCGAGATCTCGGGTGTCTGGAGCGAGTACGAGGCCACGCGGCTACCTAAGAAGACGAGCGACCGGACGCGTCCGGCTCGCGCCTCGAAGGTCGCCGTACCGCGCAAGAAGGCCGCTGCAGTGGCGGCCGTTGCATCGGCGTCCGACGCCGAGGAGGGCTGAAGGCCATGTCGATGTTCGAGGAGCCTGACTTCAGCCGGGCGCAGCCGCCGGCGGCCGGCGAAGACACGTTCGAGGACGACCTCGAGGAGCTCGACGACGACCTCGACAATCCGGAAGACGACACCGACGGCGAGGACGAGGTCGCCGACGAGATCGACGAGATCGATGACGAAGACGACGACGAGCTTGCCGACGAGGAGGACGAGGGTGAAGACGACGCCGTCCCGGCCCCGGCATCAATCTCGGACGACGAAGACGACGAAGACGACGAAGACGACGAGGGCGAGACCGTGAACCGGGTCCCCGGCGGTGCGGCCAAGGCGGTGCTCGAGCATGTCGCCCGGGTACTGGTCGACGATCCGGACTCCGTGGTGGTGGACGTGAGTGAAGGGAGGTCAGGGTACCGATTCTCCGTGCACGTCGCTCAAGGGGACATGGGCCGCCTCATCGGCCGCAAGGGTCGCACTGCCCAGGCGATCCGCACGCTGGTGCGGGCGGCGGCTGCGAGCGAGGGGACTGAGGCATCGGTCGACATCGTCGATTGACGCCTGATCCCTCCGGTCTTTCCGGCGGTGTGCCGGGGACGGCCGAGGTTGTGCCATGACCGAGGAGCGCCTGCTCGAGATCGGCCACGTCGTCAAAGCTCACGGGCTCCGGGGCGAACTGGTCGTGCGCCTTGTCACGAATCTGCCGGACCGGATCGCGCCAGGAGAGAGGCTGCGGTCGCGCCTGCCCGGTCGACCGGTGGGCGAGCTGCGGGACGTGGTAGTCACCGCCTCCCGCCCGTTCCAGCACCGCTACCTGGTCTCGATCGAGGCGGTGACGACACGCGAAGCGGCCGAGGCGCTCATGGGCGCGACGCTCCTCGCCGAGCCGATCGACGACCCTGAGGCATTGTTCGTGCACGACCTCATCGGCAGCGAGGTTGTCGAGGTGTCCGGGGTGTCCCACGGGTTAGTCGTTGCCGTCGAGGCGAACCCCGCGAGCGATCTCCTCGTGGGGGAAGGCGGCTGGTTGGTGCCGTTGCGCTTCGTCGTCGAACGGCGCGGGCGCCAGCTTGTCATCGACGCACCCACGGGGCTGTTCGATGACTGACCCGGCTCGGCTTCGCGTCGATGTCTTCACGATCTTCCCCGAGGTCGTCGACGCGTACTGCGACGCCAGTGTCCTCGGGCGGGCAAGGCGTGAGGCCGTCGTCGACGTGCGAGTCCACGACCTCCGGCTGGCTGCCCGGGACCCTCACCGATCGGTGGACGACGCTCCGTTCGGAGGTGGCGCTGGAATGGTGCTCGCTCCCGAGCCGGTGTTCGCCGCCGTTGAACAGATCGACCCACCTCGACCGGTGCTGTTGCTGTCGCCGGGCGGCCGCCGGTTCGACCAATCCATGGCGCGTGAGCTGGCCGATGCCGCCTCGTTCAGCCTGCTCTGCGGCCGGTATGAGGGTGTCGACCAGCGGATCGCCGACCATTTGGTGGACGGCGAGGTGTCCGTGGGTGACTACGTCCTCGCCGGCGGCGAGCTCGGCGCCCTCGTGATCGTCGAGGCTGTCGCCCGGTTGGTGCCCGGCGTCCTCGGCAACGACGAGTCGTGCGCTGACGAGAGCTTCACCACCGGCCTCATCGAGTACCCGCAGTACACCCGGCCCGCGTCCTTCCGGGGCTGGGATGTGCCGGAGGTACTGCGGAGCGGTGACCATGGCAAGGTCGCTCGTTGGCGTCTGGCCGAGTCGCTTCGCCGGACGATCGAACGCCGACCGGATCTGCTCGCGGCTCGGGGCGGCTTGACCGAAGCCGAGCGGAAGGTGATGGCCGAATTCGGGGTCCTCCCGCCTCCGCCCGATCCGATGAGTGACGGCACCGTCTGAGTCGTACAGTTGCCAAGGGTGCGGGTGACCGCTGCCGAAGGGGGGGATGCCGTGTTCGAGCGCTTCACAGACCGGGCAAGGAGGGTTCTGGTCCTCGCTCAGGAGGAGGCGCGCCTCCTCAACCACAGCTTCATCGGCACTGAGCACATCCTGCTCGGGTTGATCCACGAGGACGACGGTCTCGTAGCCAAAGCGCTCGAGGCCCTCGACATCTCCCTCGAGGCGGTTCGCGACCAGGTGGAGCAAGTCGTGACGCCGTCAGCGTCGGAGCCGACCGGCTCCCCGCCGTTCACCCCGAGAGCGAAGAAGGTGCTGGAGCTGTCGCTCCGTGAGGCGCTCCAGCTCGGCCACGACGACATCGGACCCGAGCACATGCTGTTGGGCCTCGTCCGCGAAGGCGAGGGAGTCGCCGCCCAGGTGCTGATTGGCCTGGGAGCGGATCTCCCAAGGGTCCGCCAAGAGGTCATCCAGTTGCTCTCCGGCTACCCCAGCCGCCCGGGCCTCGGGACTGTTTCGCACGGCGAGCCCGGCGCGGAGCCGGAGACGAGCTCTGCCGGCCTCAGCGTCGAAGTCGCCGGAAGGTCCCTGCAGGACTACTCGGACGCGATCAACTGGCTGGACACCGTCCTCACGGAGCGGGGCATCGATATCGCGGCGATCGATCCGGGTCGCATCCGTCTCCGAGGTGTGAATACACCCTCTGGCCCGGGTCTCCGCATCACGTGCTGGCCGCAGTGAGCGCACAGGATGTTTGAGCGTTTCACTCAGCAGGCGCTCAGCGTCTTGGCAGTGGCTCAACAGGAGGCGGCGCACCACCGCTGTGCCTACATCGGCACTGAACACCTCCTCGTAGGTCTCGTCGCAGACCCGGAGTCACTGTCGGCGCAAATCCTGCAGGCGTCCGGTGTGTCCCCTGAAATAGTGCGGGCTGCCATCGAGGCGGCAGCGCAGCCGGGTCCACTCCGCAAGGGCGCTCCGCCGTTCACGCCTGGGGCGAAGAAGTCCTTCGAGCTCGCCCTTCGAGAAGCGCTGACCCTTGGCCACAACTACGTCGGCACCCAGCATCTGCTGGTCGGAGTACTCCGAGAGGAGGAGGGTGCCGGTGCAAGCGTCCTGACTGCCCTTGGGGTCGATCTGGTCGAGGTCCGACGTGGGGTTCGAGAGGCAACGGGTACCGAAGCACAGCAGCCTGCGACAGCGCAACGTCTCCGCCGCGGGCCTAGGCACCCGCGAGGACCGTTCAGGTCGCCGGCCTTGACCGTCACGGTGCAAGTCGACGGCCGTTCGGCTGCGCATTACGTCAACGCGTTCGAGGCCCTGGCAGAGATGCTGGCGCAGCGCGGCACCGATCTCTCCGAGATCGAGCCCTCCGCGATCCTGATCCAGGCGGTTGCTCGGCGGGACGCGCCTGGCATCCGCGTGAGCCTCGATAGGCGCCCGACAACACCGCCGGGTGATCCAGCTCCCGGGAGGGAGGAGCGGGACGAGGGCGCGGAGTAGGAGGGTTTCTTTGGCCTCGGCATGTGGTGACCCGAGTGCGCGCCCTCATCGCGTGCCAGGCAGTCCGGTCGGCTGTGCGAAGGGTCGCCCGGCCAGGCTATCCTGGGTCCCCACCAGGAGCTCAGGTCGAGGCGCCGGCTCCGGGCTCGGATCGCTCATCGTCGCCCAGGCGTCCGCCGCACCGCTCGACCGCAATTCGCCGACCGCCTTGAGGAGCGTTGTCATGAACCCAACCGATCTCGTCGACCGCGCCAATCTCCGTGGTGACGTCCCGGACTTCGCGCCCGGCGACACCGTCAAGGTGCACGTGCGGGTCGTGGAAGGCAACCGGGAGCGCATCCAGGTGTTCCAGGGCGCGGTGATCCGCCGGCAGGGCGCCGGCGTGCGCGAGACGTTCACGGTCCGCAAAGTGAGCTTCGGAGTCGGTGTCGAGCGGACGTTTCCGCTCCACTCACCCCTGTACTCGAAGATCGAGCTGGTAACCGAGGGTGACGTGCGGCGGGCCAAGCTCTACTACCTCCGCGACCGCATCGGTAAGGCTGCCAAGATCAAGGAGAAGCGGGCAGTCCGCTAGCCAGGTTGGACGTGCTGGTTACCGGTCGGCTCCAAGTCCGGAGAGTCCTATGAGTGCTGAAGAGGACCTCGACCAGTTCGAGGCCGAAGTTGAGCTTGCCTTGTACCAGGAGTACCGGGCGGTGCTCCCCATGTTCAAGTACGTGGTGGAGACCGAGCGGCGCTTCTACATGGCGAACGACGTCAAGGTGACCCCCCACGCCGGGCCGGGCACCACCTACTTCGAGGTCGAGCTCGGGGACGCGTGGGTCTGGGACATGTACCGTCCCGCCCGTTTCGTGTCGTCGGTCCGAGTGGTCACCTACAAAGACGTGAATGTGGAGGAACTGCCCGAGCAGGACGGCTGACGCCTTGCCGAACGGGCGGCAGGCGCTCGGCGGGTACGGCGAGTCCCTCGCAGCTCGGTGGTACCTGGATCGTGGCTACGAGGTTGTCGACCGCAACTGGCGCGCTGCCGGCGGTGAGATCGACCTGATACTGCGGCAGGGCCGCGTCCTGGTGTTCTGCGAGGTGAAGACCCGCGCCTCGGATCGCTACGGGAGCCCGGCAGAGGCGGTCACCGCGGTCAAGCAACGCCGTATTCGGCGTGTAGCAGCCGCCTACCTGCAGGGCCGGCATGGGCCAGGTCGACCGGACGTGCTCCGCTTCGATGTGGCGTGCGTGACGGGTCGTGACGTCGAGGTGATCGAGCAGGCCTTCTGACCGGCACCGACACCGGCACCGACGCCGACGCCGACGCCGGGTGAGCGGGCGGACCGGCGGTTCAGGTGTCGGGAGTGGTGACGTGTCCCCCGCCCGCCGGACCCGGACCCGGGCTCGTGGGCGCGGTCGCCGTAGGCGCTGGCCCGCGCCCGCTGCCGTAGGGCGGAAGTGGATCGTCTCCCCGCACGGAGTTGTCCGACACCCGGTGCGACCACTGCCGCCCGTCCCAGTACCGCTGTTCATGGGTACCTGCCGGGTCCGCATACCAGCCGAACAACGGCGGCGGCCCTGATGCGGCCCCGAGAGGTGATTCCGGCTGCCAGCCCTCCGGGCCGGGATACCCGACCTGGGACTGGAACGCCTCGGGTCCGAGTGGCAGAGGCCATGCCGGAGCAGCCGGCGGCGATACCTGCGGCTGCCCACCCGGGTCGCCAGCGGGCTGCGCCCAGGGGCCGGGCTGTTGTGGCCAGGTCGGAGATTGCGGCCACGGACCCTGCTGTTGAGCCCAGCCAGGAGTGTCGGCGGACCCTGTGGGCGGCGGCCACGAGGCTGGCACGGGTGAGCCCTCAGCCCCGCCGGGAGCCCCGCTCGGCTGCGGCTGCGGCTGCGGGGGCCACGTGCCGGCGGGCTGACCCGGCTGCGGCGGCCAGGGCGACACCGGCTGACCCGGCTGCGGCGGGGGCCACGTGCCGGCGGGCTGACCAGGCTGCGGCGGCCAGGGCGACACCGGCTGACCCGGCTGCGGCGGGGGCCACGCGCTGGTGGGCTGACCAGGCTGCGGCGGATGCACGTTCCGCCCTCCGAAGAAGTTCCCCGATGCGTTCGGGTCGCCTCCGCCGGTCCGCGGGAGCTGCCTGGTCGTCATCCGCGCAATGACTTCGAGCAGGAGCCCGAACCCCGGGATCAGCAACGCAACGGCGCCCCAGAGCAGCGGCGGCCAGTTCCACGGAGCGATACCAACCACCCGGCGGCTGTACCGAGCGAAGACGTAGCCGACAAGGCCGGACGCGACTGCGAACGTCACGGCCTCGTTCATCTGGGCTGACGTCATTCCGCTCGATGCCGCCCCAAAAACCGGAGCAACGCTCCACATACTGATCACCTTGTCACAGGCTAACGCTCCGCAGCGGCCATACCTTCCCAGGGCACCTGGCGCCGTCCTGTGTGAGGCGGTGGTGGCGTGTTCGGCGAGGGCTCGTGTGCCTCAGCGGTGCCCGTGTTGGCGAGCCCGCTCCAGGCACGGAGCGTGCCAGTGGCGCCGCATGTCGGTGGCGTTGAGCGGCACGATCACGACATGGCCCGTCCCGCGCCGGATCTCCTGGTTGCAACCCGGGCACACGTACTCCTTGCGGGCCTCGAATGGTTGAACGCGGTGGAGCTCGGCGGTCGTACCGGTGATCGGGTCATCGACGAACACGCTGGCGAGCGCCCGCGGTTGGACCCGCGAGAGTCCGTCTTCCGGCGCGTCGGGTGTCTCCGGCGGCTGGCGCGCGCCAGCCCGCCGCGAGCCCTGGCCGTGGCCAGATCCCGAGCGTCGTCCGGAGCCCGCACGTCGTCGAGGCTTCGTCATGAGAGCTGAATTATGTTGCTGAGATGGAGACCCTCATGATCGAGCGGTCCGACGGCGTCTGCTCGGTGATGATGAACCGTCCCGAGAAGAAGAACGCCGCCAACGGGCCCATGTGGCGGGAGCTGGCTCAAGTGTTCCGGGAAGCAGCCACCAACGAGGAGGATCGCGTCGTCGTCGTGAGCGGGGCGGGCGGCGACTTCTGTGCAGGTGCCGACCTCGGCGACCCCGAAGGATTGACCGTGCACCCGCTGCCGCGGATGCGGATGATCGGCGATGCCGCTCTGGCGCTTCACGCGCTTCCCAAGCCCACGATCGCCAAAGTAGACGGCGTAGCGGTCGGCGCAGGCTGCAATCTGGCGTTGGGCTGTGATTTGGTGGTGGCGAGCGACCGGGCACGGTTCTCGGAGATATTCGCCAAGCGTGGGCTGTCCCTCGACTTCGGCGGCTCATGGCTGCTCCCGAGGCGGGTCGGGCTGCACAAGGCGAAGGAGCTGGCGTTCTTCGCCGACATCATCGATGCGGCGGAGGCGGAGCGGATCGGCCTCGTGAACCGGGTCGTACCTTTCGCCGAGCTGGATGCCTTCGTCGCCGGTTGGGCTGCCCGGCTGGCCGCCGGACCGCCGCTGGCGCTGTCCTGCACGAAATCGCTGCTCGACGACTCAAGCTCGATGTCCATGGCCGAAGCGTTGGAGCGCGAGGCCGCCGCCCAAGCCGTCAACTCCGCGTCTGAGGATGGCCGGGAAGCCGTGATGGCATTCCTGCAAAGGCGCGAGTCGAAGTTCACGGGCCGCTGACGAGATGGGCGACCACGACTACGCCGCTCTTGCGGACCGGGCCTGGCGGGTCTTCGAACCGGTCCACGCGATCACGTACTTCTCCGACGAGTCACGCCAGGGCGGAGGCCGCCGGCCTGAAGGGCTGGTACATGGGCTACTTCGGCTTCCGGTGTGCGCCCCTCGGCCCGGTGCCGGCCAGCGCGGAGCGGGCGACATTCTTCAACTTCCATCGTTCACGGGTCGAGCGGGCGATCCCTGACGCGTGGTCGTTCGCCTCGGTCGAGGAGCTGTCTCGGACCGCCCGACGCAGCGTGCCACGAGGCGCGCGACCGGGTGCGGGCTGCGCTGCTCTCGAGCGGTCTCCCGTGGCCGATGCGCCGCGTGACGGTCAACCTTGCCCCCTCGAAGTTTGAAGATGTAGGCAAGCCTTCCGAGCACCGTGACGGCTCGCGAACTACAGGGCGATAGTCCCGAGACGGTCGAGCCGGCGGACGAGGACTCGGAGAACGCTTAGCCTCTCAGGAATGGCCGGGGACGACGAACGGGACAGCGAGCGCCCGCACCTGGCCGCGCTGATCCTGGCAGCGTTCAGGCGGCGACTGCGGGAACTGGTGAAGGCGAACCTCCGCCGGCGGCCCTGAGCCTGTATCGACCAAGCCTATTGACAAGCCGATCAAACGGACTGCACGCACCTCCGGCAAGCCACTGTGGCCTGGCCGGAGGTGCGTGTTGTGCAGTCTGCCCCTTTTAGGGAAGGTCACGTGTGCAACTGGTGCTTCACCCATTTGGCCGTGGCAAGGGCGTAGTTACCGTAGAGGATTGCCGAGTTGGAACCTGGCGTGTCGGCTCCTTCGAGGGCGGTGATGGCCGAATCCCACACGCCGCCGCTGCCGCATCCGGTGGCCGCGGGCACAGTGAACTGGTTGTCGACCACCTCGGTACCAACCGTGTAGAGGCCACCAGCAAACGAATACGCGTAACCGAGCGTCCCCGTCAGTGACCCGGAGGTGGCCGTGGTCAGGTTCAGTACCACGGGGTCGCTCAAGGTGCCGACGTAGCAGTTCGAGCCGAGCAACGGGTTGACCAGGCGAAACGAGAGCGGCACCACGGTGACGACACCGCCGTTGGCGATACCGAAGAGCATCGGGCCGGCCTGTACTGTCTCCACGTACACCTGGGATTGGGCCGGCGGCGTTATACCCGAGGGGTAGCCGAGCAGGGCCAGGACGGACATGGCCAGCAGCTGCTTAGGGGCAGAATACGACACTCCGTCGAGCGCCTGGGCCCAAGTCAGCGTTGCGCAAAGGCATGAACCCGTACCACCCTGCACAACTCCAGGGCCCTTGAAGGTCGTGTCGAGAGCTCCGATGTCGATCGTGCCCTCTTCGGCGACTCCGACAACGCAAATGTACACCGAGCCATTCCCCGGGGAGACCCTGTGGCCCACCGGGCACTGGCTGAAGGTTTGGCCGGTCGGCACTGGAACGCCCTGGGCCGAGGCCGACGTCGCAATGCCGACAAATGACATCCCTGCGACCATAGCCAGCAAAACGCCAACACGACATGCTGAATGGAATTTCACTTCGCTACCTCCTAATTGCTTGCACGGGGGGACCAACAGTCGAGCCACATGCGTGTGTCCCCAGAAGAATCCTTGAGGAGGCATCCCGCTTGTTATGCCCAGCGCCTGGTGACCTCAAAGAGCGCCCAGCTGAACTGATCCTGGCCTCGTTCAGGATGGTAATCGACGCAAGCGGCGCCTGATCGCCGTCCCGACAGCCGATCTCGAATATTGCCCTCATTGTCATGATAGCTAATTGTCATGATAGCTGAGGACCTCATTTGGCCTTATTTGGCGTCGCTCGAGTCGACCGCCTGCCGCAGACCTGCAGGCCATCGTCGAGAACCACCACCGGCAAGACGGACTTGGCACCGGTCGGCCGGAGCGCCTCGTCGCCGACGGTCGGTCCTCGGGGTCTTGAAGGCCGAACCGCTGTCCGTCAACTATCGGACCCGCAATGCTTTCGAAACATTGGCTTCCCAGTGACCGGACACGCTGACGGCGAGGTCATCCACCTCAGCCTCCCGGTCCTCCCAACGGCTGATGTCGAGCGGTCCACGCGCTCCTCAGGTCGGCGGCGAGCTTGCGTCTCGAACGTCATATGGGATGGTGGCGGATTTTGCCTACCACCGATGGGTGTATACTCCAAATCGCTACCTATGTGCCCAGCGCACAATGGGAGGGTGGTACCGATCGAGGTAACGCAGACGCTGGGCGGAGGAGCACCTACGCCCGCGACAGCGGGAGATTCGGGGAAGCAACTCGTGAGCACACCCACTCTGGACAAGCGCGTCCATGATTTCGTCCGCACTCGCCGACAACTGTTCATCGATGGACAGTTGGTCGACGCCAAGTCCGGCAAGACTTTTGAGACCGTCAACCCGGCGACAGGCGAAACACTCGCCACCGTCGCCGAGGGCGACGCCGTCGACATCGACCTGGCAGTTCGAGCAGCTCGACGCGCCTTCGATGGTCCTTGGAGCCGTTTGACGCCATCTCAGCGCGGTCAGATCATCTGGAGGATCGGCGATCTCATTAGTGAGCACTTGGAGGAATTTGCCGAGCTCGAGACTCTTGACAACGGCAAGCCGCTCGCCGTCGCCCGCGCCGCAGATGTGCCGTTGGCCGCTGAGCTCTTCCGGTACATGGCAGGTTGGGCTACCAAGATCGAAGGCAACACGATCGCCCTGTCGGTGCCGTACGCCCCGGGCGCCCAGTTCCATGCCTACACCCTGCGCGAGCCGGTCGGCGTAGTCGGCCAGATCATCCCGTGGAACTTCCCGCTCCTCATGGCCGCTTGGAAGATCGGCCCGGCCCTGGCGACCGGAAACACCGTGGTTCTCAAGCCGGCTGAGCAGACTCCGCTCGCAGCCCTTTACCTGGCCGAGATCATGGCCGAGGCCGGGCTTCCCGACGGTGTGGTCAATGTTGTCACCGGTTTCGGCGAGACGGCCGGCGCCGCGCTCGCGGCCCACGAAGGGGTCGACAAGATCGCTTTCACCGGCTCTACCGATGTCGGCCGGCTCATCGTCAACGCCGCCACGGGGAACCTTAAGAAGGTGAGCCTGGAGTTGGGCGGCAAGAGCCCCAACATCGTGTTCTCCGATGCCGATCCTGAGGCCGCCATCGCCGGTGCCGCCAATGCCATCTTCTTCAACCACGGGCAGTGTTGCGTGGCAGGCTCCCGGCTGTACGTCGAGACCGACAGTTTCGAAGAAGTCGTGGCCGGTGTCGCCGACATCGCCAAGTCAATCAAGCTCGGTGACGGGTTCGACCCCGACACCCAGATGGGCCCGCTCGTCTCCGATGAGCAGCTCGGCAAGGTCAGTGGCTACCTCGACTCGGGACGCGCGGAGGGTGCCCGAATCGTGGCTGGCGGTCGCCGCGAAGGCGACCGCGGGTATTTCTTCCAGCCGACCGTCATCGCCAACACCCGGCCCGACATGCGCGTGGTCAAGGAGGAGATCTTCGGCCCGGTCGTGGTCGCGGCCCCGTTCCAGAGTCTGGACGAAATCGCAGCGACCGCCAACGACAGCCTGTACGGGCTCGGTGCAGGGATCTGGACCAATGACATCTCCAAGGCCCATGGCTTGGCGAGGAGGATTCGGGCTGGGACGGTGTGGATCAACTGCTACAACGTCTTCGACGCCGCCCTGCCCTTCGGTGGCTACAAGCAGTCGGGATGGGGTCGGGAGATGGGCCACGAGGCTCTCGAGGCCTACACCGAGGTAAAGGCCGTCTGCACGCAGCTGTAATGCTCAAGCTTTCGCGCGCTCGAGGGCAGGCTCTCGGGCGCGCGATGGCGGCCAGCCTTGTCGGTGGACCGCCTGCTCGCTGTTCCTTGTAAAACACGATAAATGGAGAGATCTCATGAAGGCTGCCGTCGTCCACGATTTCACCAAGCCCCTCAGTCTCGACGAGGTGCCCACGCCCGAGCCCGGCCGGGGCGAGGTCCTGGTCAAGATCGAGACGTCTGGCTTGTGCCACACCGACATTCATGCCGCCCACGGTGACTGGCCGGTCAAACCGACTCCGCCGTTCATTCCCGGCCACGAAGGCGTCGGCATCATCGAGAAGATCGGCACGGGCGTCAGCACCCCGAAAGTAGGTGACCGGGTCGCCATACCGTGGCTCGGCTCAGCGTGCGGAGTGTGTGACTACTGCCTTGATGGCTGGGAGACTCTCTGCGAGAAGCAGGTCAATACCGGGTATGGCGTGAACGGCGCCTATGCCGAATACGCTGTCGCCAACGCGGCCTACGTCGTCCAGGTACCCGATGCGCTCGATCCGCTCGATGCCTCGGTGTTGGCCTGCGCCGGCGTGACGACGTACAAGGCAGTGAAGGTTTCGAAGGCGCGACCGGGGCAGCTCGTGGCGGTGTTCGGCGTTGGCGGTCTTGGCCATCTCGCGCTGCAATACGCCAAGATCAGCGGCGCCACCGTGGTGGCCGTCGACATCGTGGACGACAAGCTGGAGCTCGCGAAGGAACTGGGAGCCGACCATGTCGTCAACGCTCTCACCGAGGACCCGGTGGAGACGATCAAGGCCCTCGGCGGCGCGCATGCGGCCATCTCGGTGGCGGTCGCTCCGACGGCGTTCGAGCAGGCGTTCGGTGCTCTGCGCCGCGGCGGCACGTTGGTCTTCGTCGCGCTGCCGGCGGACAATTTCGTCAAACTGCCGATTTTCGAGACGGTGTTGAACGGCATCACCGTCGTCGGTTCCATCGTCGGCACCCGCAAGGACCTTGCAGAGGTGTTCGCGATCCACGCTCAAGGACGGACCCGGGTGATCCGGGAGACCCGCAGACTCGACGAGGTCAACGAATGCTTCGAAGAGGTCGAGAAGGGCCACATCAGGGCACGCGTCGTCTTCGACCTGCGCTGACGCCGGCGATGCTCGCCAGGCCACCGCTGGCAGGTCTGGGGGCTCGGCGCCGGCGCGCAATTCGGGTGGCTCGTCGGTCAAGTTCGCGCTGTCGCGCCCGGAAATGGCACTCGTTTCATGGCGGAATCGGTGAGCGGTTCGGCACGTCACCGACCGAGATCGATCGCCACGCGTGAAATCGAGTTTGCGGACCCCACAGGGCGATCCCCATGGCATCGAGGACACCGACACCTGGCCAATCTGGGCGCAGGCAGAGACGTGTCCTCGGGCTGGTTGACAGGTCTGGCGGGTCAGGCCCCACCAGTGGGAGCCGCGCGGAGCGGAACTGCTCCTGATGACTTCGACACTCCGCCT
>JBEKLQ010000052.1:0-26957 GCA_050010115.1 Acidimicrobiales bacterium | reverse complement strand
GCTCGGCGATACCGCGCTCGCGGCCGATCGGAACGGACGCGCCGATGCGCTCAAACGGCAGTTCAATGCCGATTTCTGGTTGCCGAGCCGTGGCGCATACGCCATTGCGCTCGACCGCGCGAAATGTCCAGTCGACGCCGTCGCCTCGAACATGGGTCACTGCCTGTGGACGGGGATCGTGGACGAAGATCGAACCGCAGCCGTCGCCGAATGGCTCGTGTCCCCGGAGCTGTTCTCAGGCTGGGGTGTGAGGACTCTGGCAACCTCGATGCGTCGGTACGACCCACTCAGCTACCACAACGGATCTGTCTGGCCGCACGACACCGCCATCTGCGCCGCCGGCCTTCGCCGGGCTGGGTGCCTGGACGAGTCCCAGGCGCTGACCCGGGGATTGCTGTCGGCTGCCGCAGCGTGCGGAGGACGCCTCCCGGAGCTGTTCGCCGGGCTGACGCCGGCCGAGCTATCGGTTCCTGTTCCCTACCCTGCTTCGTGCTCGCCGCAGGCCTGGGCTTCGGCCGCTCCACTCCTGCTACTGCGAAGCGTCCTCGGTCTCGAGCCCGACCTGCCGAACGCAACGGTCGCTCTGGACCCCGTGCTGCCCTTCGGCAGCACGGCACTACGCATGGAGGGTCTGGAGCTGGGCAATGACCGGGTCACCGTAGAAGTGGTGGAAGGCACGCTGCACATCACCGGTCTTGGGCCGGGCGTGGCGGTCACGACGTCCAAGGCGGCTTCCAAGGAGCCACTGCCCTAGACGCCGAGGGAAACGAGCCACACATGCACCTCGAACTAGCGTCGGACGCGTGTGCGACACGATGGTGACCATCACCGACGACGGGCTGCTGTTCGCGAAGAACAGCGACCGCGACCCGAACGAGTCCCAGGTGCTCGAGTGGCTACCGGCCGCCCAGCACGAGCCCGGAAGCCGGGTCCGTTGCACGTGGATCGACATACCGGAGGCGGGCACCACCAACGCGGTGCTGCTCTCGCGTCCATGGTGGATGTGGGGCGCAGAGATGGGGGCGAATGAGCACGGGGTCGTGATCGGCAACGAGGCGGTCTTCACGACTCAGCCGTACGGCGAACCTGCACTCCTCGGCATGGACCTGCTCCGCCTTGCGCTCGAGCGTGCGGGCGACGCTGCCGGGGCGACTTCGGTGATCATCGACCTGCTGGAACGCTACGGCCAGGGTGGAGCGTGCAGTTACGAGCGGCGGGGTTTCACCTATCACAACAGCTTCCTGATCGCGGATCGTGACGGGGCGATGGTGCTCGAGACGGCCGGGCGTCGCTGGGCGACCGAGCAAGTCCGCGAGGGCGCTCGGAGCATCTCCAACGGCCTCACCATCGCGGGATTCGCCGATTCGTACGGTGACCATCTTCGCGAACGCGTGACCGCCTGCGCCGTCCGCCGCGGCCGGACGCAAGACGCGGCCGCCCGAGCAACCGGCCCGGCGGCACTCATGGCCGCCCTCAGCGACCATGGAGAGGGCGGTGTTCCCCGATGGTCCTTGATGAACGGCACGCTGCGTGCGCCGTGCGTGCACGCGGGAGGTCTGGTCGCCTCGAGCCAGACGACCGCCTCGTTCGTCAGCGACCTGAGGGATCAGCCACTCCATTGGGCGACGGCCACGGCGGCACCATGCACATCGCTCTTCAAGCCGGTGCGTGTCGACCAGCCGCTCGACCTCGGTCCAGCGCCGACGAACCGCTTCGACCCGGCAACACTCTGGTGGCGCCACGAGCGCCTTCACAGGGCGACCATGGCCGACCTTCCTGGCCTGCTTCCCCGCTACCGCCAGGCGAGGGACCTGACCGAATCCGAGTGGATCGCCGACCCGCCGCCGTCGGCGGAGGCCTTCGCGACGGCCGAAGGACTCGAGGCCGGGTGGTGGGAGGACCTGGGCAGCGTCGCCGTGGACCGCCGGCCGCGCTGGGTACGGCGGTCATGGCGGGCCTTCGACGCAATGGCCGGGATGGGCCTGGCGGCATGACGGCCCCTCGAGTGATCGTCATCGGCGCGGGACTCGGCGGGCTCGCCGCTGCCCGCCGGCTGGTCGCCCGTGGGGCGGAGGTGACTGTCCTCGAGGCCCGTGACCGCGTGGGCGGCCGCACCGAGGGCGGTCGCACGACCGACGGCACCCCGGTGGAGCTCGGAGGCCAGTGGATCGGGCCGACCCAAGACCGCATGTACGCGTTGGTCTCCGAGCTGGGTCTTGAGACGTTCCCGACGTACAACGAGGGAGAACACGTGGTGGTCCTCGGCGGCGCCACGAGCCGCATGGGCTCACGCCGCGGTGCGGTACCGAAGCTCAGCCCGTTCGTCCTTGCCGACCTGTTCCAAGGCCTCACGAGATTCAGTCGCCTGGCAAGCCGGATCTCGCTCGACGAGCCGTGGCGCGCTGCGCGCGCGAGGGAGCTCGACGGCCAGACGTTCGAGACCTGGATCGGCCGCAACCTCCGCACGAATACGGGGCGCACCTACTTCAGGATCGTCGCCGAAGCGGTCTTCTCAGCGGAGAGCACAGACTTCTCAGCGCTGCACGCCATGTTCTACGCGCATTCAGGGACGGACCTCGAGGGGCTGATCTCGGTGGACCGAGGGGCCCAGCAGGACCGGATCGTCGGCGGCTCCATCCTCGTAGCCGAGCGGATGGCTGAGACCCTGCCCGGCATGGTCCGCCTCGAGAACCCGGTCCGCCGCATCGACCAGGACGACGCCAGGGTCCTCGTGACGACACGAGCCGGCGAGGTCTTCACCGGCGATCGGGTGATCGTGGCTCTCCCGCCCACCCTCGCCGGCCGGCTCGAGTACGGGCCCCCACTCCCCTCCTGGCGCGACCAACTGACCCAGCGGCTGCCGGCCGGTTCCGTCATCAAGCTGTACGCCGTCTACGACGAGCCATTCTGGCGGGCGGACGGGTTGACGGGCCAGGCGGCCTCTGACGTGGGTCCGGTCAAGGTCACGTTCGACAATTCACCACCGTCGGGTCGGCCCGGTGTCCTCATGGGCTTTATGGAGGCAAACGACGGACGGCTCTGGGCACACCGCTCCCCAGCCGAACGCCGCCAGGCTGCAGTAGCCTGCTTCGAGCGCTACTTCGGTCCAAAGGCTCGCCAGCTCACCGAATATCTCGAACGGGACTGGATGGCGGAGGAGTTCAGCCGGGGCTGCTACGGGGCGCACTTCACGCCGGGTGTCTGGACGGCCTACGGGCCCAGCCTCCGCCAACCCGCCGGACGGATCCACTTCGCCGGCGCGGAGCACTCGGCGGTATGGAACGGCTACATGGAGGGAGCCGTCCGCTCCGGGGAGCAGGCCGCGGGCGAAGTGCTCTCCCCTCTCCGAGGCGATCCGGGGTCTGCCCCGTAGCCGGCAGTCGCGGCGTCACCAGTCGCCTCGACGGCGTTGGTCGTTGGAGCGCCCGAGACGGCAGGGATCTGTGCGCAGCCGGTACCGTTGGCCTCACGCCTCCACGGAAAGGTGCAGGATCATGGATACGGAGCCTTCGCACTGGATCGCTGCACTTCGGCGATCGCAAGAGCACCTACGCTCGCTGGTCGAGCCATTGGACGCCGACCGGCTGCGGGGCCCCTCCTACGCATCCGAATGGTCCATCGCCCAGGTGTTGGCTCATCTCGGGTCCGGCGCCGAGATCTTCAACCTGTTCCTCGACGCCGGACTGGCGGGGAACCCGCCACCCGGACGGGAGCGGTTCGAACCGATCTGGGAAGCGTGGAACGCCAAATCAGCGGACGAACAGGCCTCCGATGCACTGGCAACCGACGGCGCGTTCGTCGGGCGCATCAGCGCTCTGGATCCCGACCAGCGTGACAACCTGCACCTGTCGATGTTCGGGATGGATATCGACGCGATTGGGCTCATGCGGATGCGCCTCGGCGAGCACGCCGTACACACGTGGGACATCGCCGTTGTCTTGGACGAGACCGCCGCCGTGGCCCCCGACGCCGTGGTGCTCCTCATCGACACGCTCGGCCAGCTCGTGGCCCGGCTCGGCAATCCGACCGGTGTCCCGCTTCGAGTCGCGATCCATACGACCGACCCCGGTCGGGATTTCCTCCTCGACATCGGCGACTCCGTCGTCCTCTCCCCCACGGACGGCGACGCTGGCGAGGCCGACCTCCGGATCCCTGCCGAAGCGCTCCTCCGGCTCGTCTACGGACGGCTCGATCCCGCCCACTCACCTCCCATCGAGGCGGGTGGCGTGGACCTCGATGCCCTGCGGAGCGTCTTCCCGGGTTTCTGACCGGGAGGGGCCACCGGGTCGAAATCACGTGACTTCCAACGTGCCGGCACCTGCTGCCCCGGCCAGACCGTGAAGGCGCTGCCGCGAGGCGAGCCGAATGGCGCGACGATCAGGACATGATCGCTGCCTTCTCCATCAGTCCCCTCGGAATCGGTGCCTCAGTGAGCGAGGTCGTGGCCGACTGCGTCGCCATCGTGAGGGAGAGTGGACTGCCGAACGAGACGAACGCAATGTTCACCAACATCGAGGGCGACTGGGACGAGGTGATGGGCGTCATCAAGCGGTGTGTCGATCACGTGGCGGCCGCGGCACCTCGGGTCAGCCTCGTGATCAAGATCGACCATCGCCCAGGCGTCAGCGGCGCGCTGCGCTCGAAGGTCGAATCAGTCGAGCGACGCCTTTCGTCAACGTGAGCCAGACGGCGCCGCAGACTCGACGAGGGTCACGCGGGCCATCGTGAGCAGTACAGCGGGCCAGCCAGAGCGCCCAACCAGGAATCGGCACCAGGTGGCAACCGGCTCGTGGTTGTGCCGCGCCAGTTCTCGCCGGCCTACCCGTACACCCAGACCTCTGTGCCGAGCGGCATGAGATCGTTGGCCCAGATCCAGTCGATCGCCTCGTTGCTCACCCGTACGCAGCCGTGCGAGACCGGATACGGAGGCACGTACGAGTCCCCGTGGATGGCAAAGCCGTCGTCAAAGTACTTCGGGCGCCACAGCTGACCGAGCGAATCCGTGACGAGACCGTCCACCTCGCGATAGACCTGGAAGACACCAATCGGTGTCAATGCGATCGCGCTGACCCCATCGTCGACGTAGATGTAGCCGCCGCCGGTCGAGGTGTTGAGCACCGCGTAGAGTTTCCCGCCGTTCACGATCATGATCAGGTCGTCCTGCAGATCGACCTCGACGACATGCCCCGAGGTGCTCCGTGGCCGTGGTACGACGCCGCGAGCGAGGGCGGTCTCCGTCTCGGGGCCGACTATGCCGTCCCGACCGATCCCCGCCGCCTTCTGCAACGCGTAGACCGCCTGCTCGGTGCTGTCGCCGAAGTCCCCGTTCGGCGTGCCGAGCCAGTAACCGAGAGCAGCGAGGCGCCGCTGCAACCCAAGCACGCGCGAACCACTGTCACCGAGGGCCAGCATCGGGGCAATCGGGCGGCTCGGTACGATCATCGTCGTTGTTGAGGACTGCGGCGGCTTGGCGACCGTGGTGGTCGACCGGCTGGGAACCGTCGTTCCCGGTGGGATCGAGGAGGCAGCGGTCGTCGACGTCCCGCTTCGCTGCGAGGTGGTGGACCCGACGCCGCTCAAACCTCCGCAACCTGCAGTGAGACTGATGAACAGCGCGACGACCACAACAATCCCGTCGCGCATTCGCGCCGGGAACTTCATAACGACATTGTCCGACTTCAGGGCCGTGCCGGGTAGAGGCGAACGACCTCTACGGTTTGAGCTCGGGGAGCCACCCGTTGCCATCGCCGGAGCGACCGATCTCGCCAGCGGGGCCTGGCGCGAGCGAAACTACTTCCGTGTACCTGCTGATCGCCCGCGTACTGAAGGTGGGGCACCGCCGCCACATCGCCATGCTGCTCTCTGCTTTGCTCGCCTTCATGCTGCTCGGTGCAGCGCTGTTCGCCATCACCCAACACTGCCCATTCACGACGGGCCTCTACTGGGCGATCACGACGGCGACGACGGTCGGCTATGGAGATGTCACCCCAAAGAACCCCTCAGGCCGCTTTGTCGCCTCGGCGGTCATGCTCACTACCATCCCGTTGGTCGGCGCCACGTTCGCCCTTGCGACAGCGCCGCGGCCTCGGCAGGAATACGGAGGGTCCTTCAGATGGGAAGCCACTTTCCCAACAGCAGCTACCGCCTCATCGTCGGCATGCACCCGAGCGTGCCTGCCATCATCGACGAGCTCGTGAAAGCCGACGTTGCCGTCGTGCTCGTCGCGGACGTCGACCCCGTCGGAATCCGCGAGGAGGTCCACGTCGTCAGAGGCGACCCGACGAACCCAGCGACCCTTCGCTCCGCCAAGCCCGCTGGTGCCGAGCACGCACTCATCACTGCAGACAACGACGGCGATGTGCTCGTGAGCGCGGTGTTGCTCCGCGCGCAGGCGCCGAAGCTGCCCATATCCGCACTCATCAGGTCAGGAACCATGACCGAGGCCTTGCAAGCACTCGGAGTGCAACAAACCGTCTCAGTCGACGAACGGGTCGCTCACACGCTCGCGAAGAGCCTCGAGACGCCTCATGCGGGAGACTTCTCCTTGAGCTCCTCGACTCGGAGCGACACCGCCTCGTCGAAGTCGACGCCGATGACTCTACGATCGGCAGGCAGCTGAGCGCGGTCCGCGAGGACGGCGACGGACTCGTCCTCGGCCTCGTGCACGAGGGGCACGTCAGCCTCGGGATTGGTGAGAACCCGGTCGTTGAGCGAGGTGATCACATCCTTGTCGCGAAGCCGTCCGACGAAGATGTGTCCGAATGAGCAGATCCCCGCAGCCTCGACCACAGGGCGAGGGCTCAGAGCGTGGGCGTCGATGACATCGCCGCGAGGCTGGATGCCCAGTCCGCCACGAAATCTGACAGTACCCGCCGGAGTTCGATCGTGTTACGGTCCGCCCGGGTGTGGACCTCCGCCCGGAGATCCAACGGCAGCGACAGGTCGTCATAGCGCGACTGCACGGCGAGGTCCTCTGCGAGGACCTCCTGCTCGAACGCGATGGCATTCTCCCGGGCCGCAGGGTCACCACTGAGATCGTTGCGCCACAGCGTGGTGTAGAGGCGGCAACGCTCCTGGCTCTGAGGCTGGATGAAGAAACCGATCACGTTGATGCCTTTCGCCTCCAGGAACTCGAGCCGCAGAGTGAGGAACAACGGGGCTTGGTACCGGTAGGTCATGCGGCGGGTCTGCACGAGAGGGCGGATCCCCGCCGCCACACCGGGGTCCTCGCGGTTGGCAAAGGAATGCTCGTAGACGACCTGGAATGTCCAGCCGTCCCGCTGAACGTCGTAGGGAGCCAGCGTTGCGGACTCGTCGGTCCCGAAGGTGCCGGCATGGACGAAGGGGAAGTGCGCGAAGTCGAGGAAGTTGTCCGCCATGAGCGCAGCGCTGGCGCGGGCCTCGGTCGGAGGGAGCTCCAACGACTCGAAACCGCCCTCGCCGGCCTCTTCGATCGTCGGCAGCCCGACCACAGGCGCTTCGGGCGCGAGGAACACGATGCCGAGGCGCTCCGCGACTCCTGCCGGCGCCTGCAAGCGAGCATTCGGCGGAAGGGTCGCCCCGGGTCCGAGCGCCGGGATCTCGACGCAGCGGCCCGAGCGGTCGAAACACCACCCGTGGTAGGCACAGCGCAGCATCTCGTTCTCCTGGCGGCCGAGCGAAAGCGGAGCCAGGCGGTGAGGGCAGCGATCGACGAACGCGACCGGCTCGCCGGCTTCGCCCTGGGCTCGGAACACGACGTACGGCTCGCCGAGAAGCTCCACCCGCACCGGCTCCTCGCCGATCTCGGTTGAGCGTGCCACGGGGTGCCAGGCGCGCCGCAATGCCGGATGGGTGTTGTTCAGTCGGCCGACGCCGTTGGATCCTCGCACTCCAGCTGCTCCCTTTCCTCGGGCGCCGGTCGCCCGAGCTCTACTGCTCAGCCCGGCACGACGGCGTTGGCATCGCCGAAGGCGTGCGGCGCTCGCACCAGATGCTGCCGACGGCCCTCCTCGGCGAAACACGAATCTATCGAGGTTCGCGCGACCGGGATCAGCTCCTTCATGCCCCAGCCGAAGGTCCGGGCGGTCGCGGCGTACTCGCCGAGGACGAGACCGGCCGCGAGTGGCTCAGGCGACGGTGCGGGCTGCGGTGCCCTTGCCGACAAGCTCGAACGCCTCCCACATCGAGGCGTACCGCCCCCCCATCGCAAGCAGCTCTTCGTGCGTGCCCACCTCCACCACCCGACCCGAGTCGAGGACAGCGATGCGGTCGGCGGTCCTTGCCGTCTGCAGGCGGTGCGCGATCACCACGGTGGTGCGCCCGTGCGAGACGAGCTGCATGGCGGTGGCGACCCGGGCCTCTGTGGCGAGGTCGAGGTTCGACGATGAGGTTGCGCTTGTGGAGGAACAGATAGCCGCTGAGACGCCGGACCCAGCCTCGCGACCGTTCACCCGGCCCCTCGTCGGGTGTCCTCCGCCTCACCGGCGCCGCTCCGCCACCGCCTGGTCGATCGCTGAGCCGAGAGCCACAAGCGCGCCCATCACGTCGTCTCGTCGCCCCGTACGGGCCGCCAGCGCCTCGAGATCCGACGTCATCGCTGCCTCCGCCTCTTCGAGCAGCCGCCTCCCGGCCTCGGTGAGGCTCAGCTGGACCGCCCGCTGGTCGCCCACGACGCCCGAGCGGGCGAGCAGGCCCCGCAGGCAGAGGGCGTCGACCGAAGCGCTCACCGTGGGCTTCCCGAGGGCGAGGCGAGCCGCGACCCGGCTGGCCCGCTCGTCCCCGGCGGCGACGGCCGACAGCACGCGGTAATGGGCGAGGCTCAGGCCGCCCGAAGCGCGTTCCATCACCTTGGACGGTTCGACTATCGAACCATCTTGGGCTTACGGCCCGACGGACGCTTTCCACCCCGCCGAGATCATCCCGGCTGCATAAGCGCAGGCCCGACACTCGGTCCCCTCAGGATTCGCACCCCAACTGCCGATAATTCTCCTTGCACAACACCGGACGCACCGAGTGGAACGAGGAACTATGCGTCACGCAAGTCCTCCTCCGGAGCGAGATGGCGGTGCGGGCCGAGTCCTCCGTGACGACCGGGACGGCGACCGGGACGAGCCGCGCGGACCGGCGTCCGGCAACCGCCCACGAGTGCGTCATCATTTCTCGCCACTCAGCCTGCGCGCCTCGCTGATCCTGGTCATAGTGGCGCCGATCGCCGCCACGTTCGGCCTCGCGTGGACGACAGTGACCGGGAACTGGTCCAGCCGCTCAGAGGCCGTCGCCGCCCGCCAGGCCACGCTCGAGCTCGACTCCTTGCTGAATGCCCGAGCGGCGATCGCCGACGAGTACTTGTCCACGGCCGCGATCGTCTACGCGGCCACCTACCACGTCTCCTCGGCGGAGCTCGACTCGTTGCTCGGGATCAACTTCGAGGCCCAGCTCGCCGCCGCCCGCCGCACGGTCGGCCAAGAGACGGTTCTTCGCACGACGGCCTCGCTCGCGGTCGATTACGGCGAATTGCTGTCGCTGCGGCGGGCCGAGGCTCAGGGGAGGGTGTCGTTTGGAGAGGTGCAGAGTGTCTTCGGGAGGTTCGAATCGGCCATCGATACCTGCTGGCTGAGTTCGTTCGACACCCTGTCACACCAGGCCGACAGATCGGCTCCGCTCGCCGTGCGCAACAGCCTGACCGCGCTCGGCACTGCGTTCACGGCCTTTACGTACGGTCTCCAAGCGGCCACGTTCGCTCAGTCCCTCCTCACCACCCCATCGACTCCGGCGCAGGTCGAGGGCTTGATCGATGCGAACGAACAGTTCGAAACCTCCGTACAGGGCTTTCCCGGCCACCTCGGGCCCCGAGGTTCCGCCGCCTGGAAGGCGTTCACGCGCAGCCCGCAAGTGCGACAGTTCAACGCCGCCATCCAACTGGCGATCCAAGTCGGCCTCCGCCACGAAGCCCCGCCGTACGCCACGAACCTCAAGAGCCACGCCGGCGTGTTCAAAGGTGACGTGGTACGAGTCACCGCCTTGACGGCGCTCGTGCTCGCCGCCTCTGCAGACCTCCGGGCCGTGACGGCAGGCCAGGAGAACTCGGCCACCAACGGGCTCGTCACCGATCTGCTTGTCATGCTGCTACTACTCGAAGTCGCACTCGGTGGCGCGCTCGTGCTGAGCCACTGGGTCGGCCGCCCGCTCGGTCGCATCGTGAGCGCAGCCGGCGCCGTGCGGGAAGGCGAATTCGACCTGCCCCCCCTCGATGAGTCCGGCCCGAGAGAGCTAGCCCTCGCGGCGGCAGCCTTCAACGAGATATCGTCGACGCTCCGCGCCGTCGAGGCGCACGCCGTCGCGCTCGCCGAAGACGACCTCGACCACCCCGTGCTCAGTTCGCCGCTCCCTGGACGCACGGGGCGGGCGCTCCAAACAGCTCTCGATCAGCTGCAAGCGTCGATGCGCGCGAACGAAGAACAGCGCGACCTATTGCAAAAGCGCGCAACACACGACTCGCTCACCGGCCTCCTCAACCGCGGCGCGGCGGTCGAGTTTCTCGAGCGTGACCTCGCCCGCGGCCGCCGAGGCGGGAGCGCCCTGGCGCTGCTCTTCATCGACGTCGACGGGCTCAAGGCGATCAACGACACCTTCGGCCACGAAGCAGGCGACGCTGCCATCACAGCGGTCGCCAACGCCCTCCGAGCGACGACCCGGCAATCGGATGTCGTTGCCCGCCTCGGCGGCGACGAGTTCGTCGTCGGGTGGCTCGAGGCGTCGGACAGCCCAGGGGGCCCGAGGGTTGCCGAGCGGATCCGGCAACAGGTGTCCCACGCAGTCACTGAAGTGGGTGGCCACCGCATCGAGGTCGGCTGCAGTATCGGTATCGCCCGCTCGGAGCCGTCCGACGTAACCGTGGATTCGCTCATGAACAGAGCCGACCAAGCCCTCTATCTCGCCAAAGCGGAAGGACGGGAGAAGGTGCGCTGGATTGGGTCGGCGTCCGAGCAGGCTGGGCACAGTGCCACACGCCGTGGCTCGGAGCGAGGCGGGTCATCGAGCCCGGCAAGCTCCCCCGTGCGTGGCCCGTCTTCGGGAGAACCGGCGGTGAGGCCCGCTTAGTCTCGCCGGGGGACGACCGTCACGCACGACATCTGCCGGCCTCGTTCGCGTCGCCCGCCGAGACTCATTTCCCGGCTGCCGCCACCGAGCTGCAACGCACCCGTAACATCCGGTCGCAGTGCGCAAGGAACAGCTAATGAGCGAGCGACGGACGCCTCGCCCGACTCTGCGCCTCCGGCGCCGGTGGCGCGCCGGCCGAGCAAGCACGCTCCGGGCATTCCCCGCGCTCGTCCTCGCCGGGGGCATACTCACCGCCTGTTCCTCGCAACCGGCAGCCAAGGCGTCACCCCGGCCGGGACCGGCCGTCAGCACCTACCTGTCCGACTGGTCGGCACGTGACTGGGCCGCGATGGCGAAGCTTTGCGAGGATCCACCGGCGGATTTCGCCACAGTCAACGCAGGCGCCGTCGCAGATCTCGGCGTGGTGACGGCACGCTACAGCGCCGGGCCTCTGACTACCGGCAGGAGCCGGGCGACGGTCCCGGTGACGGAGAGCCTGAAGCTCCGTAGTTTCGGGCCGTTCACGATCCACACGAAACTCGCCCTGCGCCTGCTTCGCGGCCACTGGCGTGTCGAGTGGTCGAGAGCCACCATCGATCCCGCGCTCGGCACCGACGGCCGATTCTCCGTGTCGCTCACCTGGCCCGAGCGCGCCGCCATCCTCGCCTCTGACGGCACGCCACTCTCGCCCGAGTCTCCGACGGGTGTCGTGATCGGTCTGGAGGGCGCCTACATCAAGAACCCGACCTCCCTCACGGCCTCCCTCGTCGCTGCTGGCGCGCCGGTTTCGGCCGTCGCCTCTGCCATCGCTGCAGCAAGGACCGCCCCGACGGCCTTCGAGCCGGTCTTCACGGTCCCGTGGTCCCGCTACGAGCAGCTGCGCCCAACGCTGTACCCGGTACCCGGAGTCTTCTTCCAATCTGTGGGCGGCGCCTCGTCCACAACGCCCGCGGACCTGGTCGGGGTCATCGGCACGCTCGGGGCGATCACGAAGGTGGACTTGAAGAGCCTCGGTGCCCCGTACACCTCGAAGAGCATCGTCGGTCAAGGTGGGATCGAGCAGGCTGACGAACGCCGGCTGGCAGGCTCACCCGGCGGCAGGATCACTGTGGTCAGTCCCTCCGGGGCGACAGAGAAGACGCTCGCCACGTTTGCCCCGAAGCCTGGGACGCCGGTCCGCACGACGATCGAACCCTCGATCGAGACCGCCGCGGCGAACGCTCTGGCGAGCGTACCGAACGAGGCAGCGCTCGTCGCGATCCAGGCGTCCACCGGGAAGATCGTGGCCATCGCGAACAACGCAGGCGCCTACGACCTCGCTCTCGAGGGCGAGCAGCCGCCCGGTTCCACGATGAAGGTCATCACGAGCACGGCGCTCATCGACGCCGGGCTCACACCTTCATCGCCGGCCACCTGCCCCGCCGTCATCAACGTCGACGGCGAGAACCTCCGCAACGACGACGGCTCCGAGAGCGCGAACAGCTTGTTCCAGGCGTTCACCGTGTCGTGCAACACCGCCTTCATCGGGCTCACGACGGCGCACCTCAACTATTCGAGCCTGCACAACGCAGCGGCGTTCTACAACGTCGGCGGCACGTGGGACCCCGGCCTGCCGGTGTTCACCGGCAGCGTCCCGGTCTGTGTCGGCCAGACCGACCTCGCCGCGAGCGCCATCGGCCAGTCGAGGGTCGTCCTCAACCCGCTCGACCTCGCCATGGTGGCGGCCGACGTGGATACGAGCACGATCCGTGAGCCGTTCGTCGTCCAGGGTGCCCCCGACGAGAGCGCCCCCACCACCCGCGTGCCGGCCGCCCTCGACCGCGACCTGCACGAGATGATGCTCTCAGTCGTCGAGAACGGGACGGCGGCGGGCACGGGGCTCCCGGCCGGGACCTACGCGAAGACCGGGACCGCCGAGTACGGGAGCGGCACCCCGCTCTCGATCGATGCTTGGCTCATGGGGTTCAACGGTGACATCGCCTTTGCGATGATCTATATCGACGCGCCGGGCGACGGCGGGCCGACGGACGGGCCGATCGTGGCGAGCTTCCTCAACGCCCTCGGGACGGGGAAATAGCGCCGGCTGGCCTCGCGGCCCCGGGGGTTCTTGAGCAAGACGTAGGCCTTGGAGTGAGGCCGCCTGCGGGAACCGGTAGGTGTAGTCTCAGCACATCTCAGCTTGAGCGAGGCCTCTCCGCGTACGGGGGGAGATCGGCGGTTCCCTTGGGACCTGATGTCGCATCGCAGGAACCCGTCCCGGCGACCCGGCACGATGGGGCACGTAGTCCGGAGACCGCTGGGATAACGCTGTCGGTCGCGACGAGGTGGCGGCCATGACGCGAACAGCCTTGGTCACGGGCTCACCGGAACGGGTCGCGGCGGTAAGCACGGCGCTGGCAAATCACGATTGTGAGGTGGTCCCGGTCGACGATCTGGGCACACTCGTCGAGGTCTGCGCTTCGCTCGGTCAGGGAGCGGTCGACCACTACGTCCAGCTACCAGTCAACGTACCGTCGTCGGGAGGCACCGTGGTCTCCAGGTTGCAGGCATTCCTTGCTAGCGGCCTCCTGGCCCGCTTCGAGGCGGTGTCCGCCGTGCTCGGGACCTTGCGCCCAAACGCCTCGGTGGTCCTTGTGGCCGGCAACCTGCCGGCAGAGCTCACCGCACCCGATGACCACCAGGCTCGGATCGCGCTGCTGCGAGTCCTCGTCCAGGCCATCCTGGCCGACACTGCCCCGATCCCAGTGCGCACCGTCGTGGTGGACCACATGCGTACACCCGAGGAGATCGCCGCGATAGCGGTCGATCCCGCCGCAAACCGCGTCAGAGTGATCTCGGACGTAGCCGAGCGATACCCCGAGATGGACTACGTCGACTGGCGCCTCGAGGTGCTCAGTCTGGCCACCATTGAAAGCTGACGAGGAGGCGACCACGTCGCGGACCTCGCGAAACGAGGAGAACAACATGGACCAACACCGGGTCGCACTGGTGACCGGAGGTACCCGTGGAATCGGTGCGGCCATCATCGGAGCGTTGGCGGCCGACGGCATTCACGTCGCGGCCGGATACAGCAGGAACCGGGAGGCGGCCGACGACATGGCCACCAAACTGGCGACTGCAGGCCATGCCGTCTCCCTGCACCAGGGCAACGTCGGAATGCCCGAGGACTGCCAGCGGGTCGTCGCCGAAGTCGTCGAACAACACGGCCACGTCGACTACCTGGTCAACAACGCCGGCATCACCGTCGACAAGACCATGCGCAACATGTCCGTGGAGGACTGGCACGCTGTGCTGCGAGTCAACCTGTCCGGCGCCTTCTACATGTCCAAAGCCGTCCTCGAGCACATGATCGATCGCGGCTTCGGTCGCATCGTCAACATCAGCTCCATCATCGGTGAGACCGGCAGCATCGGCCAGGCCAACTACGCCGCGTCCAAATCCGGCTTGTTCGGGCTCACCAAGAGCCTGGCCCTTGAAACAGCCCGCAAAGGCATCACCGTGAACTGCGTCGCCCCCGGCTTCATCGACACCGAAATGGTTGCCGCCGTCCCCGAAGAAGTCCTCGACCGAATCATCGCCAACATTCCCATGCGCCGGCTGGGCCACCCTGACGAGATCGCTCACGCCGTCCGGTTCCTGCTCCAAGACAGCGCCGGCTACATCACCGGCAGCGTGCTCTCCGTCAACGGCGGCATGGAGATGTGAGCCAACCCACCCAGCGCTTCGATGAGACTTCGTCCCCACGGGCGCTCTCGAGAGCTTGCATCAGACTGCGGACCGCCTTCCCCTGACGACTCAGACGGGTCGCATTGTGCCCTCTTGCAAGTACCGCACATGCCACGACAATGCCTCGTCGAGCAGGTGCGGGGTGTGCTTACCGGATCGGCTGGCCGTGGCCCGGTCGAGATAGTCCTGCAGGGCCGGCCGGTAGTCGGGGTGCGCACAGTGGTCGATGATCTGCTGGGCGCGGCGCCGCGGCGGCAAGCCGCGCAGGTCGGCCAGGCCCTGCTCGGTGACGATGACGTGAACGTCGTGCTCGGTGTGGTCGACGTGGCTGACCATCGGCACGATGCAGGAGATCGCCCCATCCTTGGCGATCGACGGCGTGAGGAACATCGCGATGTAGGCGTTGCGGGCGAAATCGCCGGAGCCGCCGATTCCGTTCTGCATGCTCGAGCCCATGATGTGGGTGGAGTTGACGTTGCCATAGATGTCGGCCTCGATCATGCCGTTCATCGCCAGGCAGCCGAGTCGACGTATCACCTCCGGGTGGTTGCTGATCTCCTGCGGGCGAAGGATGATCCGGTTCCGGTAGTCGGCGATGTTGGCGCGCAGATCGGCGATGCCGTCGTCGCTGAGGGAGAAGGCCGTCGCCGAGGCGACACTCACGGTGCCGGACCCCAACAACAGCAGCATGCCGTCCTGGATCACCTCGGTGTAGGCGGTCAGCGGCCGGAATGGTCCGGCATCGAGTCCGGCGAGCACGGCGTTGGCGATGTTGCCGACGCCAGACTGCAGCGGCAGCAGCGTGGCAGGCAGCCGCCCGCGTCGCACCTCGTCAGTCAGGAAGTCCAGGACGTGACCGGCGATCAGCTGCGAATCGGCGTCAGCCTGCTTGAACGGGCTGTTGCGATCGGGGGCGTCCGTCGGGACGACGGCGACGATCTTCTCCGGCGGGCAGTGCAGGTAAGGCACGCCGATCCGGTCGGACGGTTCGAGGATCTGGATCGGCTTGCGGTGCGGAGGCAGCGCGGTGCCGTAGTAGATGTCGTGCATGCCTTCCAGCTCGATGGGTTGCCAGGAGTTCACCTCGAGGATCACCCGGTCGGCCATGTCGATCCACGTCTTGTTGTTGCCGACCGAGGAGGACGGGATCAGTGCACCATCAGCGGTGATGCCGGCGACCTCGATGAGCGCGACGTCGAGGTGACCGAAGAAGCCTTCCCAGACCATCTGGGCGACGTGCGACAGATGCACGTCCAAGTAGTCGAGCAGCCCAGCGTTGATCTTGGCGCGGCTCACCGGGTCGGACTGGTAGGGCATGCGCAGGTCGATTCCGTCGACCGCTGCCAACGCACCGTCAAGCTCGGGCGCGGTAGACGCTCCGGTCCAGACGCTGACGGTGAAGCGGTCGCCGCGCGCGGTCGCGTCGGTGACGCGACGCACCAGCGCGGCGGGTACTGCTTTCGGATAGCCAGCACCGGTGAACCCGCTCATCCCGACGTGGTCGCCCGACACGATGAACTCGGCAGCATCCTCCGCGGACATCGACATGTCATTCAACGCCTTGCACCGAAGACGCGACCGCTCTGTCATCCCCACACTCCGGCCTGGACGCAAGATGTTGGCACTACTCCGCTCACCTGGATAGCCCTTGAAGTGAATCACCCGACGGCTGCGCTACTCGACCGGTCAGCTGCCTCCGGTCGAGTACGAACAGCACTAGCGTAAACGCACCACCCTGACCGCCTCGACCCCCGAGGTGGCCTGCATGAAACCGCGTTAGATCCAGGGACGGCTCACCTAGATACGCCCCACGGGCCGTGCGTGTACTGCGTGGTCGCGCGTGGACACCGGATGGCTGAGCGAGCTGGTCGATGGAGGTTCCCCAATGTTCACTCGTGTGCTGGTAGTCAATCGGGGTGAGCCCGCGATGCGGCTGACCCGGGCGGTTCGAGAGCTGAACGAGCAGCGTGGCTGCGGCATCCGGGTCATCGCCCTGCACACCCGGGCGGAACGGCGGGCGCTGTTCGTCCGGGCGGCTGACGAGGCGGTGTGTCTACGGGAAGTCACTACCGCGGGCGGTGCTTACCTCGACCACGCCGAGCTCGAGCGGGCGCTGCGGGCCAGTCGTGCCGACGCAGTGTGGGTCGGCTGGGGTTTCGTAGCCGAGGACCCCGCGTTCGCCGAGCTGTGCGAAAGGCTCGGTGTGGTGTTCATCGGTCCTCCACCGGAGGCCATGCGCAAACTGGGCGACAAGATCGAGGCCAAGCTCCTGGCTGAGCAGAGCGGGGTCCCGGTGGCGCCCTGGAGCGGGGGGCCGGTGCACAGCCTCGAGGATGCAGTCGGACATGCCCGCACGATCGGATACCCGCTCATCATCAAGGCCAGGAGCGGCGGTGGGGGGCGGGGCATTCGCGTCGTCAACTCAGCCAGCGAGCTCGAGGTCACGCTCGGGCGTACGCAGACCGAAGCGTCGCGCACCTTCGGTGATCCGGTTGTCTTCCTCGAACGACTCGTTGTCGGGGCTCGGCACATCGAGGTGCAGGTCATCGCCGACAATCATGGCGCCGTGTGGGCACCCGGAGTCCGCGACTGCTCCATCCAGCGACGCAACCAGAAGCTGGTCGAGGAGTCGAGTTCTCCGATGCTGAACGCCGAACAGGAGGCTGAGCTCCGCACGGCGACGGTCGCCCTCGTGCGGGCTGCCGGCTACCGCGGGGTGGGAACCGTCGAGTTCCTCTACCAGCCGACCGAGAAGACCTTCGCTTTCTTGGAGGTGAACACCCGATTGCAAGTCGAGCACCCGGTCACCGAGGCAACCACCGGGCTCGACCTGGTCAAGTTGCAGTTGCTCGTGGCTGACGGCGAGCGGCTGGTCGGAGAAGCACCGCCACAGGTCGGGCACGCAATCGAGGCCCGCCTCAACGCCGAGGACGCCGATCGGGGCTTTGCGCCCGCCCCGGGCATCGTCGAGCTGCTCCGCCTGCCGTCCGGTCCAGGCATCCGCGTCGACACCGGTTTCGCTGCCGGTGACACGATTCCACCTGACTACGACTCGATGGTCGCCAAGATCATCGCCTCGGGGCAGGACCGCTCAGAGGCTTTGGCTCGCTTGCGTTGTGCCCTACGCGAGACCACGATCGTGATCCGGGGTGGCACGACCACCAGGTCGTTCTTGCTGGACCTGCTCGACCGTCCGGAGGTCGTGTCCGGTGAGGCGGACACGGGCTGGCTGGACCGTGTCGGCGCTTCCACGACCCCAGCGCCGGCTCGCCACGCCGACGTCGCTCTGCTCAGCGTTGCCATCGATGCCTACGACGCCGAGCAGGCCCTCGAGCGAGCTGCCTTCCTCGGCTCCGCTCGCGGCGGTCGGCCACGGGCCAGCCACACCGCTGGCCGCAAGGTCGAGCTCGGCTACCAGACGCGGACCTATCGGATGGAGGTAGCTCAGGTAGATGCTCGCCGATACCGGCTGGAGGTGGACGGGGGACTCATCGACGTCGACGTCGACCGCCTGAGCCCCTTCGAAAGCCGGCTCGGGCTCGGTGGAGCACCCTTCCACGTCGTATCGGTGGCCGGTCCGGCCGATCACTTGGTCGAGGTCGACGGTGTCAGTCACCGGATCGCGCGGGACGAGACCGGAGTGGTCCGTTCACCGGCGCCTGCAGTGGTGGTAGCGATCAACGTCAAGGCAGGCGACGACGTCAAGGCCGGAGCGACGATCGCCGTACTCGAAAGCATGAAGATGGAGACCGTGGTGCCGGCTCCGCGCGCGGGGAGGGTGCGCGAGGTCCTTGCCGCCGTCAACTCCCAGGTTGATGCCGGGGCGCCGCTGCTGCTGTTCGATCGCCCCGTCGACGAGGTCGGGGCCACCGCATCGAACTCCCCGGCTGTCAGCTTCGAGGCGCAGAGATCCGGAGACAGGCCCGACGTGCCGACTCGGGCGCGTGAGCACCTCGACGCGCTGCGAGCCATGATCACCGGCTACGACGTGAGCGCCAGCCAGGCCCGCACTCTGAGCGCCCAGTACTCAGAGCTGCGCGACGAGCTTGGGAAGGACGACGCCGGGCTGAGGCGCGAAGAGTTCGCGCTGCTCACCACATTCGCTGACCTGTGCGAACTGTCGCGCAACCGGCCCACTAGGGAAGAGGAGGATCCGGACGAGCGTGTCCACAGCCCACGGGAGCACTTCCACACCTATCTGCACTCCCTAGACGTCGAGCAAGAGAGCCTGCCGGCTGCGTTCCGGACGAGGTTGTCGCGAGTGCTTCGCCACTATGGCCTCGCAGATCTGGGACCGAGTCCCGAGCTGGAGGAGGCGGTCTACCGAGTGTTCCTGGCCCAGCAGCGGGCGGCCGACCAGATCCCGGTGGTCACCGCCCTGCTCGAGCGGTGGCTGCTGGAGGAGGAGGTGTCGACGAGTGCTGCCCACGACGAGATCGGCGAGGTTCTCGACAGGCTGATCGTCGCCACCCAACTACGCTATCCAGCAGTTGGTGACCTCGCCCGAAGCATACGGTTCCGGCTCTTCAACCAGCCCCTCATCCTGCAGGTCCGAGAGCAGGTCTACGCGACAGTCCGCGAACGTCTTCACTACCTCGACGAGCATCCGGACGCAGCCGACTACGCGCAGCAGATCGAGGCGTTAGCGGCGAGCCCCGAGCCTCTGATCCGGATGCTGGCTCAGCGAATCGGAATCAACAGCTCCGGATTGGAACCGATGCTCGAGGTGCTGACCCGCCGCTACTACAAGGTGCGCGCCCTGGAGGACGTCCGCTCCTTCCGGCTCGAGGGTCGGCAGTTCGTGACGGGTGCGTTCGAGTTGCGCGGCAAGCAGCTCCACCTCATCTCGACCATGGGTGACCTCTCCGAGCTACCCGCTGTCCTCGTCAGCGTCGCTGGTTTGGCCGCCGAGGTCGCTGATCCGAAGAACCTCGTCGTTGACCTCTACCTGTCGTCGAGCGACCCGTCAGCCGACTCGGACTCGATAGCCGCGATGCTTCGAGCGATGCTGGCCGACGTGCCGGTACTGGTCATCGGTCGACGCGTGACGGTCACGGTGTGTAGCCGCGCTGGGGCCCAGGTGCGGGAGTTCACGTTCCGCCCATCGCACGGGCACATGAAGGAGGAGCGAGTGATCCGCGGCATGCATCCGTTGACAGGTCAGCGCCTTGACCTGTGGCGGTTGAAGAACTTCGAAGGCACGCGGCTTCCTTCGACCGAGGATACGTACCTGTTCCACTGCGTCGCCCCGGACAACCCCGCCGATGAGCGGCTCGTGGCGTTGGCAGAAGTCCGCGATGTGACGCCGCTGCGGGACGCGTCAGGCCAGGTCGTCGCGTTCCCCGCTGTCGAGCGCACGCTCGCGGCCTGCCTGGAGAGCATCCGCGCCAGCCTGGCCGAGCGCGGGGCTGGAGGGCGGCTCGACGCCAACCGAATCTTCCTGTACGTGTGGCCTCCGATCGAGTTGTCCCTGGAGGAGCTGCGCGCTTCCGCACGAGCGTTGGCACCCCTGACGGCGGGCGCCGGACTGGAGGAGGTCATGGTGCTGGCTCGACTCCGGGACCAACCCGGCGCGGAGCCTAGAGAGGTCGCGTTGATCTTCTCCAACCGGCCCGGGGCAGGTGTCGGCGTGACCGCCACGGAGCCGCCAACGGAGCCGCTGGCACCGCTGGACACCTACACCCAGAACGTGCGGCGCTCGCGAGCCCGCGGCACCGTCTACCCCTACGAGATCGTCCCGCTGCTCACCGGGGCCAGTGGCACCTTCACCGAGCACGACCTGGACGAGGCCGGTCGGCTTGTGCCGGTCGACCGGCCTCCGGGGCGCAACCGAGCGGGGATCGTCGCCGGTCTGGTTTCGACACCCTCCGCCCGCCACCCCGAAGGCATGGTGCGTGTTGTTCTGTTCGGTGATCCGACCAAGTCGCTGGGTTCGGTTGCGGAGCCAGAGTGCGCGCTGGTCATCGCCGCCCTCGACCTCGCCGAGGAGATGAAAGTTCCGGATGAGTGGTTCGCCCTGTCCTCGGGCGCCAAAATCTCAATGGACAGCGGCACCGAGAACATGGACTGGGTGGCACGCGCTCTGCGACGGTTGATCACCTTCACCCAGGCCGGTGGCGAGGTCAACGTAGTCGTGGCCGGGATCAACGTGGGGGCGCAGCCGTACTGGAACGCTGAAGCGACCATGCTGATGCACACCAAAGGGATCCTGATCATGACACCGGACAGCGCAATGGTGTTGACCGGCAAGCACTCGCTGGACTACTCCGGGGGTGTATCAGCCGAGGATAATTTCGGTATCGGCGGATACGACCGGGTCATGGGACCGAACGGACAGGCGCAGTACTGGGCACCCAACCTGACCGCGGCGTGCAACACGCTGTTCGCCCACTACGAGCACACTTACGTCGCTCCGGGAGAACGCTCCCCCCGTCGAGCCGACAGCAGCGACCCACACGACCGCGATGTGCGCAGCTACCCGCACGTCCATCGGGACAGCGACTTCACGACTGTGGGGGACATCTTCTCCGACGAGGTCAACCGGGATCGCAAGAAGCCGTTCGACATCCGAACCGTCATGCGTGCGGTGGTCGACCAGGACCACGACGTCCTTGAGCGCTGGGCTGGCATGGCCGACGCCGACACGACGGTCGTCCTGGATGCCCATCTCGGCGGTTATGCGGTCACGGTGCTCGGTATCGAGTCCCGCCCGATCCCTCGGCGAGGCTGGCTCCCCGCCGACGGTCCGGACCAGTGGACCGCCGGCACGCTGTTCCCCCGATCATCGAAGAAGACAGCGCGAGCCATCAACGCAGCCAGCGGCAACCGCCCTCTCGTTGTCCTGGCGAATCTGTCAGGGTTCGACGGTTCACCTGAGTCGTTGCGCAAGATGCAACTTGAGTACGGTGCCGAGATCGGCCGGGCGATCGTGAACTTCGAGGGCCCGATCGTCTTCTGCGTGATTTCGCGCTATCACGGGGGCGCCTTCGTCGTCTTCTCCGGTGTCCTGAATGACAACATGGAGATCATTGCCGTTGAAGGTTCATTCGCCTCGGTGATCGGGGGCGCGCCGGCCGCGGCCGTCGTGTTCTCCCGCGACGTCGCCACCCGCACGTCCGAGGACCCCCGGGTCGCAACGATGGAAGCAGCGTTGGCTGTGGCCGATGAGGTCGAACGCCCCCACCGGCGGATCGAGCTGACCGACGTGCGCGCCTCAGTGCGCTCGGAGAAGCTCGGTGAGGTTGCCAATGAGTTCGAGCAGATCCACAACATCGAGAGAGCGCTCGCAGTCGGCTCCGTCCACGCGATCATTCCCGCCCGCGATCTCCGGCCCTACCTCATCGGAGCCGTCGAGCGGGGTATCAGCCGGACCGCCTCCGACAACCCCACAGTGGCAGCCCTCTGAGGTCTCCATACAAAGGACGTGCAATGCAGCCATTCGTAGTTAACCGTCATGACCAAATCGTGTTTCCTTCGAACTTCGTCCCGGAGCTGGACTTGTCTGTCATGCACAGTCTCGAGCAGCTCGACAGCGTGATCAGACGCGACTTCGAGGTGAAAGCGCCCACGGGCACGGACATCCTGCACCGCGTGGAGGAGGGCGCCTACTCCAGCCGATACGAGCTGATGCGCGACCTCGCACTGAACCTCTTCTGGACCAACCGCTTTGCTATGACGTTGTACGAGAAGCGGCCCACCCGCTGGTCTGACGTGCCGCGCACTCGTAACGATGTCTTCCTGCCGATCCTGACGCCGTGGGAAGACGGTGACCGCAAGGTCGCCGCGGTGCAGCGTGCCTACGAGACTCTGCCGCCGACGTGGGACCGCGAAGTGGAGGACCGCATCTTCGGGATCCTCTTCGATGTGTTCGGGCACCGCAAGCACCATGCCACCGATCTGCCGACGATCAAGCCCACGGTGGCCGAGATCCTGTCCGACCCCACCAACCTCACCTTCCGGCTGCCCAGTTACGACGCCGACTTCCCGGTCTACGAGTTCACCGACATCGTTGACTGCGCCGAGGAGGTCGCTGAGCTCGAGGCCCTGAACCGCTGGGCCATGGTGCTGCACAACCAATACCCGTGGGACCGCGCGGAGGCTGAGCTCGTCGAAGTCGGCCAGTTGAGCGACGACGACTACGTTGTGGTCTTCCACCCACGCGACCAGGAAGTTCGGGGCTTCTTTCGACGCCTCGAAGCCAGCCGGGCGTCCCCGCCCGCCTTGAAGGCCACAGAGGCCGCTCACCCGGTGCACCCCTACCCACCGGTGAACGTGCGGACCCACTTCTCGGTGATGCCCCACATCGAGGCCCTGGCGGTTGTCCACGGTGATGTGGTCTGCACCAATGAGGATCTGATTCGCAACGCTGCCTACAACTGGTCACCGATGGCAGCAGACGAGATCCGCGAGAAGACCGGCATCGAGCAACGCCGCTACACCTCGCACGGCCTCGAGGAGATCGCGCTACAGGCGGCACAGACTGCACTGACCCACGCCGGGCGTGGTCCCGAGGAGATCGGGGCAGTGCTCGTATGCACGTGCACGAGCACTCGGATGATTCCCTCGGTCGCGACGTGGATCTCCGGTCAACTGGGCATCTTCCAGACCCACGCGTCCTGCGACATCGTCGCGGCGTGTGCGGGGCTAGCTTACGGCCTATCCGATGCGACGCGAATCCTCCAGGAGGTGCAACGTCCCGTGCTTGTTGTGTGCGTGGAAAAGTTCTCGGACAAGATCGGCAACGTCCGGCCATCGCGCATGATCTTCGGTGACGGAGCCGCCGCCATCGTGGTCGGGGTTGCCCCACAGGGCGAGCCGCCGGACATCGAGTACCTGCAGACCTACGCCAGCGGTCCGGCCAGCGAAGTGAACTCGATCATTTGGCCCAACCCCGCTTTCGACAACAACATCACCGTTTACGGTCCGGAGGTCAAGTCGTTGGCCGGCCGCTATCTCGTACAGATGATTGACGAGCTCAAGGTGCTCCCCGACCCCGATGGGGTGGAAGCTTCGCTCCTGGAGAGCATTGACCTCATCGTGCCCCACCAGGCTAACAAGACGATGGTCACCGAGCTTGCCACGCAGGCGGGGCTGTCTTCCGACAGCCTCTACTTCAACATCGAGCACGTCGGCAACGCCTCCTCGGCGAGCATCCCGCTGGCCATCCATGACGCCGTCCGCGACGGCGTCATCTCCGAGCCCATGCGGATTTTCACTCCAGGCTTCGGGGCCGGGGCCGTGGCGGGATACGCCGTGATGCGCATCGATCCGGCCGTCGTCGCGATGGCCGCTGATTCGCAGGCAGAGAACGGCGCACGATTTTTCGAGAGCACGCAACAGCGTCGCGAGCCGTCCTCGGACGACGTGCAGCTGGCGTTCGGGTAGGCCTCTAAGTAACCCTTCTCAGAAAACCTCCGACAGCGCCTTGGCGATGATCGTGGTTTCGTCGTCCAGCGACGACGGCTCGTGGTATTGATCGACGTCCAGCTGGTCGATGAGTGACAGGTGAGCACGAATGGCTTCGGGAGAGTTCTCGGTGAGCACGATGCCGTGCGTCTCGGCGACGAAGATCCTGGCGATCCGACCGCCCGCCACGGAGTAGACGTGTCCGTTGACCGAGCATTCCTCGTGAGCGAGGTAGGCGACCAGAGGGCTCACGGATTCGGGCGCGACCTTAGCCGCGAGGTCTCCCAGGATGTCCTCGGTCATCCGTGTCGACGCGATCGGCGCGATGGCGTTGACCTTGATGCCGTGGCCGGCACCCTCGAGCGCGAGTACGCGGGTCAACCCGGCAAGGCCGGCCTTGGCTGCGCCGTAGTTGGCCTGACCGAAGTTGCCGAACAGGCCGGAGGCGGAGCTGGTGTTGAGGATGCGGCCATAGCCTTGCTCGCGCATCAGGCGAAAGGCCGGCTGACTGACGTAGAGAGCTCCCTTGAGGTGGACGTCGATCACCGCGTCGATCATGGACTGGTCCATCTTGTGAAAGGCCTTGTCCCGCAGGATGCCTGCGTTGTTGACCAGCACGTCGACTCGCCCAAAGGCGTCCAGTGCCGCCTGCACGATCGCCTGCCCCCCTTCCCAGGTAGCCACGCTGTCGTGGTTGGGCGCCGCCATGCCACCTGAGGCTGTGATCTCGTCGACGACCCGGTCTGCGGCGGATATCGAGGAGCCGCTGCCGTCGAGTGCGCCACCAAGGTCGTTTACCAGGATGTGGGCTCCCCGACGCGCGAGCGCGAGCGCGTGAGAGCGCCCAAGACCGCCACCGGCTCCGGTGATGATGGCTACACGTCCGTCAAAGCGCAGATCAGGCATGGTCATGTCCTTCGTCGTCGAGGGCTGGCGGCTCCGCGGCTGCTGGCCGAGCCGACATAGTTATTGGCGCGCCCCGGCGCGCACAAACTCGGCGGGCAAGACTAAGCCCGCCGCCCTAGGAAATCCTCGACGACGCGCGCCAACGCCCTAGCCGGTTCGGGGCGCTGCAGGTCGTGACCTCCAGGCAGCAAGACCAAGGAAGCGTCCGGGATGCGTCCGGCCAGCATCCGGCTGTTCGCGGGGGGCACGACACGGTCGTGGGTCCCGCACACGACGAGTGTGGGCGCTCTGATGGCGCCGAGGAACGGGATGCTCGACCAGCTCGAGAACGCCAACGATTGCCACAACAGGCCCCATGCGTTGGCGCGTGGCCAGGAGTTGCCGTCAGCGGGCGCCCCGGGACCGCGCAGGACGGTTCGGCTGTGGCCCGGGGTGGCTCCCACGCCGCACGAGGTGGAGACGAGGACCAACCGACGCACCCTGCCCGGAGCGTCGCAAGCGAGCTGCTGGGCGACAGCACCACCATGGGAGAACCCGAGAACGTCTGCGTCATCCACGCCAACGGCATTTAGCACCTCCACCGCGAGCTCGGCTAGCCCGGGTATGGACAGGGGCAACACCGGCGTGGCGCTGCCCCCGACCCCGGGTGCGTCGAAGCTGACGACGGTTCGCCCGACCAGCTCCCGCGTGAACGGATCCCAGCTCTGGAGCGGGCGGCTCATCCCATTGATCAGCAGCAGCGGATCGCCCTCACCCTGAAGCCGCATGGCGATCTGGAGCCCATGGACGCAGAGCAGCTGCGAGTCGACCACGATCGGTCGAGGCCGACTCATGGGCGGGCGCGTACGTAGCTGCCGGGTGCGGCCTCGATCGGTGGATACTCCGTGCTACCGAGCTGTCGGGGAACGGCCACCTTGGGACCGCCCTGCCTGGCAATCCATTTGGCCCAGTCCTCCCACCAGGTACCCTCTTGCAGTTGCGCCGCGTCCTTCCACTCCTGCGGATCGGCCGGGCTAGCGTCGTTGGTCCAGTGCTTGGCTTTCGGGCCCGGTGGGTTGACGATCCCCGCAATGTGCCCGGACGTGCTCAACACGAACCGGTTGTGACCGCCGAGCAGCTGAGTGGTCTTGTAGCCCGAGACCCACGGGACGATGTGGTCGTCGACCGCGGACAGCACGTAGGTGTCAACCTTGACCTTGCCGGGGTCGAGCTTCTGGCCGGCAATCTCGAACTCTCCCCGAGCGAACTCATTGCGGAGATAGCACGACCTCAGGTATTCCGAGTGCATCCTGGCCGGCATCCGGGTGCTGTCCTTGTTCCACACCAACAGGTCGAAGGCGGGCGGCTTCTTGCCGAGCAGCCAATTGTTCACGACGTATTGGAACACCAGGTCGTTGGCCCGCAACGCATCGAACGTGTGCGCCATCTTGTCGGACTCGAGGAAGCCCTGTTTGGCCATCTGCTTCTCGAGACCGGCGATCGTGGCCTCATCAGTGAACACGCCGAGCGTGCCGGGGACGGAGAAGTCGGTGTGGGTGTTCAGGAACGTCGCCGACTTGATCGAGTGATCGCCGATCGCCGCGTTGTGGGCCAGCCCGATAGCGGTCAACGTCCCCCCGAGGCACACCGAGACTGTGTTGACCTCCGGGGCGCCGGTGATCTCACGAACGACCCGGACAGCATCCAAGGGGCCCTGCCGCAGGTAGTCCTCGAAGCCCAGGTCACGCATGGTCGCATCGGGGTTGCGGTAGCTGATCGCGAAACAGGTGTGACCGTGTTGGAGTGCCCACTCGATCAGGCTCTTTCCGGGCGCCAGGTCCATGATGTAGTACTTGTTG
>JBEKLQ010000051.1:0-27082 GCA_050010115.1 Acidimicrobiales bacterium | reverse complement strand
AAGACTGGATGCGCAGCTACCGGCCGGAAGAGCTCTTCGATGAGGGTGGCACGCTGGTCGACGAGCTCGCTCAGCTCGCGCCGCGGAGCTACCGGCGGATGAGCGCCAACCCGCACGCCAACGGCGGCCTGCTGTTGCGAGAGCTCGAGTTGCCTGACTTCCGGAACTATGCGGTCGAGGTCCCGTCTCCGGGCAAGGCGGTGGCCGAGGCCACCCGCTTGCTCGGCGCCTTCGTGCGAGATGTGATCGTGGCAAACCCGGATCGTTTCCGGCTCTTCGGGCCCGACGAGACCGCTTCGAACCGGCTCAGTGCAGTCTTCGAGGAGACCGACAGGGCCTGGGATGCCGAACGGCTGCCGGGCGACGACCACCTCGCTCCTGACGGACGAGTGATGGAGGTGCTCTCCGAGCACCTGTGCCAGGGCTGGCTGGAGGGCTACCTGCTCACCGGCCGTCATGGGCTCTTCAACTGCTACGAGGCGTTCGTCCACATCGTGGACTCGATGTTCAACCAGCACGCCAAGTGGCTGAAAGTGACACGGGAGATCGCCTGGCGCAGACCGATCGGCTCGCTCAACTACTTGCTGTCCTCTCACGTGTGGCGCCAGGACAACAACGGGTTCTCTCACCAGGACCCCGGTTTCATCGACCACGTCGTGAACAAGAAGGCCGAGGTGATCCGCGTCTACCTGCCGCCCGATGCCAACTGCCTACTGTCGGTCGCCGACCATTGCTTGCGATCGCAGAACTACGTGAACGTGATCGTGGCCGGCAAGCAGCCGGAGCTGACCTGGCTCGGCATCGACGATGCCGTCACTCACTGCACGCGAGGAGCGGGAATCTTCGAGTGGGCGAGCAACGACGCTGGCGGCGAGCCCGACGTCGTGCTGGCTTGCTGCGGGGACGTACCGACGTTGGAGACCCTGGCTGCGGCCGCCATAATCCGCGAGCAGCTACCGGAGCTCTCGGTTCGGGTCGTGAACGTGGTCGACCTGATGCGCCTCCAGCCCCGCAGCGAGCATCCCCACGGGATGTCGGACGCAGAGTTCGACTCCATGTTCACCACCGACAAGCCGATCATCTTCGCCTATCACGGCTACCCCTCGCTCATCCACGGTCTCACCTATCGCCGCCATGTCCACGAGAACCTTCACGTGCGGGGGTACAAGGAGGAGGGGACGACGACGACGCCGTTCGACATGGTCATGATGAACGACCTCGACCGCTTCCACCTCGTAATGGACGTCATCGACCGAGTACCGGGACTGGCATCCAGAGCGGGCCACGTCCGCCAGGCGATGAGCGACCGGCGCCTCGTGTGCCGCCAATACACGCGCCAGTACGGCGAAGACCCGCCCGAGGTGCGCGACTGGGTATGGCCGCACTGACGAGCCTGTGATGCGCGTCCTTGTCGTCAACGCCGGCTCCAGCAGCCTGAAACTCCGGGTCCTCGACAGCCGGGACGAGGTCACCGCGTCCGTCGACCTGCCAGCTGTTCGCTCGAGATCCGGCGCAGCCGCGATGGGGGAGGCGTTGGCGAGCTTCGGAGATGTGGATGCGGTGGGGCACCGGATCGTTCACGGCGCCACGGAGTTCACCGGTCCAGTGCGGATCGATGCCGCCGTCTTGGCGCGGATCCGCGCCTTCAGCGACTTGGCACCTCTGCACCAGCCTGTGTCGCTCGCCGCTTTGGACGCGGCGAGCGCAGCACTGCCTGGTGTGCCGGCGGTCGCCTGCTTTGACACCGCGTTCCACGCTGGCATGCCGGCGGAGGCTGCAACCTATGCCCTCCCCGCAGAATGGCGGCGGCGGTTCGGCATACGGCGCTTTGGTTTCCATGGCCTTTCTCACGCGTATGCCTCGCGGCGGGCTGCCGAGCTCGTCGGCAGAAGCGCGGAACCGCTCCGGGTCGTGACATGTCACCTCGGCGCTGGAGCCTCGCTCGCGGCGGTCAATGCGGGGCGGTCAGTCGATACCACCATGGGATTCACGCCCCTCGAGGGCCTCGTCATGGCCACCCGCGCCGGCAGCCTCGACCCAGGGCTGGTGCTCTGGCTGGAAGAACATGTCGGAACCCCGGCTGCTGAGCTCGCAGCTACCTTTGAGCACCGCTCCGGCTTGATGGGGCTCGCCGGGACGGGGGACATGCGCGACGTCGTTGCGCGCGTGAACGCGGGAGAGCCGGACGCTGAGCTCGCGCTCGGTGTCTACGTGCACCGATTGCGAGCCGGGGTCGCGGCCATGGCTGCCGCCATGAACGGGATGGACACCCTGGTCTTCACCGGTGGCGTCGGAGAGCACTCCTGCGAAGTACGCGAACTCGCTGCGGGAGGACTCGATTTCCTCGGGGTCAGTCTCGACAAGGAAGCGAACCGTCACGGCGAAGGTGACCGGCTGATCAGCCCGGCCGGAAGCCCGATTCCCACGCTCGTCGTGCTGGCCCGCGAGGACCTCGAGATCGCACGAGAGACCCGTGAGCTGTTGGCCAGGAGTTGAACCGGCATCGGTGTTCGTCACGGAAGCCTCGATTCTCCTGACCTACGCTACCTGGACGTGACCGACGACCAGCTGTCCAGGTGGCTCGCGAGCCGCTGCTCAGCGCTACCAAGCGCTCAGAGAGCAGCGAGGCGGTCGTGCTGACGGACCTCGTGCGAAGATGACCACGAACCGCGGCGTGGGCCTGCCCGAGCGGATGCGAGCGTGCCTGTTCGACCTCGACGGTGTCCTCACCGAGACCGCCAAGATCCACGCGACGGCGTGGAAGGAGATGTTCGACGCCTACCTGAAGGCCCGGGCCGACAAGAACGGCGGACCCTTCGTCGCTTTCGACACCCAGGCCGACTACGACACCTACGTCGACGGCAAGACCAGGGCCGACGGGACGCGCTCGTTCCTTGAGTCACGTCACATCGATCTGCCCGACGGTGCTCCCGGTGATCAGGCGGGGGCAGAGACCGTCAATGGGCTCGGCAACGCGAAGAACGAGATCGTCCTGCGAAAGATCCGAGAGGGCGGCGTCGAGGCCTACGCGGGGTCGGTCCGCTACGTCCGGGCCGTGCGCGCAGCCGGCCTGCATCGGGCCGTGGTGTCTTCCAGCGCCAACTGCGCTGCCGTGCTCGTGGCCGCCGGCATCGCTGAGCTGTTCGAGATACGCATCGACGGCGTCACCGTCGAAGCAGACCACCTGGCTGGAAAGCCAGCGCCCGACACCTACCTCGCCGCGGCCCGCGCCCTGGGTGTTGAACCCGACCAGGCTGCGGTGTTCGAGGACGCCCTCTCCGGGGTGGAGGCCGGCCGAGTGGGAGGTTTCGGATTCGTCGTCGGCGTCGACCGGGTCGGACAGGCCGAGGCGCTGCGCGCCCACGGCGCCGACACCGTCGTGAACGACCTCGCCGAGCTGCTGGACCGGCCGTGATCCAGCACCCCGCCTACCCGATCGAGCCCTGGTGCCTGAGAGAGACCGAGCTCCACCTCGATGTGCTCGCCCAGAGCGAGTCGCTGTTCGCGCTGTCCAACGGACACATGGGCTGGCGGGGCAACCTCGACGAGGGCGAACCCTACGGCCTGCCTGGCTCGTACCTCAACGGCGTCTACGAGTCCCGTCCGTTGCCATACGCCGAGGCCGGCTACGGCTACCCCGAGGCCGGCCAGACGGTGATCAACGTCACCAACGCCAAGCTGATCCGCCTCCTCGTCGACGATCAGCCCTTCGATGTCCGCTACGGCGAGCTAGGCGTCCACGAACGATCGCTGGACTTCCGCTCCGGCCTCCTCAAGCGCCACGTCGAGTGGGTGTCCCAGAGCGGTCGTGGCGTGCGGGTGTGTTCGACACGCCTGGTGTCACTGGTCCAGCGCTCGGTAGCCGCTATCTCCTACGAGGTCGAACCACTCGACGCCGCAGTACGGGTGGTGGTCCAGTCCGAGTTGGTTGCCAACGAGGCCCTTCCGTCGGCTGGCGGCGACCCCCGAGTGTCGGCCGTGCTGGCGGCGCCGTTGCGCTCGGAGTCCCACGCCTCTCGTGACGCCGGGGCGTCGCTGCTGCACTGCACCGTCGCCAGCGGTCTGCGAGTCGCCGCTGCCATGGATCACCACATCGAGGGTCCCTCCTCCGCGCAGGTCTCGGCCGAGAGCTTCCCTGATCTCGGCCGGGTGACCATCACCGCCAGCCTCGAGCCGGGCCAGCGGCTGCACGTGGTCAAGTTCGTCGCCTACGGCTGGTCAGCGGAGCGTTCGGAGCCAGCGGTGCGAGACCAGGTCGCCGCCGCCCTCACCGCCGCGGGCCAGACCGGCTGGGACGGCCTGGTCGACGAGCAACGCGCCTACCTTGATGATTTCTGGGGGCGCGCGGATGTCGAGGTGGATGGTGACCCCGAGGTTCAGCAGGCGGTGCGTTTTTCCCTGTTCCACGTCCTCCAGGCCGGAGCCCGAGCCGAGGGACGGGCCATCCCGGCCAAGGGCATGACCGGGCCCGGCTACGACGGCCACGCGTTCTGGGACACCGAGACCTTCGTCCTGCCCGTGCTCACCTACACCGCCCCAGAGGCTGTCGCCCATGCGCTCCGGTGGCGCCAGACGACCCTGCCGATGGCCACCGAGCGTGCCCACCAGCTCGGGCACGCGGGCGCCGCCTTTCCCTGGCGCACCATCACCGGGGCAGAATGCTCGGGCTACTGGCCAGCCGGGACCGCTGCCTTCCACGTGGGGGCGGACATCGCCGGCGCGGTGGTCCGCTACGTCACGGTTACCGGGGACAAGATGTTCGAGCGAGATGTGGGCCTCGAGCTGTTGACCGAAACGGCCCGGCTGTGGCGCTCGCTCGGCCACTACGACGCCGCCGGCCGGTTCCGCATCGACGGGGTCACCGGCCCCGACGAGTACTCCGCGGTGGCCGACAACAACGTCTACACGAACCTCATGGGTCAGCACAATCTCCGCTCGGCGGCAGATGCGGCCGAGCGTCACCCGGACCAGGCCCGCCAGCTCGACATCGCCGAGGAAGAGATGGCCGCCTGGCGGGACGCCGCGAAGGCCATGTTCATCCCGTACGACGACTCGCTCGAGGTTCATCCCCAGGCGGAAGGCTTCACCAGTCATGAGGTCTGGGACTTCGCCGCCACCTCAGCCGAGCAGTACCCCTTGCTGCTTCACTTCCCCTACTTCGACCTCTACCGCAAACAGGTGGTCAAGCAGGCCGACCTCGTGCTCGCCATGCACCTGCGCGGCGACGCCTTCACCGCAGAGGAGAAGACTCGCAACTTCAACTACTACGAGGGCCTGACCGTGCGGGACTCGTCCCTATCGGCCTGCACCCAGGCGGTGATCGCCGCCGAGGTCGGGCACCTCGGGCTGGCGCACGACTACCTGGCCGAGGCCGCCCTCATGGACCTCGACGACCTCGAGCACAACACCCGCGACGGCCTGCATGTCGCCGCTCTCGCGGGGACCTGGATCGCCCTCGTTGCGGGGCTTGCCGGCATGCGCGAACGGGATGGCACCGTTGGCTTCGCGCCCCGGCTGCCCCCGGGCATCACCCGGCTGACCATCGCCATCTTGGTGCAGCACAGGCGGCTGCGAGTCGAGGTCACGCCCGACACCACGACCTACCGGCTCCTCGACGGCGAGCCACTACAGGTCCTCCATGACGGGCAGCCAGTCCGTGTGTCCACGGTGCGCCCGGCTCTCCGGCCGACCCGAGAGGTGCCGCCCTCTGACCCGCCGACCCAGCCGTGTGGCCGGGAACCGCTGCGGCCACGTCCTGGACCGCTTCCACCTGATCCGGGACCTCTGAAGGACTGGGCGCCACCTCGCGAGGCGGCTCGCCAGGTGACCGCGTGACGTTGCCGCCGGGTCCTGCCTCGGCCACCCGGGCCGCCGCCTACTTCGCCGTCACTCGAACACGGGCAGGCGACACCGTCGAGCCCGCCGGTCAACCCGCTCCGAACTACGGTCGGGTCCTTGAAACTCACCATCGGTCTCGTGCTGGCGTTGGTGGCGGCGGTGGCGATCAATGGGGGTTTCTTTCTGCAGCACGGCGCCTCCGGCACGCTCCCGACGCTGTCGCTGCGGCATCCGTTCGCATCGCTGCGATCGCTGTTCACGAACATGCGCTGGCTCGTCGGCTACGTGGCCGGCTGGGTCGGCTGGGGCATCTACATCGTGGCGCTCAGAGAGGCGCCGCTCTCCCTCGTTCAGGCGGTGGCCGCCGGCGGCGTGGGCGTGCTGGCGCTCGCCGTTTGGCGATGGGGTCACGCACCACTGGCTGCGCGCGAGCGGATCGGGGTGAGCGCCTGCGTCGCCGGGCTGGTGGCAGTGGCCGTGTCACTCGGCCAGTCCGGCCGGCTCGACGTCCGACCGGGCTGGCACTCGACGGCGGTGTGGATCCTCCTGCCAGTGATCGCTGCCGGCGTGGCCGTGGCCGTGCCCCGGCGGTTGCTCGCTCCAGGAGCCGGGCTGGGGGCGGCCGCCGGATTGCTGTTCGCCGCTGGCGACATCGCCACGAAGGCTGCGTTGCTCGGCGTCGGGCTGTTGCTGGTGCCCATCCTGCTGGCGACCTACGTGCTCGCCTTCGTCGCCCTGCAGTTGGCCTTCCAGCGGGGGACGGCGCTCGTGACTGCGGGAGTGTGCACGCTCCTCAACAACGCCTTACCCATCGGTGCCGGCGTGGTCTTGTTCCGTGAACAGCTCCCGCCGGGAGGACTCGGGGTGTTGCGTATGGTTGGCTTTGCAGCTGTGGTGGTGGGGGCGGTGCTGCTCGCCCGCGGCGAAGGTGAGAGCAAGGAGAGGACAACTCAATGATGGAGGCCGACCGCAACCGAGCGCTCGACGTGCTGTGCTCATCCGACCTCGCTCCCATCGTCGAGTTCGTCGCCTGGTCGCCTGAACCCGACACCTACGAGGTCAAGGCCGTTGACGGCCACATCCGCTTCGAGCGTCACCGGGAGGACGGCCGCTACCGGTTCACCTCGGCGACGATCGCCGGCCGGGACCTCCTCGCCGACCAGGACCCGGCGAAGTTCTCGCCACTCGCCGACGAGCTCGCGCACGGGCAGCCGTCCCGCTCCACCAACAGCTACCCGTATGCCTACGAGCACATCTCCCAGATCTGGGACCACCCGTGCGCACCGGACCTCTGCGTGGTGCACACGGCCGCCCATCGCCACGTCACCCACCGCGGTGAGCACGGCTCCCTCGACATCATCCAAGCTCGGGCGCCGTTCATCGCCTCGGGCGCCGGCATCCGCCGCGCCGGCATCGTGGACCGGCACTGCCGCCTCGTCGACATCGCCCCGACGATCCTCGCCCTCCTCGGCGTACCGACGATCACCGGGATCGGACCGAGTGGAGAGCCGACCGACGGGCTCTACCTGAGCCGCCAGGATGGCGAAGCGATCGCCGGCTTGCTCGATTCCGGGCAGGACCCACCCGAGCGAGTCGTCGGCATCCTCCTCGACGGCGCCAACGCCAACGTGCTCTATGACGCAGCCGTTAACGGCGAAGCCCCGAACATCGCTCGCCTCATGGCCGAAGGCACGACGTTCGCGCACGGAGCGATCGCCACACTACCGACAGTGACACTGCCGAATCACACGGCGATTCTCACCGGCTGCCACCCCGGCCATCACGGCGTGCTCCACAATGCCTGGTACGACCGGGCGCTCGGCCGCCAGGTGGTCACAGAGTCGCGGGCGACGTGGCAGGAAGCGATGCAGTGGCTCAACCCCGGGATCGACACGATCCACTCGGCCCTCAAGCGAGCTCGCCCCGACGCCGTGACGATCTCCATCAACGAGACCGCCGACACGGGCGCCGACTACTCCACCTTCGAGCTCTGGCGCAGGGGCGAGGTGGACCGCCTCCTGCCCGATCTCGGCTCGGGCACGCCACCGCATACCAGCGCCGAGTGGTACTCGTCGAGCGCGGCGTACCAATTCGGGACCCTTGTCGACCTCGTCGCCCTCCAGCAGACGACGGCGATCTGGTCCGGCCACCACCTGGGTGTGGACTACGACACACCGACGTTCACGTGGGTGGCGACCTCGTTGACGGACGGGGCCTTCCACGAAGGCGGGCCGCACTCGGCTATCGCCCGCGCCGCTATAGGTGACACCGACGCCCGCATCGGTGAGCTCATGGCCGCGGTGGAGCGAGCCGGAGTCGCCGGCGAGACCGCCTACCTCGTCGTCGCCGACCACGGCATGGAGCAGAACACCGAGCACGTGACGGGCGATTGGGGGGACGCGCTCCGGGCGGCGGGGGTGGTGTGCCGGGACGAGATGTCCGGGTGGCTCTATCTCGGCTTGGAGTGAGACGCCGCCCGCGTGTAACGCTCGTGCTGTGACGACCGGACTGCCCTCAGCCCTGAACGAGATCCGCGAGCGCCTGGACCTCGTCGACCGACGTTTGGTGCAGGTCCTGCTCGACCGCTCGCACCTGATCGAAGAGGTCATCCACTACAAGCGTGCCCACGGGATGCCGGTGATCGATCGGGAGCGGGAGGACCGCATGCTCGCCCACATCGAACACGTCGCCGCCGAGGCTGGCCTCGACCCGCGGATCGCCCGGCAGGTGCTCCGAGCCGTGATCGACGCCTTCACGCTGCTCGAGGTCGAGCAGCTCGGCCCCGACCACTGACGCTCCGTACCCGTCGGCGTCAACGTCTGCAAGACCTGATTCGTGCGCTGGGCGAGACCCTCCGCTACGGGATCGACTGCGCCGGGCAGTCCGCCGAGTAACCCCCCACGTCACTGTCCGCGTCCCACCCGTGGCCGTTGTGAGCCTGCCAGTCGGCCAGAGTCAGCCAGTCGTGGCTGGGGAGGGCGAAATTGCCGTCGACCGTGTTCGTGGCCGTCGACAGGCTGTCGTAGTCGTTGCAGTCGATCGTGTTCGTGCTGCCGCCCTTGGGCTGCTTGTCCACCTCGAGCAACGGGTTGTACCGGTCGGTGGGACCCATGCCTTCGATCGTGTTGTGCCAGATCATGACGTTCGACCAGATCCCGCCGAGGTCGACGACGGGCATGCCGTCGGAGGGGGTCAAGTAGTACTGGCTCTCGTTTTGGAAGGTGTTGTCATGGACGTACACGTCGTCGATCGACGCCTTCGAGCCGAAAGCGTCGATGTAGAGCGCGTACGGGTCGTGGCCGGCCACGGTCGAGGTCCCACTGAACCCTGGTGGGTTCGTCCCGATGCTCGGGTCCGACGCGGAGGTGCCGGGGTCCTGGTGCACGGTGTTGCCCGAGACGAGCAGATGATCGGTCTCCTTCTTGGCGGTCTCGACATCGAGGTTGATGCCCTGGTCGGCGTTCCAGACCGTGTTCGAGTCAAACCAGATGTATGCGCCACCGTCGTCGTAGAGGCCGGCGGCGTTCTCCCCGAGCGGCTGACAGGTGCGCTTCGAGCTCTCCCACTTGCCGTAGGCGGCATTCGACTCGGTGTCGACGTTGTAGACCGTGTCGCCGTAGATGTAGCCGTGATTGGCCTGTGCTCCACCGGTCTCCCAGCCGATCGTGTCGAGGCCGATGTTGTCGACGTCGTGGATCACGTTGCCGGCCACGAGGAAGTCCTTCAGCGCCCCGTTGAACGTCGTCGTCTCGCTCTGGCCTGTCCGGGTACCCGTGACCGTGTTGTCCTCGACGACGACGTGCTGCAGCTCCTGCGACTTGGCCGTACCGCCGGCGATCACGGCGATCCCGTAGGCGTCGACATTCCCGTTGTCGCAGAACGACTTGGTGGTGTGGTTCTCGTCAGCGGTGTTGGTGATGTCCTTGACGGTGTTGTCGATTATGTAGATGTCGCTGCACGACCCGCCGTTCAAGAAACACGCCGACAGATGCGGCACCTTCGCCTGATTGACCTTCTTCGTGTCGCTGCGGGTGGTGACGTAGATGCCGGCCGGCACGTGGCCGGTGCCGTCGTAGGAGTAGTTCTCCACGGTGAGCCCGTAGATCTCGACGCTGCGCGAGTCGACGATGCTGATGCCGCCCGAGTCGCTCCAGTACTGGTTCGGGTTCGTGTCCGCGGCCTGCACGGTGCCGAGATCGAACGTCGCCGTCTGCCCGGGGGCGGGCGCTACCTCGAGCAGAGCCGTGCTCGTCTTCGACCAGATCTGCAACGGGTTCGTGAACGTGCCGGAGAGGCAGACCACCGTCGCCCCGGCGATCGTGTTCTCGTTGGCGGCGATCCAGCCGTTGACGGTCGCCGACGTGGCGCCGCCCGACGACGAGAACGTGACCGTGCACGCCGCCGGGGCGGCGATGGGCGAGCCTGTCGGTGTGAGCGGGTTGGGAATCAAGCCGTCGTTGTCAACCGGCGCCTGTCCCTGCGGCTCGATCGGGAAGTCACCGACGGTGACCGGCGGCGTCGGCTGAGTGACGAGATGAGCGATGACACCCGGCCGGGCTCCGCCCAGGGCGCCGTCGGGTGGCACGGCCGCGGCCAGTCCCACGCCGGCAGCCGCCCAAGCCACCGCCGCAACGGCGCCGATCGCTGTGATCCGAACCGTTCGCACCGTCGCTCCTCTCCCCGATGCAGGCCACGGTTGGCCAGCGGTGTTGTCATTCATTGCCAGATGGCGTTACCGCTTCTGCTGTCGAAGAAGTGGACTCGTGTCGTGTCCACGCCGAAACTTATCCGTTCGCCGGGCTTGACGGTGGTGCGCGGATCGAGGCGAGCGATCGAGGCAGCCCGCAACGCCTGGTCGAGCTCGTCGCTGGCATCGGCGGCATTGCCGCCGCCGTCGCCCGCGCGGACACCGCCGCCGCGCGCTCCCCTGCGGCCGGTCGGGCGCTCGGGCTCCTCAGCCTCGTAAGGCTCAGCTGCTTCCGAATGGACGCGGGGCGCGTCGAGATGGAAGTGCACGAGCAACTCCGAGCCCAAGGCCTCGACGAGTTCGACGTCACCCTCGAGCACCTCGGCTTCGTCCTGCAGGGCACGACCGCTGCCCGCCGGCGAGCCGCCAAGGCCCAATGTCGACTCCTCGACGCTCTGCCCGCGGCCCCCGGCCTCGAAGAGGTGCTCGGGCCGAATCCCCACAACCACGTCACGGTCCCGGTGCCGCTCGAGCCCGGGCCGCGCGATCAGCAGCTCGCTCCGCAGACCAAGCCGCTGGCTGCCGAGCGCGACGGACCGCCCGTCAGCCGCCAAGTGGCCCGAGTACAGGTTCATCGCCGGCGAGCCGATGAACGCCGCCACGAACAGGTTGTCCGGTCGGTCGTAGACGCGTTGAGGGCTGTCGCACTGCTGCAGTACGCCGTCCTTCAGCACGGCGACACGGTCTCCCATCGTCATCGCCTCGGTCTGGTCATGGGTGACGTACAAGGTGGCCACGCCGAGGCGCCGCTGGATACGCGACACCTCCGCTCGCATCTGGACCCTCAGCTTGGCGTCCAGATTGGAGAGTGGCTCGTCCATCAAGAACGCCGCCGGTTCCCGCACGATCGCTCGACCCATCGCCACTCGCTGCCGCTGCCCGCCGGACAGCTGTGCCGGCCTCAACCTGAGCTGCGACGTGAGCCCGAGGATCTTGGCGGCGGCGGCAACCTTGCGCTTGATCTCCGCCTTCGGCAGCCTCCGCAAGGTCAAGGCAAAGCCGATGTTCTGCTCCACCGTCATGTGCGGGTACAAGGCGTAGTTCTGGAAGACCATGGCGACGTCCCGATCGCGGGCGGGGACACCGTTCATCACCCGGTCGCCGATCCGCAAGGTGCCCGACGTGATCTCCTCGAGCCCGGCGACCATGCGGAGCGCCGTCGTCTTGCCACAACCGGACGGTCCGACGAGCACCATGAACTCGCCGTCGGAGATCGACAGGTCGAGCGAGTCCACCGCCTTGAACCCGTTCGGATAGACCTTCGTGAGTTGCTCGATCGTGATCGTGGCCATCGGCTGCTCCTTCGGGTGCCGATCTCATCACGTTCTGAGCCCCGGAGCGAGGGCCGGACCATGGGCGGCCAACAGTTCGTCGCACATGGCGATGGTCTGTGCCGTCGTCAGCGTGGCCGCCGTATTCGGGTCGAGCAGGGCGGCCTGGTAGACGTGTTGCCGGTCTTCCGTCAGCGCGGCCGTGACCGTCATCTCGACGACATTGAGGAACGTCCGGTTCAATGCCGCCAGTTGCGGCGGCAACGCCCCGACCGCCACGGGCCGAGCGCCCTCCGAGCCGACCAGGCACGGCACCTCCACGCAGCACTCCGCCGGCAGGCTCGTCACGAGCGGCCCGTTGCGCACATTCACGTAGATCTCGCGCTCGGACCCTGTCTCGAGCGAGTGGATGAACTGGGACGCGAGTTCGTGGGTCGGTTCCAAGTCGAGTTCCTCGCCACTGGCGAGTTGGTGCCGCAGGGACTCGTACTCCTGCAGGTTCTCCTCCGAGCGCTCGATGTAGTCCCCAACGAAGATCTGGAACCGCTCGATCTCAGCCTCGTGACGCATGAACCACGGCACGTACTCGGCGGAGTGCTCGCTCGACTCGGTCGGGAAGTAGCCGAAGCGCTTGAAGATTTCCACCCTCACGCGACGTCCCTGATCGGGCGACGCGTCGAGCACCTCCCGCAACCGGGGGTACAACGACTCGCCACCGTGCTCGAACCGCAGCACGAACGCCTGGTGGTTGAAGCCGGCAGTGAGGAAGTCGACATCGGCCACCTCGAGACCGACGAGCCCGGCGAGATGGGCGTGCGTGTCGCGCACCGAGTGGCAGAGGCCGAACACCCGGCGGAACGGGGTCGCCGAGTACACCGCCCACGGCAGCATCGCCATCGGGTTCGTGTAGTTGAGGAGGTAGGCGTCCGGGCAGTGCGTGACCATGTCGTTCGCCAGCCCCACCACCACAGGGATCGTGCGCAGCCCGCGGAATATCCCGCCGATCCCGAGCGTGTCGGCGATGGTCTGGCGGACCCCGTACCGGGCCGGGATGTCGAAGTCGAGGCGAGTGGCGGTGTAGCCCCCAACCTGGATCTCGTTGATGACATAGGAGGCGCCGTCGAGGGCGGCTGACCGGTCAAGATCGGCGGTGATCGTGGCGGCCGACCCGCTCTGGGCGACGATGCGTCGCGTCAGTTCCTCGGCGAAGCCCAACCGCTCCTCCCCGATGTCATGCAACGCGATCTCGATCTCGCCGTTCATCTCAGGGAAGCTGCACAAGTCGGTCACGACGTTGCGCGTGAACTCGATGCTGCCGGCGCCGATGAATGCGACCTTGATCATTGCGACTCAGTGTTGCATAAGTGAACAGAACGCGCAAGATTGTGCATCAACAATGTTCGCTTCTGCACACTCTGGGGTGGATTGGAGCCGCCAGGGTTCGCCACGGAGTCGGCGTGGCCCCCCGTAGCCCCAGCCGGCGCAGCCAGCTCAGCCGGCGCAGCCAGCTCAGCCGGCTCAGCAGGTGCTGATCCGAACACCGGCATCGGCGAGCTCCTTCAATTGCTCGGGATCGGCTTCGGAGTCCGTAATGAGGTCGTCGATCTCGGACACGTCGCAGATGTGAGCAAAAGCCGTGTGGCCGAGCTTGGAGCTGTCGGCAACCACGACGACCCGCCGCGACCGGCCGAGGAAGGCGCGATCGGTCTGCGCCTCCATCTCATCGTGGGTCGTGCAGCCACCTGGCAACGTGATGCCGTCGGTGCCAATGAAAGCGACGTCGAGGTGGTATCGAGCCAGCATGAGCTCTGCCGACGGGCCCACCAACTCGTAGCTGGCGTGACGTGCGCTGCCGCCGATCACGACGAGGCGGATGCTGGCACGAAGGACCAGTTCGGAGGCGATATTCAGGGCGTTGGTGACGATCGTGAACCCGTTGCGGTCCGACAGGACCCGGGCGAGCTCGGTCGTCGTGGTGCCTCCGGTGAGGCCAACGACTGCGCCGTCGGGGACCAGTGCCGCCGCCGCGAGCGCTATGCGACGCTTCTCGGAACGCCGTAGAGAGCTCCGGTAGCGGACGGGTAGCTCGAGGTCGAGATCGCTCGGGACGGCTCCGCCGTGCGTGCGGACGAGCAAGCCTTGCTCGTGCAGCGTTCGCAGATCACGCCGCACCGTGGCAGAGGAGACGTCGAACTCCGATGCCATGGCGGCCACGTCGATGCTCCGATGGGATGCCAGAGCCTCGAGAAGGGCCGCAAGACGCTCAGCTCTCAACATGTCCAGCCATCGTAGGTGAGCCAGCGGGATGCTCGGAGGAGGTGTAGCGTTTGCTCGACGATGTTCATTATGGACAGCTAGCGCGCACAAGAGAGCATCAGGGAGCGCACCATGAGAAAGTTCGTGTCGCCGCTACTCGCCGTCGGCCTCACCGTGCTCAGCCTCACCGCCTGCGGGACCAACTCGACCACCGGCTCGGCCGGTGGCAAGGTCACCCTGCAGATGTGGGAGGGCTACACCGGAGTCGAGCAGACGACGTTCTCCCATCTCGTGAAGGAGTACGAGGCGGCGAACCCGAACGTGACGATCTCCGTGCTGCCGGTCAACAACGACGACACCCTGACGAAGGTCCAGACCGCCCTTGCCGGCGGGGTCCCGCCCGACATCGCCTACCTCTACGGCTCCTGGGCCCCGAACGTGGCCGAGATCCCGCAAGTGGTCGACCTGTCCAGCGTCGTCAAGCGCCCAGGAGTCAACTGGGACGACTTCTTCGTGGGTGAGCGGGACGTGGCCACAGTCGGCAACAAGGTGATCGGTATCCCCGCCCTCGTCGACAATCTCGCCGTCGTCTACAACAAGACCCTGTTCGCTGCGGCTCACCTGACGCCGCCGAGCCCGGACTGGACCTGGAACGATTTCGCGGCCGATGCCCAGAAGCTGACGATCGCCTCCAAGAAGCAGTTCGGCACCGCCTACGTCACCCCCGAGAGCGAGGACGCCGTCTGGCACTGGGAGGTCCTGCTCTGGGAGGCGGGTGGAAGCCTGCTCACCGCCGGCAACAAGGCGGCTGCCTTCGACTCGGCGGCGGGGTTGCGCACGCTCGAGATGCTCCGGACGATGGCGGTCGTGCAGCATTCGATGTACCTCGACCCGAGCGACAACGAGTACGCCAACCTCTTCAACTCCGGGAAGATCGGCATGCTGGTGACGGGTCCGTGGGACCTGTCCGCCTTTCCCAATGTGCACTACGGCGTGCAGATCATGCCCTCCTTCCCCGGCTCGGCCGGTGGCCACCAGACGATCTCCGGGCCGGACAACTGGGTGATCTTCAACAACGGGGCGTCACACGTGTCGGCGGCGGAGAACTTCCTCCTCTGGCTCACGGCGCCGGCGCAGGTGCGATCCTTCTCGCTCGCCACGGGCGACCTGCCAACGAGGGCGTCGGTGGCGGCGGCGGCGGGTTTTGACCAGGAGATGAACAAGGAGCTCCCCGGAGTCTCGACGTTCATCGAGAACCTCGCCAACGTGAAGCAGGCCCGTCCCCAGATCCCGACGTATCCCAAGATCTCGACGACACTCGCGAATATGGTCGTGTCCGTGCTCGTCGGATCCTCGCAACCTCAGGCCGCCCTCACGACCGCGGCCAACCAGGTCAACCAGATCCTGAACGCCGCCAACGCCGGCGGCTGAGGTGGCGTCGCCTCCCAGCACGCTCCGCCGTCGGTGGTGGCACCGTGATCCGGGAGACGTCGGCGGCAACCCGGCCGGCAGGGCCGCCCGCAGGTTCGTGTCATCCGAGCACGTGGGCGGTTGGGCGTTCGCCGCGCCGGCCGCCGTGATCATTGTGCTCTTCGGCGCCGTCCCGATCGTGTGGTCGATCGTGCTGTCGTTCGAGCAGGCCTCGTTCTCGCCCGGGGGGAAGTTCGTCGGTCTCGCCAACTACCGGGAAATGGTTCACGACCCGACCGTCCGCCAGGCCATCGCTCACACGCTGGAATACACAGCCCTGTTCGTCCCCCTCACGATGATCGTGGGGATGCTGCTCGCCGTGGCGATGAACCGGAAGATCCGCTTCATCTCGCTCTACCGGACGGCCGCCTATGTGACCATGGCCGTCTCGACGATCAACGAGGCGTTGATCTTCCTCTGGCTGTTCGACCCGAGTTACGGCATCGTGAACTACGTCGCCAGCCTGTTCGGCCTGCCGCAGCAGCCGTTCCTCAACTCACCGTCGCAGGCGCTCGGCGTCATCGTCGTGATGACCGTGTGGGGCTGGACGGGTTTCGCCGTCATCATCTACCTCGCCGCCCTGCAAGGCATCCCGCAGACCGTGTTGGACGCCGCCGCCATGGACGGTGCTCGCCCCTGGGCCACGTTCCGTCGGATCACCGTCCCGATGCTCAGCCCGGCTTCGCTCTTCCTCGCCGTCTGGCTCACGATCAACGCCCTCCAGCTCTTCGACGAGGTGTACGTCTCCACCCAGGGCGGGCCAGTCGGAGCAACGACGGTGATCGTGTACTACATCTACGAGCAGGGCTTTCAGTACTTCAACATCGGCTACGCCTCGGCGATCGCACTGATTCTGCTCATCGCCACGCTCGTCGTGACGGCGGTGCAGTTCCGAGCCGGCAGGCGCTACACGCACTACCGCTCATGACGGCCGTTCCCCTCCCCCAGCGGCGGCCCCGCCGGTTCAGGCTGCGGTTCAATCCGTGGCACCTCGTGCTCGCTCCCGTCAGCGTCATCCTCGTGTTCCCGTTCTTCTGGATGCTGATCACGTCGCTCGAAACCCAGCCGGAGTCACTCCACTTCCCTCCGGTCCTCACGCCCCACCAGCTGCGGCCGGCCAACTACCCGGACGCCTTCAACGCCGCCCCGTTCTCCCACTTCTTCGTCAACTCGATCGTCGTTGCCGTCGTCACGGTGATCTGCAACCTCGTGCTGTGCTCGTTGGCCGGCTATGCGTTCGCCCGCATGAGGTTCTTCGGGCGGACGACCCTGTTCATCGTCCTGATGGCGACGCTCATGGTTCCGTTCCAGGTCACGATGATCCCGCAGTTCCTCATCGAGAAATGGCTCGGGGTACACGTGCTGGCGTCGGTAGGCATCAACCACATCGGAGCCCTGATCCTCCCGAACGCTGCCACGGCATTCGGCGTCTTCTTCCTGCGCCAGTTCTTCAAGACGCTGCCCCTCGAGTACGAGGAGTCCGCCCGCGTCGACGGGGCGAGGCGATTGACGGTGCTCTGGCGCATCGTGCTCCCCCTCTCGTTGCCGGCGTTGGCGACGTTGGCGGCGCTGACGTTTCTCGACTCGTGGAACTCGTTTCTCTGGCCCCTGCTCGTCGTCAACAGCCAGGACGGGATGACGTTGCCGATCGGCCTGGAGACGTTCCAGAGCGCCCACGCAACGCAGTGGCCGCTCTTGATGGCAGCCAACGTGATGAGCCTCGTCCCCATGCTGATCGTCTTCTTCGCCGCCCAGCGGTACTTCGTGAGATCGGTGGCCGCCACGGGCTTGGGCGGCGCATGAGCGGCTCGGCGACGGCCCGCAACGGGTCAGCGCCCTGGTCGGCCCTCGTCTTCGACTTCGGCGGGACCAAGATCGAGGTGGCGCTGGCGGGACCCGGCCACCGCGTGATCGGCCGAGCCACGCTCCCGACGATCGCCGATGACGGCGCCGAGCAGGCTGTCGATCGGGCCATCGTGGCCGGTCGTGACTTGTTGCTCGAACACCACGACCCGGTCCCGGCGATCGTCGGCGTCTCGTCGATGGGCTACACCCGCGAAGACGGCGTCCATCTCGCCCCCAACGTGCCCGGCTGGGAATCCCTCGGACTCCCCTCTCTGCTGCGCCAGGCGTTCCCAGGCATCCCCGTTGTGGTCGAGAACGATGTTCGCGCCGCCGCTGCAGCCGAGTTGAAGTGGGGCGCCCTCGCCGGCGTCGAAACCGGCCTGTACGTGAACTTCGGCTCCGGTGTCGCCGCCACGCTGATCATCGACGGGAAGGTGTTTGCCGGCAGCCACGGCGTCGCCGGCGAGGTGGGGTACTGGCTTGTCCAGGCATCGGCCCCGCCCGGCTCACCAGGCGAGCCGGCTGGCGAGCCCCCGACGCTCGAAGTCGAGGTGGGAGGCACCGGAGTGCGGGAGCGGGCTCGGTCCATCGGCATCGACGGCGGGCTGGCCGAGGTCATGTCGTCGGCGCACCCGGCTGCGGGAATGCTCGCCGCCGGCGTGTTCGGCCAGATCGCCCTGAGCGTCACGAACATGGCGATCCTGCTCGACCCCGAGCGGATCGTTCTCGGCGGCGGGTACACGCGTGCCGGGAACCAGCTCGTCGATGCCATCAGCGCCTCGCTGCGTGACCATGCCCCCTCTCAACCGGACGTGGTGATCGGTCACTTCGGTTCCGACGCCGGGCTGTTCGGAGCGATCGCGCTGGCCGAGGCGGCCTCCCAGCCGTGACCGACCGCGCCCTCACACCCCGCTCGGGCACGGATAGAACACGGTGGCGTTCAGGTCCACGGTGAACAGCACGGCGCTGAAACCCGCCGGCGGCGAGTAAACCGAATGGCAGAACGCCGAGAAGCTCTTGCGGTGCGGTTTCCCCGCGCAGCTCACACCGGGCTTGCAGACGTAGTGGTCCTGCAGGTACTCCGCCTCCCCTACCCACTTGCCGTTCGGCTGGCGAGCGCTCACGTCGGTCGTGAAGTCGTCCCAGCCGCACGGCGACGGCCCCGACAGCTGCGTGCAGGTGATGCCGTAGTTGCTCTGGCCGGCGAGTTGCGAAGCGACGCAACCGTGACCGACGTAGCACTCCTCCACGACGGCTCCGTCGGTGTAGCGCCGTCCCCACGAGCTCAGCAGCGGGGAGTTCTTCCACAAGGCGGTCATGCCGTATCGGTGGATGAGGTTGAACGTGTAGGCGAGGAAGTTCTGGGCGTCCCCCGGCGTGAGATGGAAGCCGGTCGTGCCCGGCGGATCGAAGCTGTCGATGTCGTCGATCTCGACCGCATCGAAACCCTTCTCGGCGCACACACGGATCCGTGCCTCCAACATGGGTTTCAGCGCGTCCAACTGGCGGAAGTCCAGCCAACGCTCGTCCGGATATCCGAAGTAGATCTTGCCGAGCGTGTCCGAAGGGAAACGGCCGCCGTAACCGACGGGGCTGGCGTCCGGCCGGTAGTTCTCCCAGGCGGCGTCCAGATAGCACGCCACCTTGGGGTGAGCGAGCGTGGCGGCCTGCCAGGTCGTGTGCATCGCTCTCACCTCAGCCGTCGTCGTGAGCCACCCGTCCACGTCGTAGAGATCGACGGCGGCGCTCCCCGTCCGTTGCACGGGCGTGACGACTCCGATCTGCCAGTCCCACCGCATCGGGCGCCCGAGACCGTTGAGGTGAGGCGGGTACCAGCACGTGCCGCTACTGCGCGGCACACACGTGACCGGCGCCGGGAGTGGCACCACGCGCCACCCGAATGCGATCACCGACGAGCGGGCGGCGTCGGCGACTCGGACCTCCACCCGCTGGCGACCGAGATGCAGCCCACCGGTGTAGAAGACATTCGACTGCGGCATCTTCGTCCAGGCTCCGCCGTTGACCCGGTACTGGAGCAGGGGCACGCCATCGGCGGCGTTGAAGTGCGGAGGATCAACGGAGAAGTACTCCTCCTGTGACCCGGTTGTCGCTTCAGGTGTGCCGTTGACGAATTCGGTTCTCGGAGCTTGGCGGCGAGGGAAGGGGGCGACGACAGCAGAGGTCGTGACCGAAGACGACGACGAGACGGGACCTTGCCGGAACGTCGCCGGGTTCGTCTCGACGACCTCGGTGGCGACCTCCTCCACTTTGAGGGTTCGTCCGGTGTCGGCGTGCCCGACGATGTAGCTGCTGGCGGCGAACGGTGTCGCCGTGCTGTCGGCCGCGATCCGGCAACGATTCGACGCCGGAGGGCACGAGAACCAGTAGTAGCCGACCTCGAAGCTGAGCAGCCGGTCGCCCGGCGGGAGCTTCCCTGGCGCCCAGGACAACCCGTTCGCGTGCACTGGCGCGCCGTCCTGGAGGCGGCCGACGATGCGCAGCGTCCCGGTTGCGACCGGGGGTGGCACAGCACTGCGCGGCCGAGCGGCCGAGTGCGGCGCAGCGACAGCCGGAGCGGCCGCCGGCACCAGCAGCGACACGACGACAAACGCCACCGCTGCGAGCACCCCGCACCGAACGCCGGTGCGGAGCATGCCCCTGCTCACGAGACCACCCGAGCGGGGGCTGCTCGCCGCTCTGCCCGCTCGTACTGCTCGATCAATGTCACATACGCTTTGGCGATCCGACGGGCCGCTTCCGCGCCGGAGAGGCGACCGAGCAGGACCTGTTCGAGCGACGGGACCCACAACGATCGGCCGACCGCGAACCCAGCAAAGCCAACGGTCGCCGCCGCCATCTCGATCCACGCCGTCAGCTGGGCTCCGACGGCGCCACGGCCGAGCACGAGGCAGGTGGTCTCTCCAGCCGCCGCGCCGGTCGCGCGAGCTACGTCAGCAAAGGACTCGGGATCCGGCTGACCCTCGAGCTTCCACCACTGCGGCCGCATGCCAGCATCCCGGAGCTCGGCGATGGCCGTGCAGGTCAAGCCGGGCCGTACCCCGGTGTCGAACTCCGGTGGCGCCTCGGTGTTCTCGTCGAGCTCCTGATCGGTTGGCGGCACGAGAAGCTCCAGCATCAACGGGTAGCCCGCTTCCTTGCACCAGCCGTCGAGGCGGACGAGGCGCTCCAGGCTCCGCTCGTTGCGATCCGAGCCTGACGACGGGTTGTAGCGGACGAGGGCCTTCACGACATCGGCGCCACTGCTCGTAATGGCCTCGGGGAAGTCATCACCGTGCTCGAAGATGAACTCCGGCATACCACTGCGCTCTGCTGGCACCACCACTCGCACTCCGGCCGCGCGAGCACGGGCGATGGCGCCGCTCCCGTACTCGGGCTCGGCGAGGATGGCGACCTCCGAGGTGGGTATCCCGTCGCCCAGCGCGCTCACGAGCGCCTCGGCGACGATCAGCTTGAGGTCGGACAGCACCGCAGCCGGGGCCTCGTGGCCCAGGCACCCCGCTGCCCATTTCCTGAACGACGCCCGGTGGTCGATCGCCAGCACGAACGCCTTGCCCCCAGCTGTCACCATGGCTCCACCTCGACTCGGTCCAGCAGTTCCTTGGCGAGACCCAGGTCGACCGTCCCGGCGCACGGCATCCCGACGGCGCTGGCGGCGATCGCCGTTGCAAAGGCCAGGCGCTCGGTGGGGGCGGCGCCAGCCAGCGAATCAGCGAGCAGGCCGGCGGTGAAGGCGTCGCCGGCGCCGACCGGGTTGCCACTGCGAGCTGGGGGACGAACCCGATAGCGCCACCCGTCGCCGGCGGCGATGGCGCCCGAGCTCCCCGACGTGACGATCACCGTGCCGCCGGTCCGCTCGGCAAAGTCGTTCACGGCCGCTTCTACGGACTCGGCTCCGACCAACGCCGCCAGCTCCGCCCGGTTCACCTTGACCACGTCAGGCCCTGCCTCGATCCCAGCCACCAGCGCCGGCCCACCCGCGTCGAGCACCACCGTTCGGCCGCGATCGTGCGCGATGCAGACCAGCGTGGCGTACGCCGTATCGGGAATGTCACCCGGCAGGCTGCCGGCACACACGACGGTGGCGCAACGATCAAGCAACTGGCGGTACACCGCCAAGAAACCCTCCCAGTCCTCCGCCGACACCCCCGTTCCCCGCTCGTCGTACTCGGCGAAGCTGCCGTCGTCAGCAACGGCTACCACCGTCTGGCGAGACTCTGCGGCGATCGGGACGAGAGCGTCGTTGACCTCGGTCCAGGCCAGTCGCTCCCGGATCAGCTCGCCCCGGTGCCCACCTGCGAGGCCGGTGGCTGTGACGTCGGTGCCGAGAGCAGCCAGCACCATGGCGACGTTGATGCCTTTGCCCCCCGGTCGCATCGAGACATCCCGAACGCGCACGGGCTCACCGTCGGAGAGGCGCTCGACGGAGTAGGAGACGTCGAGTGATGCGTTCAGCGTCACGGTGAGGATCATCTCCGGGTCATGGACTGCCTGCCGCAGCAGGCGAGGCAAGGATGACCGATCGTGACAGGTGGCGCGGTCGATCCGGATCGAGGCCTCGCAGCGCCGCCAGCTCCACCGCCGCTCGCTGGACCCGGAGCAGTTCCACCATGGGGTCACCGAGGCCCTGGGTCATCGCCGCGCCGGTGGCGGCGATGTCGTCAGACAACGACGGATCCAGCGGATCAAGCGACCAGACGAGAGTGTGCGGACCAGCAGCGCTGATCGGGCCGTGGCGAAACTCCATCGCTGCGTACGCCTCCGTCCAAGCGCCCGCGGCCTCTCGGAGCTTCAGGGCCGACTCCGCCGCGAAGGCGGCGGCGGCGCCGTGGCCGATGAAGACGAATTGGCGATACGTCCCGAGGCCAGAGGGCAACGCCGCCCCCAACGCCTCTCGGGCCTGTGCGGCCAAGGCGGCGACGTCCTGGCCGAGGTGTGCCCGCCACAGCGCCACCCAGGCGGTGGCAAAGCGCGTCTGGACGACGGACTCCTCGTCAGCGAACGCGAGCGAGATCGTCCGCGTGGCAGAGCGTGCAGCCGGCTGGTCGGGATCGGCGGTGATCAAGAGTGAGCAGCCACGGATGTGTTCGAGCACGTCGATGACCTCTGTCGTGGTCCCCGAACGGGAGATGGCAACGTGCAGGTCGTAGCTCCGCCCGGACGGGAACTCCGACGCCGCGAATGCGTCCGTCTCGCCCTGACCCGCGTCTTCGCGCAACCGGGCAGCAGCCTGTGCCATGTAGAAGGACGTGCCACAACCGAAGACCGCCACCCGCGCCCCGCTGGCGGGCAGATCCTTCCGCACGGCGGCGGCGAGATCGCTCGCCTCCAGCCATACATCCGGTTGACTGCACAATTCCTGCTCGATCATGCTCATTACTGTTCACAATAGGTATGTTTCAAGCATGAAGCAACAGCCAGAGGGGGAGAAGCCTCCGTTAGTCGAGCGCCTCGCACTCGGCATCTGAGCTCGAGACGTACGCGTCGATCTGCATCGGGACCCGGGCCACGACGATGTCGTCGCGCCCGCGAAGCGCCGACGACAGGACCAGGTCGAGCTGGTTGTGCAGCGCCCGGTGGCGCAGCCGGGACGGCACCGTGACCGGGATCAGCACCACGATCTGATCGTCGCGGTCCGACCGCAGCTCGTCGACGAAGTCCACGATCGGCCTCGACACCGATGCGTACTCGGTGTGCAGGACGACGAGGGGAACGCCGGGGTGCCATCGCGTCCACTCCTGTTGGAGCTTCGACGGTCCGCCGTAAGGAGGGGGCGGCTCGGCGTTCGGAGGTTCGGTGACAGCGGCATCCACGGGTTCGGATGCGAACGAGACTGTCACCGCAATCACCTCCTGCCCGATCGAGAGGGCCCCTGCCAAGGTCCGGGACGTGAGCCGAGACACGTTCGACACCGGGACTACGACGGTCGTCCGCCGGGCGCGGGGCCGCGGCGGGATCGTGCCAAGACCGAGCTCCGATCCCACACGCTGGTAGTAGCTCGAGATGCGGTGGAACATCAGGATGAACAGCGGGACGGCGACCACGACGACCCAGGCGCCGGCGAGAAACTTCGTCACCAGGAAGATGACCGTGGATGCGCCGGTTACGACCGCTCCGACGGCATTGATCGTGGCGCGCTGTCGCCACCGAGCGGGCCGTGTCCGCCGCCAATGGATGACGAGGCCGGCCTGCGACAGCGTGAAGCCGGTGAACACGCCGATGGCGAACATCGGAATCAGTGCGTTCGTGTTGCCTCGGACGGCTACCAGCAGTGCCGCTGACATGAGCGACAACGCCCAGATCCCGTTCGCGAACACGAGCCGGTCGCCTCGGAGCGAGAACATGTGCGGCAGCTTGTTGTCGCGTGCGAGCAGGCTGGCGAGCACGGGCAGGCCGCCGAACGACGTGTTGGCTGCCAGGGCGAGCACGAGCGTCACCGTGAGCGAGACGACGAAGTACGCCCAGTGGCGACCGACGGCGGCGCCCATGATCTGGCTGAGCACGGTCTGGCCCGATCGCGGCTGGATCTTGAAACGGACCGCCAGCACGGCCAGCCCGAGGAGCATCACGCCGAGGAGGACGCCGAGGAGCAACTCGGTGCGTTTTGCGGTGCGCTGCCTGGGCGGCTTGAACAGGGGCACACCGTTCGCGATCGCCTCGACACCGGTGAGTGCCGTGCACCCGGCGGCGAATGCCTTGAGCACCAGCAGCACACCCACGATCTCCAGGCCTCGCGTGGGCGTGAGGAGGTGGCCGGGCTGTCGGGCGTGCTCGGCCAGCGGGTGCACGAGGCCAACCGCGATCACGGCGAGCAGGCCGACGATGAACAACCCGGTCGGGAGCAGGAAGGCTCTGGCGCTCTCCCCCAACCCCCTCACGTTGAGCACGGTGATCACGGCGAGGATCCCCAGGCACAGCGGGACCGTCCACGGCGACAAGCTCGGGAAGGCAGACGTGAACGCCCCCACGCCCGCCGCGATCGACACCGCCACCGTCAGCGTGTAATCGACGATCAGCGAGGCCGCCGCCAGCTCGCTGGCGCCCCGGAACAGATTCGCTCTCGACACCGCATAAGCGCCGCCACCGCCCGGATAGGCGTCAATGACCTGGCGGTACGACGTGATGAGGATCGCCAGCAGCACGACGATGGCGATCGTGACCTCGAGGACGAGATGGATCGCTCCGGCACCCGCCAACGCGAGCACGACGATGATTGCCTCAGGACCGTAGGCAACCGACGTCAGCGCGTCGAGCGACAGGGCCGGCAGGCCTTCGAACGAGCTGATCTCCGTCGAGCTTGCTTCGTCCGCCCGGAGCGGTCGCCCGATCATGACGTGCCAGGTTGCTGCGACCGCCCCACGCCGTCGGACCCTGGAGATCACCGACCGAATGCTACGGGCCGCCGCTCTCCTCAGTGTGCCTCCAAGCCCAGCACCTGGGCCGTCGGCTTCACCGAAGGCGGCGCGCACCTCTGAGGCCTCAGTTTGGTTGACAGAGCCGGCGATGATCGGGCAGGACGACCTCGCCGACCGGTTGACGGGCCAGGTAGCGTCCACACATGGCACGCGCGTTGGTTCTCGGTGGTGGCGGTCTCGTCGGGATCGCCTGGGAGGCCGGACTGATCACCGGCTTGGCGTCCAGGGGAGTCAACCTCGCCGAAGCGGAGTCCATCGTCGGCACCTCGGCTGGTTCCGTCGTCGGCGGGCAGCTTGCGCTCGGGATCGACCCGGTCGAATCCGCTCGGCGAACCGCCTCGGACGTGACAGCCGTGGTGCCATCTCTGGACACTGCCGGCGTGGGGGGTTTCGGGGGCGGGCTGGAGGCGCTGATCGAGATGATCATGACCGCCACCACGTCCGGCGGCTCAGCGGAGGTCCGGGCGAAGATCGGGCAGATCGCCCTGACGGCAACGACTCCGACCGAGGACGAATACCTACCCTTCTTCGCTGAAGTGGAGCGGAAGCCCTGGCCGAGGAGCTACTCGTGCACGGCCGTGGATACCGAGAGCGGTGAGTTCGTCGTGTGGACCGCTGAGTCCGGCATCGACCTCCAGCGCGGCATCGCATCGAGTTGCAGCGTTCCCGGCCTGTTCCCACCGGTCACGATCAACGGCCGGCGCTATATGGACGGTGGCATGCGGAGCCCGCTCAACGCCGACGTGCCAGTCGGGCACTCGGAGGTAGTCGTCATCTCCGTCCTGCCCGCCAGCCCGATCGAGGGGATGGAGAACCCGTTGCTCGACAGCATGATCCAACAGGTCGAAGCGGAGCTCGACGTGCTCCGGTCCGCCGGTGCAGTCGTCGGCCTCATCGGGCCGAGCCGTGAGCTCATCGCGCTCAGTGGGATGGGCCTGCACCTGATGGACGCGAGCCGCGTGCCGGCAGCCATCGAACTGGGCATCCGCCAGGGCGCCGAGGCGGCCGAGCGGATCCGGCCGATCTGGCTCCGCAACGCCGGCTAGCGAGTCAGAAGCCCCCGTCCCCCTTCGGGCTCCCCAACCCGGTCGGCCCGTCGTACCCGGGACCGGCCTTGCAGAAGTAAGCCGGCGTGCACTTGCCCTCGGACCCCGACTTGATGTCGTAGAACTTCGTCGGGTGGGCATAGGCGATCGAAGCCGGGGTCGTGACTGACGAGAAGTTGCGGGCCAGCGCGTAGATGCTCGCCACGATCGGGGACGAGACGCTCGTGCCCCAGTTGAAGTACCAACCAGCGTCGCCGAGGGGCTCGAACGTGTCGTAGCTCAAGGCGAGTGCTGCAACGGCACTCACGTCGGCAGTCATCCGCTTCGAGCAGCTGGTGTCGGTCTGCCACGCCGGCTTCGGCTCCCAAGCCGAACAGCCGCTGCCCGAGCCCTGGATCGGCTGGCCCTTCGTTGGCTTGGTCACCCATGCCGTCTCTTTCCAGAGCCGCCCGGTCGTGGTCGGAGTGAGCATCGTCCCGCCTACCGACGTCACGTACTGCGACGCCGAGGGGTACTGCACGCCCGCTTGGTAGGCGCCGTCGCCCGAGCTGAACGTGATGGGAACACCCGGGAAGTCGAGGTCGCCGTCATAGCCGGTCTCCCCGTCGAACTCACCACTGCCCCAGCTGTCGGTCACGACATTGGCGCCGAGCGTCACCGCCTCGGCCACCGACGAGAGCAGGTCACCGAGCCCGTTCGAGTTCGCCTCCACCAAGATGATGTGGCAGTTGGGGCAGACCGCCGAGACCATGTCGAGATCGAGCGAGATCTCCCCGCCCCAGCCCATGTCCTGAGCAGGAGGATCGCCCGTGACCCCTTCTTGGTTGAGCTGCTGAAAACACCCGCTCGCCGACGTGCACGCCGGCAACCCATTGGTCGAGCGGTAGAAGGCCAAGTCGGCCTCGGCGTTCGGGTCGTCGTAGGCATCGACGACGGCGACCGTCTCGGAGCCGCCCTTGGTCGCCGACAGGGTCGTGAGCTTGTACGCGTTCTGGATATTGCACGCCGACCACCCATCCGACTCGTTGACCGTGCAGGTCGAGCTCCGCTTGACCACTCCGAGGGGCGCCTTCAACATCTTCAGGTAGCAGCGTGCATGACCGGGACGGGCGACTGCGCAGCCCGGTGCTCGGGCCTTCGCCGCCATCTCCAGCTGCAACGCCACGCCGCTCGGAT
>JBEKLQ010000050.1:0-27411 GCA_050010115.1 Acidimicrobiales bacterium | reverse complement strand
CGCCGCCCTACGGCACGCCGCCCTACGGCACGCCGCCCTACGGCACGCCGCCCTACGGCACGCCGCCCTACGGCACGCCGCCCTACGGCACGCCGCCCTACGGCACGCCGCCCTACGGCACGGGCACGCCGCCGCCCTACGGTGCGGTGCCACCGCACGGAGCGGTGCCTCCCTATGGATCAGTGCCGCCCTACGGTGCGCTGCCACCGCACGGGAATCCCGGTCCCAGTGGGGCTGCGCCCTACTCCGAGCCGGATGAGTTGGACGACGAGTGGTGGCCGCCGAGTGACCCGGCGTCGACGCCAGGTGACGCAGTTAGCGAGCCGAGCCGGCACCGGGGCACCAAGCTGGTGGCGGCGGCCGTCGCAGTGGGAGTCCTGCTCGCGGCGAGCGGCGGGATCCTGGTCGGACACGAGCTGTGGCGTGGCGCATCAGTCGCTGCAACGGGCTCGCCGAGCGTCACCTCTCCGTCTGGTAGCTCCGGAGGTACCTCGGGAGGCACCTCCGGGGGCAGTTCCGGAGGCAGTTCCGGTGGCTCCGGCTTCGGATCGAACCCATTCGGCTCGAATCCGTTCGGATCGGGCAATTCGGGCTCGTCGGGCTCAGGTTCCGGGTCGTCCGCGTCCGGCAGTCCCGCGGCGGCGTCGTCTATCGCCAAGCGCGTCGATCCGGGCCTGGTCGATGTCAACACGACGCTCAGCTACGAGAACGGAGAAGCGGCAGGTACCGGCATGGTGATCACGTCCACTGGTGAGGTCCTCACCAACAACCACATCGTCGAAGGCGCCACGAAGATCAGCGTCACCGACATCGGCAACGGCAAGACCTACAACGCCACGGTCGTCGGGTATGACCGGTCCCAGGACGTGGCTGTCCTCCAGCTCATCGGTGCGTCGGGCCTTCAGACGGTGAACCTCGGCAACTCGTCGACGGTCAGCGTCGGTGAAGGCGTGGTCGCCATCGGGAACGCCAACGGCGCCGGTGGCACCCCGAGCTACGCCGGCGGCGCGGTGACGGCGACCAACCAGTCGATCACAGCCAGCGACGAGGCGAGCGGGTCATCCGAGCAGCTGAGCGGCCTCATCGAGACCAACGCGAACATCATCCCCGGCGACTCCGGTGGCCCGCTCGTGAACAGCTCGGGACAGGTCCTCGGCATGGACACGGCCGGCTCGACCGGGTTCCAATTCCAATCCTCCGCTAACCAGGGCTATGCCATCCCGATCAACGAGGCACTCAGCGTCGCGAAGCAGATCGTGGCCGGATCGGCCTCATCGACCGTCCACGTCGGTGCGACCGCCTTCCTCGGGGTGGAGGTGGAGTCCTCGGCCCAGGTCGGTTTTGGCAGCTCGGTCTCGGGCGCATTGATCGCAGGCGTGGTGTCCGGCGGTCCGGCCGCACAGGCCGGACTCGTGGCAGGTGACACCATCACCTCCGTCGACGGACAGAGCATCGCCTCTCCCACGGCGCTCACCACCGTGATGCTCGCCCAGAAGCCCGGCGGCTCGGCTCAAGTGACGTACGTGGACTCGGCCGGGCAGCAGCACACGACGACGGTGACATTCACCAGTGGGCCCGCCCAATAACCGAAGACAACCAGATCTGCGCACCGTCTCCAAACGGCTGTGACCGCGGTCGGTCGGAACTGGAGAAGCGGCCGGAGTGTTCGCTCCGGCCGCTTCTCGCGCCCATCAAACAGCCTCACCGGCCCGGCTGTCCTGGTCGGCCCGGCTCACAGCCCCGTCGGGTTGACCGGATCGCTCCCGAGCGCCAGCAGGCCGACGACGCCCTCATGAACCCGCGCCAGCCGGGCGCGCCCAGCGGCTGACCCAGAAGTATCAGGTGGTCTTTGCGACGACGATCGAGTGGGTCGGCGAGTAGTCGGTGAAGAACCAGCCGGCCACTGGCGTCGCCTCAGCCCGGTAGTTGTAGGTGCCGGTCGCCGACGGCGCCTTGACCGTGAGTGACCATGACCCTGAGGCAGTTTCGGTCGCCGAACCGATGGTGACCCAGCCCGTCTTCTCGTCCTCTTGGACATCGACCTTTTGCCCACTGTCGGCAGGGCCCACCAGCCCGGACGCCGTCGTGGTCTGGCCGGGCGTGAGCTTGGTCGACTTGAAGATCAGGCTCACGAGCTGATGTACCAGCACGGGCTGCACCCGGGCGTGAATCCCGTCGCTCGGTGTGCCGCCGGCCCCCTCGAAGACGACACCGGCACCGAAGCGCAGCAGCGCCGCTGCGGCGTTCGAAGAGCTTTCAGGAATTCCGCTCTCGAAGGTGTAGGTCGTCCACTTGGCGCCACCGTCACTCGACGAGTCCTGGACGAGTGTGCCGGCGTAGGTCTCATAGAAGACCCGTAGCGCTCCGCTTCCCAGCTCGTACAGCGTCATGTCGCCGTAGTCCGCCGTTGTGGCCGGGACCGAGACGGGGGTCCCGAAGTGGCCGCTGCTCGTGTACTTGAGCAGCTCGAGTTTCCCGCTAAAGCCGTCTGTCGACTGACGGAGTAGCAGGTAGGTCCCGGACGGCCCGGTCGCAAGCGCCGAGGTCGGGGTGCCGGAACTGGTCGTCGTCACCTCGCCCTTCCACTCCGAGGAACCGACCACTTTGTACTTGTTGGCGGGGTTCACCTCCACGGCGTAGGCGTTGCTCGAGTCGTCCCAGGCGAGCAGCAGGTCCTTGTTGGGCAGGGCAACCACGTCACCGCCGTAGAAGTAGAACTCCTTGGCAGCGGGCGTGCCGGCGAGATCGATCGACACAGGATCGGAGAAATGCGGGAACGTTCCGTCGCCCGGCGTCGCCTGCACCGTGAGTCCACCCTGGCCCGTGTCATCGGAACCACTCACCCAGACGATTTGGCGGCCGTAGAAGATGGCGTCGCCCTGGCTGTCGAGCGTGCCCACCCGCACGCCGGTCTTGCCGATCAGGCCGCCTCCCGGGCCGACGACGTACTTGATCGTGTCCGCGTACTGACCGTCGGGCTGGTGGCCCTTGGTGTCAGGGTAAGTCGTCACGAGTATGTCGACATACCCATTGGAGGCAATCAGCATTGAAACCGGCCCGCCGGACGCGGATATCTTCGAGTTGAGTGGCGGCAACAACGTCGTCTTGGAGCACGCCCTGGCTCCACGCGGCACCGTGCAAACATAGACGGAGCCGAATGAGTCGGAGCTGTTGTAGGCCGTGTAGGCGAGGAAGGCTGTCCCGCTCGTCGCCACCACCGCCGTAGCCGGAGCTGCCCCCGGCAGCCCGATGGGGAAGTTCGGTTCCGGGTTGGGCGTGGTGCGTGGCATACCAGCAGTGGCACCGGAGATGCCGGCGCTCCCGAGGAGCAGCGCGACTATCGCCGCGCCTACAGCGGCGGTTCTTCCGAGTAGGGGATGCATGTGGATCCAACCTCCGATGTTGTCAACCTTCAAGCACGGTACCGCACCGCGTGCAGAGACCTTGCATCCGTTGGTCTGCAACTGGTCAGCTGCGGCCGGCTGTGATATGGCATCAGGACTCGGGACGGTCAATGCCGCTGACTTCGTACCTGAGCCCGTGGCTGAGGTGAACGCGCTCGAGCCGTGAGCGGGGCTGAGGCCGCTTCACTCGGTGGCGGCGTCGAGCTCGCCGACCTGTTGCCAACCTTCGATGGTGGCGGCTCATCACGCTCCCCTACCATTTCTCCCCCCCCCCCCCCCACAGATTGCATCGCACTGCTCGTGTGCGTTCGAGGAAGGGACCCACAAGTGAACGAAAGATGAACAACAGGCAAACGGAGAGTGCTGAGCTCACGACGCCACCGGTTGGCGGTGAGGCGGCACGGCGTCTTTGCGCTGCTCCCGACGTGCTCGGCGTCTCGGTTGTCACCCAAGCGGCGCTCGGTCGGCTAACATGTGTTCGCCGGGCCTGTCATGCCCGGACGCACGCCACAATCGGTGGCGGGGCCTGATTCGACTCCCATCTCGAGTTGGCCTGCCGTTCAACTCGTTTGGAGTTTTGTGACAACCACGTTTTCAGACCTCGGGGTCGCCCCCGAGCTGGTCGCTCGCCTGCGCGCCCGCGGCTTTACCACTGCCTTCCCCATCCAGGTAGCGACGATCCCCGACGCGCTCGCCGGCCGTGACATCTGCGGCCGGGCACCGACCGGATCGGGCAAGACGCTCGCCTTCGGGATCGCCATCGCAAGTCGCGGCTCCGAAGCTGCGCCGGGCCGGCCCCGGGCACTCGTGCTCGTACCGGTGCGCGAGCTCGCCGCCCAGGTGCAGCGTGAGCTCGCCTCGCTTTCGGCCGGCGGTTCTCGCAGAGTCATCGCCATCTACGGCGGCACCGGGTACACCGCAACCCGGCAGGCGCTCTCTCGCGGGGTGGACACGGTCGTTGCATGCCCGGGCCGTCTCGAGGATCTGCTGGAGCAACGCACGCTCGACCTGAGCGCGGTCGAGATCGTGGTCGTGGACGAGGCGGACCGCATGGCGGATATGGGTTTCTTGCCGGCGGTGCGCCGGATCCTGGACCTCACCGCGCCTCGTCGCCAGGTGATGCTGTTCTCGGCGACGCTAGGGCCGGAGATCGAGGCGGTCGTGCGTCAATACCAGCACGATCCCGTCCGTCACGACGTGACGCCTCCTGAGGACTCAGGCGATGTCGAGCACCTGTTCTGGCACGCTGCTCGTGAGGACCGGGTCGGCCTGACGGCCGGACTCGTGGGCACCCACGGGCGGGCGCTCGTGTTCTGCCGTACGAAGCACGGAGCCGATCGCCTGGCCAAGCAGCTGAAGGGCGCAGGTGTCGTGGCGACGGCGATCCACGGCGATCGGACCCAGGCTCAACGCGAGCGGGCCCTTGCCGCTTTCTCCCGTGGCTCGGCACAGGCACTGTGCGCCACCGATGTTGCTGCTCGTGGGATCCATGTCGAGGATCTGCCGTGCGTAGTCCACTTCGACCCGCCGGCCGACGCTACGGACTACCTGCATCGATCGGGCCGCACCGGAAGAGCTGGGAAGACCGGGATCGTGGTGTCGCTCATCATGAAAGAGCACCAGAAGGCGACTCGATTGCTGCAACGCGCCCTCGGTCTCGAAGAGCGCGTGCACGCGCCCAGTGACGCAGTGGTTTCGCGCCGCCCATCGCCGGCCCTCGCCGACACTCCGGCGCTTTCCGAGCGCCCGCAGCGCTCGAACTGGTCAGATCGTCCGCAGCGCTCGGTTTCGTCCGAGCGCCCGCAGCGCCCAGACTGGTCAGATCGCCCGCAGCGCCCGGCCTCGTCAGAGCGTCCGCAGCGCCCGGACTGGTCAGATCGTCCGCAGCGCCCGAGCCGTTCCGAAGGGGCAGACCGGCGCTGGGACCGTCCCGCCGCACCTGCCCGGGCGAACGGGCTCGCGCGAGGGACCGCTCCTCGACCGACCCACCCAGCCCGGACCACGCCCGCTGACCGCCAGCGGCCTTCGCTCGGTAACAACAGTTCGCAGTTCCCTTCCCACCGTGTTCCGAGCGGCCGAGTGGCCGCCCGGGACCCATACAATGACAAGTACGCCTCTCAGAGGCGCAATCAAGGAGTATTAATGCCAGTCGGCACCGTTAAATTTTTCAACTCAGAGAAGGGCTACGGCTTCGTGTCGCGCCCTGACGGCGAAGATGTCTTCGTCCACTACAGCAACGTTCAGGGCTCCGGCTACCGTTCGCTCGAGGCCGGCCAGCAGGTCGAGTTCGAGGTCGCCCCGGGGCGCAAAGGCGACGAGGCCCGTAACGTCAAGGTGATCTGAGGGTTTGGGGCTCGTTGCGGACACGCTGTTGATTCGCGGCGTTCGCAACCGTCCCGACCCGGGGCCAATCCCCAACATCGAAAGCCGGTCTCATCCGAGTCCGCGACTCAGACCGCCTGCGCCTATCTCGGCGCAGGCGGTCTGAGATCTCCAGGCCAAGAGCGCCGATCATCGTCGGCCCACGCTCGCCGCGCCGGGCCGGCCGCGCCTATCTCATCACCATGTCTGACGACTCGTCGGTGCCGGAAGAGGCGACACGAGATCGATCAGCCAGCAACTCTTGCTCTGGCCGTGTTGCGCGCTCGAGCTAGGCGGTCACCTTCTCGCGGACGCGGCTGGCCGACCGCACCGCAGAACGGAACTGGTGGAAGGCCAGGTCTCGATTCGTCACCTTGGCGATGTCGAACGGAGCCTTCATGATCAGCTCTGTGTTGCGATCCTCTGGCTTGCCGAGAAGCCTGTCAGGGTTGTTCCACCAGACGTTGGCCGAGAGTTGGCGGCTGATCGACGCCAGGCTCTCGACTGTGTAGGAACCGGTGCCGGGGTCGGCGGGCGCGTGGTGGTCGATCGTGATGGTGAAGATCGACAGCGTCCCGTCTCGGTTGTCGACGAGGTCGATGAGGCGGCCTTGCTGCCCCCAGTCGATCGTGGAGGGCGAGTTGACTTCCCAGAACCCTGGCCCCTGCCCTGCGCCACCCGGATGCGGCACGATCGTGTTGGCGTGCGTGTGCCCGTTGACCCACAAGATCACGTTCGGGAAACGCAGTACCAACGCCGTGAGGTCGGCACCGTCGTGCGGCTTGACCGGGAACTGCGGGTCCGTCGCGAGGTTGTCCATCATCCATGACGGGTGGTGGCTCAGCAGCACGAAGAGCGTGTCGGTGCCGCTGCCGTGGACGAGCTGGCCGCTCGTGTCGTGATAGGAGCTGGAGCCGGCGATGAGCTGTTCCTCGATCCAGCCGAACTGCTCGTCGACGATGCAGCCATCCGTGCCGTACACGTGGTTGGTGGTGTCGAGCCCGAGGAACGTCACTGCCGGCCCGACCTTGTTCGACCACCAGGCCTTTCCGGTGGTCCGCGACGCCTGCGTGAACCCGTGGCCGACCGGGCCCGCACCGCCGGACGTGTCGAAGTGGAGACCGATGGTCTCCTGCGTCGTCAGCTTCACCCGGTCGGCGTCGGACGCGACCGTGTGCACGTGTGGCTGGCTCGGGAACTCCTTGTAGAGGGCCGCGAACTTCCGCATGTCCGCCGGGTTGTCCGGCGAGTACAGCGTCCCGATCGCCTCGATCTCGAGGGGGTCGATCAAGGCGATCTTGATGTCGCCGGCCGCGAATTTCTGCAGTGTCGGATCCGTGGCGCCCGCCAGGAGCGTGCCCATGAACGTCGAGTCGTGGTTGCCGAGGACTGTGAGCCAGGGGACCTCGAGCCCGTCCGATTCGACCGTCGTCGAGACGGCCGCTTGCAACAGGCCGGGAAACCGCGGGTAGCCATACTTGCCCCAGAAGTCGTTCGTGGGGTTGTCAGGGTGGTACGCGTACGTGGCTTCCTGCCAGGCCTGTACCCCTTCGTACGTCTTCGGCTTGCCCGAGTCCGGCACGACCGAGCGGCCGTCGAGGATGTCGACGTGCCAGGTCATCTCGTTTCTCGCCTGCGAGTCGGCGTAGTCACCGGTGACGACGGCGACGGCCATCGGGGCCTTGGTGACGGGGCTCTCGCGCATCTCGTTCATCGCTGCGACCATGCGGGACAGCACCTGGACGGTCATCGCCTCCTGAGGCCGGAAGGCGCCGTTGTCCTTGAGGACGGGGAACGCGAAGTCCGCTCTCGCCGGCGTCTGGGCGTCAACCATGTGGGTGTCGCTGACTTGCCCGAAGTACAGCAGTGACCGGCGGTGGCTGGCGCGATCGGCTCCCGCGGCCGCCCCCGGCAGGGCGCGCTCGATGAACGGCTCACCCGGGCCGGTGACGATGGGCTGGTAGCCCTTTGCCTTGCGCCGGGCCATGGTCTGGACGAGGGTGCTGTACTCGTAGTCCACCGTCGGGGGCTTGGGCGTACCGGGTCGAGTGGTAGGCGTGCCCGAGGGGCTCGTGGCGACCTTGCTGCACGCAACTGACAGGACCGACATCGGAACGGCGGCGGCAGCAAAACGCAGGACATCGCGACGCGACAAGTTGTCCATCGTGGATCAGGCCTCAATTCGGGTCCGGGTCGCCACCTCGACCAAGCCCGAGGCCGCCGGCGGCGGTTCCGTCCCAGGTCGCCGATCGCGAACGTGTTGGCCGCCCCAACCCAGCCGGACCGGATCTGTGTGGGGCCGGCGGTCGAATCGTACAACCCGGCGGCTGTCGACGCGAGGTGCGACGTGCCGCCGCGTGGCTGGCGGGCTCGAGCCAGCCGCGCGGCCTGGCTGTAGATTTGCTCCCGGAGACCGGCGAAAGGGTCCTGACCGTGCAAGAGCAGCTTGACCAGGAGTTGATCGGTGCCGGCCGAATCCGGATCAGATTCCGCTGCGTCAGAGAGCGTTCGAGATCGGGGGTAGGAGAGTGATGCTGTCGCTGGTTGTACTCGCGGTGCTCGTCGGCTGGATCTCACCGGGAATGCGCGAGCACGAGGACGAATTCCGCCAGGCGTGGGCCCGGCGTTATGGGATGACGCCGAACTCGACCGGGCAGACGGGGCCGCCAGCTTCGACCTACAAGGCCTGGTACAAGCAGTGGAAGAAGACCGGCATCGGGCCGGATGAGTGGCTGGCGGCGCTGGCTCAGGGGCCTCCCGGGAGCGCGCTCATCTGAGAGCCGACCGCATCGGGCGCCCTGCGCGCCTGGGATTCAGCGGGTGCGACCTGCGACAGTGATGTGCCGCCGGCCGACGGGGCCGCGGGCTTGACAGACTGGCCCGATGGACAACGCAGAGCGGGCACGGCTCGCCGAACCGGGATCTGCTTGGCGGCGCGTCGGGCCCTACCTGGCCGAGCGGGCGTGGGGCACCGTGCGCGAGGACTACAGCACCGACGGCGACGCCTGGGGCTACTTCCCGTTCGAGCACGCACGCTCGCGGACGTTCCGCTGGAGCGAGGACGGGCTCGGCGGCATCTGTGACGACGAGCAGACGCTCTGCTTCGCCTTCGCGTTCTGGAATGGGCGCGACCCGATCTTGAAGGAGCGGATCTTCGGGCTGACCGGCCCGCAGGGCAACCACGGCGAAGACGCCAAGGAGTACTGGTGGTACCTGGACTCGACGCCGACGCATTCGTGGATGAAGTGGCGCTACTTCTATCCGCAGGCGGCGTTTCCGTACGCGGACCTGTTGGGGGAGAACCAGCGCCGCAGCAAGTCCGACGCTGAGTACGAGTTGCTCGACACCGGCGTCTTCGCCGAAGACCGCTACTTCGACATCACGGCGGAGTACGCGAAGGCCACGCCGACCGACATCTGCGTCCGCCTGCGCGTCCGCAATGCCGGGCCGGACGTCGAGACGCTGCACGTGCTGCCAACCTTGTGGTTCCGCAACACTTGGACCTGGGGGGAGCACCCGGAGCGGCCGGAGATCGCGGCCGAAGGAGGCCGGCTCGTTGCCAGCCACGCCAAGATCGGCACGGTGACCCTTGCCGGCGACGGGTCGCCCGAATTGTTGTTCTGCGAGAACGAGTCCAACGCCAAGCGGCTGTGGAGCGCCGAAGGATCCACTTCGTACCCGAAGGACGGGATCAACGACTGTGTCGTGACCGGCGCCAGCACTGTCAATCCGGCACACCGTGGCACGAAGGCTGCCCTCTGGTACCAGTTGGAGATCCCACCGGCGGCCGAGGCGACGATCTCGCTCCGGCTCGGCGGTGTCACCTCCGAAGGGGGTGGGATCACCTCGGCGTGGGCCGAGGCACTGCGCGACCGCGAGGCGGAAGCAGACGAGTTCTACGCCAGCCTGACGCCGGCGGGGACGTCGCCCGAGGAGGCGTCCGTGATGCGCCAGGCATTTGCCGGGATGCTCTGGTCGAAACAGTTCTTCCACTACGACGTCGAGCGCTGGCTGGACGGCGATCCCGGTGAGCCTCCACCTCCCGAAGGCCGCAAGTCCGGACGCAACTCGGGATGGCGGCACCTCAACAACCACGACGTGATCTCGATGCCGGACACTTGGGAGTACCCCTGGTACGCATCGTGGGACCTGGCTTTCCACTGTGTCGTCCTGGCCCACGTGGCCCCGAGCTTCGCCAAGGCCCAACTGCTGACCATGTGCCGCGAGTGGTACATGCACCCGAACGGCCAACTGCCCGCCTACGAATGGGACTTCGGGGCCGTGAACCCGCCGGTGCAGGCCTGGGCTGCGCTCCGGGTGTTCGAGATCGACGGGTCCAAGGACTACGCGTTCCTCCGCCGAATCTTCGCCAAGCTGGTCATCAACTTCACCTGGTGGGTGAACCGCAAGGACGAGGCCGGCAACAATGTGTTCGAGGGCGGTTTCCTCGGTCTCGACAACATCGGCCCGATCGACCGCTCCGCTCAGTTGCCCGTGGAGGGGGTGCTGGAGCAGGCGGACGGCACGTCGTGGATGGCCATGTACTGCCTGAACATGCTGGAGATCGCCTTGGTGCTGGCACGCCGCGACTCGGTGTACGAGGACATGGCGGTCAAGTTCTTCGAGCACTTCGCTTACATCGGCAGCGCCGTGTACACCCAGGGGCTGTGGGATGAGGGCGATGGTTTCTTCTACGACCTGCTCCGGCTTGCCGGCGGCGAGGGCATCCCGATCCGGGCACGATCAATTGTCGGCCTGTTGCCACTGTGCGCGACGGCGACGTTGGACACCGAGACGATCCAGGCCTTGGGTTTCTTCAGGGAGCACTTCGACTGGTTCGTCACGCACAAGGCCGAGCTCGCCGACACGGTCGTCCGTCCGCACGCCCTCGGCGCTCAAGTCAGTCATCTGCTGTCGATCGTCGACCCCGGCAAACTGCGCCGCCTCCTGTCTTTCATGCTCGACGAGAGCGAGTTCCTGTCCGACCACGGGCTCCGGGCGCTGTCCAGGGTCCACCAGGATCACCCGTTCAGCATCCAGCTCGCCGGGATGACCGACAGCGTGGACTACGAGCCGGGCGAGTCGACCACGAACCTGTTCGGCGGGAACTCGAACTGGCGAGGCCCGATCTGGTTCCCGGTCAACTACCTCATCATCGAGGCGCTGCGGCGGTTCCACCATTTCCTTGGTGACGACTTCACCGTGGAGTGCCCCACGGGCTCGGGGGTCGAGATGACGCTCGATGCGGCCGCCGACGAGCTCACCAGTCGACTCGTCGCGATCTTCCTGGACGGCCCGGACGGCCGTCGCCCGGTCTTCGGGGGCTACGAGAAATTCCAGCGCGACCCGTCCTGGCACGATCTCATCCCGTTCCACGAGTACTTCCACGGCGACACCGGTCAGGGCCTCGGCGCGTCGCACCAGACCGGTTGGACCGGCCTCGTGGGGGATCTGATCGCCAGGCGCGCCCGGGTCGGGGACATGCCGGACCCGGGCGCCTCCTTCACCCGGTTGCCGCCGGGCCATCCGACCATCAGCCAATCGACCAACCGATAGGGTCCGGCGGGCGAGCACCTCGCGATGCCGGCGAGGCGCGCGCCCAACGCGGAGGAGGAGGGCGTCATGGCCCACGTCGCTCAGCTGTACCGGTACCCGGTCAAGTCCATGCAGGGCGAGCGGGTCGATCGGCTCGAGTTCACGAGCGGTTCTGCCGTCGGCGACCGGCAGTTGGCACTGGCCGATGCCGAGACCGGTGTGTACCTGTCGGCCAAGCGCCACGGCCAGGTCCTCGAAGCCTTCGCTCGGACCGAGGCGGATGGCTCGGTCGTCATCTCGCTGCCTCACGGCGTCGAGATCGGCGCCAGCGACCCGGCAGCCAACGGCGTGCTCTCCGAGTGGCTCGGCCGCCATGTCGAGCTGCGGGTAGCGGGAAGCGACCAGGCACCCTCCTACGAGTCGCTGGCGGATTCCACCGACGACGGCTCCGCGACCGTCACCTTCGCCGGACCGACGACCCATTTCGCTGACTTCGCCGACCTCCACCTGCTCACGACGGCGAGCCTGCGGGCGGCCTCAGCGCTGCGCCGCGAGGGTGATTGGGATGCCCGCCGGTTCCGACCCACGGCGGTCGTGGAGGTGGAAGGGGAGGGGTATTTGGAAGATGACTGGATCGGCTCGACCGTGACGATCGGTAGGAGCGCCGCGTTCGTGGTGTTCATGAAGACGATCCGATGCAACCTGCCGACCCGCGCCCAGCCGGGGCTCCCGCGTGACACTGCCGTCGCCCGCTTGCTGCGCGACGAGCACGACTTCTGCCTTGGGGTGTACGGAGCGTTCCGCCAGCCCGGCGTCGTCGAAGTGGGCGACGAGCTGGGCTTCCAGCTCGTGTCGTGACCGTCCTCGGCGGGCGCGCTACTCGGCGGCAGCGCTCCTCGGCGGGCGCGCTACTCGGCGGCAGCGCTCCTCGGCGGGCGCGCTACTCGGCGGCAGCGCTACTCGGCGGCAGCGCCGGCTGCTGCACTGTCGGCTGCAGCGACGTCCGGGAGCCGGCGCCGGCGCCGTCGCTCCCACACAATGGCGACCACACAGCCGGCCAAGCCCAGAGCGAGCGCCACGACCCCGAGGTCAACTCCGGTCGAGAAACCCTGCGGCTCGTACCAGAACCGCACCACGCTGAGGCCCGCCGGGACCTCGACGCCCTGGACGAGGCCGACCTGTTGGACCGCGACGGGCGTTGCATGAGGTAGCGGGCCGCCATTCGGTTTCCCGTTCAGGTCGGTGCTCGCTGCCGCGCCGGTCACGAGCTCGGCCCGCCACCCGGAGTCCCACGCCGCGCTGCGCGTGAGCTCGGCCGGCGCCGGCGTCCGGATCTCGATCGTCGTGCTGTCGTAGCCGTTCGCCACGATTTGGGTGCTTGCTTCGACCTCCGATATCGAGTTCACCGAGTGTGATCCGACGCGCTCGACCCAAGCCGGCGCGGGCGTGTAGCCCGCGCGGAACACGGTGAAGTGGTCGGCGCGGCCCACGCCGAACCACGACACGGGCGTCAGCGCAGCCGAGAGCGGCCCGTCGACGGCGAACGCGTGCCCCTCGGCCTTGATCGCCAGTTGGGCTCGGCCGAGCTTCGGGCCGGACACGAGCTGGATCGCCAGGCCGAGGCTCGGCGTATCGGGGTAGCTGAGCGGGACGGTGGTACCTCCGGTACCAAGCCTCTGGGCCGGCTGCCAGTCGATGGACTCCGCCGGCCGGGGGACCGGCCCGCCGGGTGCGGGTCGCTGCGTGGCGAGCGCTGGGGCCCCCATGACGAGCCCGACGCGGATGACCTGGCCCGCCGACGGTGTCGAGAGCACGAGCGAAGCCGCTGCCGGCGAGAGGTCGGTTCCGAAGAACCACCCCTCGAACTTGCCGGCTGAAAGGGGCGCCCTCGGTGGGGCGGGCACTACCGGCGGGAGGAGATCCTGAGCGATGGGCTGGCTGCCCGCCGGAAGGATCGGATCGGCGCCTGCCGCCTCGCTCACCGGAGTCAGGGACGCCCGGGCCCCAGGGGAGGGCATCGTGCTGATCGGGAGCAGGAACTCCTCCGCCGGCGCCAGCAGGACCTCGAGATCGAGCTGACGAAACACACCGGCGCTCAGATCGCGCTGCCCGAGGAAGGCGCGGCCGTGAGTGCCGGTGTCATGGGAGTACTTGGCGTCGAGGATGGCGCCGTAGCCCTGGACGCTGGCCAAGCTCGTCAGGATGCCGAGGTCGGGCTCGCCCGCCTTGAGGATCGCCGACGGGTAGAAGAGATCCGGGTCGAACACCGCGTACCGGGCGCCCGGCTCCAGGTTCGCCTTGATCATCTGCACGAGCGGGCCGGGACGGCTCGCGCTCGGGGTGACCTGCGATGCCGTCAGGCTCGTGGTGTCCGTGAAGACCGCGAGGTCCACGGCCACGAAGAGGGTCACGAGGGCCAGCCACCGCGAGCGCGACATCCGGTGGCGGGCGAGCACGATCCCTCCAGCCAGCACCGCGAGGCCGCCGGTGAGAGCCATGCCGGCCCCGATGCCGCCGAGCTGAGCCTCCGTCGGGGCGAAAGCGCCGAGGGTGTGCCACAGCGAGGACGGCGAGACTGTGAGCCAGAGGCCGATCACGGCGACGACGCCGACGATGGCGTACACGGCGGCGATCTCCGATCGGGTGCGGGCCCCGGCGGGGCGTGTCCCGCCATCGATCCACCACGCCAGGAGGGCGCAGGCGGCGAAGTCGACTTGGACGATGTTGCGGCCTTGGTCGCGCTGGCGCCCGTAGAAGGGGATGTGGCTGATCACGTGAACGAGCGGTGTCCCCGCCGCGACCGCCAGCACGAGGCCGACGACCACGATCCCGTACCAGGTTCGCCGCTCACCACGCGGGAGCCATTGCTTCCATCGCGGAGCGCACAGCGCCAATGCGGCGACTATCGGCAGCACTCCTACGTAGAAGGCGACCTCGGGAAGGTTGGACAGGCCGAAGTACTGGGGTTGCCCGAAGACACCCAACCCTCCCTCGACGTAGGGCAGCACTCCGAGAATCAGCGCGCGGGGGGGGTAGGAGTACGTGGCGCTGAACGACGAGCCGAGGTCGGCGCGCTGAGAGATGGAGATGAAATGCAGGGCAGGGACCCACACGAATGCGGACAAGCCCAGGCCGAGCGCGGTTCCGGCGCCGCCTCGGGTGAGAAGGCGCTCCCATGCCGGCGGCTGCAGCGAAAGCCTGAGCAGCGTGTACGCAGCGCACATCGCTCCCACGTCGAGCATCGCTTCGGGGGACCCTGCCAGCAAGAGCAGGGCCGTGGCCGCAGCAAGGAGGATGCTCCAGCGCCATCGTCGGTCGTCGATGATCTTGCGGATGGCGATCAACAGCCACGGCAGCGCCGTCAGGCCCTCGCCCATGTCGAGGTGCACCGCCCCCTGGCTGGCGACGGCGCCGGCAAAAGCGAACGAGGCCGCACCGAGGAAGCACGCCGGTCGGCCGATGCCGCTCAGCCGGAAGAACAGGTACGTTCCCACCGCAATCAAACTCGACATGACGATCTGGCCGATGATCCACGCCGCTGCGGGGCTCATGACGGCGAACAGCAGCGTCGTCGGGTAGAAGGCCCCGGCGTTCAGGCCGGCCATCAACGGTGTGCCGCCCCAGATCCACGGATCCCACGCCGGCAGACGCCCGTGCAGCAGATCGGTTCCGACGAGGACCCGGAGCGGATAGCTCTGGATGAGGTTGTCGCCGCTCAGCAGCGGGTGCCCCGCGAGCAACGCTCCACCAGCAAAGATCACGATCGGGATCGCGATGAGCGCGAGTGTCGGCACCGCCGCTGCGGCGCGGCTCACACGCTCCGGGCGCGCCGGCTCGCCGGATTCCGCTGGCGACACCGGGTTGTCGGTGCCCTCGACAGCTGGCGCCTCGGTGACGGTCATGGCTTACTCAGGCCCTGGCCAGCGGCCGTTTACCGGCAGCCAGATCGCCATATGGTGCTTACGGACATTCGGTGGCCCGAGCGCGGCCCGGAGGTAGGAGTAGACCTCATAGCGGTCATCACCTCCGGCCCAGAACACCACCGCCCCCACCGAGTACCGGGTGAGGAAGCGGCGCAAGAGGAGGTAGTCGGCGGGAACGACCGGCGCCGGCAGTGGGAGTTTGTCGCCGAAGCTCGAGTACCCGAGGAGCTCTTCGACGTACGCCGGCCTCAACAAGGCAGGCCAACGCCGCCCGCGACGTCCAACCTGGATGTTCGCGTAGCCGCCCATGATGTGAAATCGCATGCCGGACTCCGCCTCCCAGACCATGGCGGAAGGGTGGAGTGGGGTGGCGTACGGGTAGGTCAGCACGACCGAACCCGCTGGCACCACACGATCGACTGTCGCCACGAAGCCCGTCGGCCACGGTATGGGCCGGTTGAGGAACGGGACGCTCGGGATCAGCGACAGGACGATGATCCCGGTGGCGATGCTGACGCCGGCCCGGTGCGCGCGGGGTGTGTCCTCAGTGAGCCATCGACGAAGCGAGCGCGCCAGGCGGGCATTTTCGCCACCCTCTGGTGCCACGACGGTGTCCGTGCCCTCCGTCCCGCCCAAGCCGCCGGTGCCGCCCACGCCGCCCAAGCCGCCCACGCCGCCCCCGACGCCCAAGCCGCCCAAGCCGCCCAAGCCGCCCACGCCGCCTGTGCTGGCCAAGCCGCCCACGCCGCCTGTGCTGGCGACGTTGTCCGGTGCCGGCACCGGCACCGGCACCGGAGCGCCCGCCGAGAGCCAGAGCCGGTCGATCCCGATGGCGAGGATCATGGACACGAACAGCACCACGTACAGGGCGTAACGGGCCGGGATGGTGTTGTCGAGCAACGGCAGGTGGGCGAACACGGCCTCCGGCAAGGGGATGACAGTCTTGAGCGTCCCGATCGTGAGCTTGTTGCCCAGCGACAGGACGAACGCGCCGACCACAAGCCATGAGAGGGTCCTGACCGTGATGTCGCGCCAGAGCCGTTTGCCGATGACGACGAGGAGGATCAGGAGCGGCAGCCCGAGGTACGTGCCGTTCTCCGACAGGTTGCCGTCGACCAACTCGTCCCCGAACTTCGCGATGGAGTGCGGCGCCAGCAACTGATTCGACGTCGGCACGATCGGCCCGAGGAGGTCTGCCCGGATGATCTGCAACGACGGGGGCGGTATCACCGATCCGGTGAGGTGGCCCGCCCCGGCGACCATCTCCCAGAGAGGCCATCCGAGGATCAGCGCCAAGGTGGCGCCAGCGAAGGCCGTGCCTCTCAAGATGTACGGCAGGCGCTGGGCGATCAGATGCCGGTAGCGGATACCGAGAACGAGACCAGCACATGCGGTCAAGACGGCGCAACCGCTCAAGACGTCCGGTGAGATGAGGAACTGGGCGGAGGCGGCGGCGCCGATCAACAGTCCGAGCCGCCACGGTTGCATCTTCTGGCGGCGGAGCAGTTCGTCGGCGCACCAGACGAGCAGCGGTGGGATCGGCACGAAGATGAGGTCGAGATGGAGCTCCTGGCCAGACATGTACGGCCCGAAGGCGTAGAGCAAACCGCCGGCGAACGGCGCTATCCACCCGCGGCACCACCGGCGCAGGACGAAGAACATGCTGGCGCCCGAGAGGGCGAAGCCCAACCTGATGAGCAAGTTGAATGTTGCGATCGGGCCGAGCGTCGCGGTGACCGGCCAGCCGATCAGCCCGAGGAGCGGGACGGTCGTGTTGTCGGCAAGGTTCACGCCGTTGGGGTACTCGATCAGATTCGTGTGGAAGATGTTGAGCCCGTGGCTGACGGCGTACGGGAACCACGCCAGAAACCACGTCATCTGGTACGGGTCAGAGCCGGCCGGGTTGCCCGGAGCGGCGGCTGGAATCGCGTTCGTGGCGAGCGGGCTGACCGGTAGGAAGACCAGCACTGCCAGGACGGCGTAGGTGAGCAGGCAGAGTGCCGTCACCCGTTTGTTCCGACCTCTCGGTAGCTCCTCTGCGCCGGTGTCGACTTCGAGATCGGTCCCGGTGATGTCCAGCACTTCGCTGCCGGTCGCGATCGCTGTCATCGGGTCAGCGCCGCCTCCGGCGCTCGGCGGCGCGTGCCCTCGGTCGGCCCTGGCGTTGCGCCCTCAGCTCCGCCCGAGACCGTCCCCAGTCCCCGTCCACGCTCGCGATACCAGCGTCGGCCCAGCACGACCACGATGGTCAGCAGCACGAGGCTCATCCCGAATGCCCGGAACGCCGACAGGTTGGCGCCGGTTTGGATCGCCAGCATCGATGCGGGCGGTGTGACGCCCATGAGCATCAGAATCCCGATCCAGGCGATGACTCGTCGCATCGGCGAGGCCGGCAGTACCACTGTCATCGCCAACGGGACGAGCGTCAACATGTAATGGTTCTCGGACAGCGTGCCGCCGAGGTACACCCCGATGAGGAGCACGCTCGTCGTCGTGACGAGCCGGAGCCGGCCGTCGGGGATCAGGCGCCACGCCAGCCAGGCACCGACGAGCGCAACCGCCACGGTCACGAAGCGCACGAGGATCGTCGCCCAGTGGGGGAGGGCGAACGTCTGGAACACGTCCACCCAGGCGGAGTTCAACAGGGCGCCGGAGCCTGATCGGCTGAGGAGGCTGGGCAGCTTCGTGAACACCCGGGTTGGATCTTTCACGACGGCGAACGCTGCGAGGTTCAGGACAGCTGGGACCGCGATGGCCGTCGCTAGGCCCGCCCACCTTCGCGCCAGCACGAAGACGAGCAGGACCGGCAGGAAGAGTGGCTTGATGCAGAGGCTGAGCCCGATCACGAGCCCAGCGGTGATCCAGTGCTCTCGAGCTCCCAGCAGGTAGAACAGCGCTAGAGCGACGAAGCACAGCACGGTGACGTTCTCGAGCCCCAGCTCGGCCGTCGCGGGCTCGGCCCAGTGCAGCGCGAGCACCGCAAGGGCCGCCGTGAGTCCCCACCAACGCCGACCGAGCAGGTGGGCGGACAGCATCACAGCGATGCAGATGAGCACCGCCGTGAGCACGAGCCCACCCACCTGTGCCACCCGTATCGACACGAGGGCCACCGGTCGGAGCAACAGCAGGGAGCTCGGCGGGTACAGGAACAAGCGGTGGTCCGTCGCGGCCCGTGAATAGGGCTGGCCACCATGGGCGAAGACGCGTTCGGCTCGCCACACCGTCGTCATGTCCCATCCGAGGCCCTGGTCCGTGCGATCCAGGTGCAGGCATGTCAGCGTCCACAGGACCGCCGCCGCTGCCCACGTGGCGACCGTCGCCGCGACGGTCAGCCGTACCCGTGCTCGGGTAGCGCTGAAGCGCTCCCATCGTCGGTGCAGCGCCCCACCGGCGGGCGAGCCACCAGCGGGCGGACTGGGGTCGTCTGGGCGGTATGCGGGCGCGTCACGACCATCGGACTCGACGGCGCCGGGCATTGGCAAATGATACCTGGAAGGTCCTCCAGGCCACGTGGCAGACGCACCGGCTCGCCCTTGTCCCAGCCGTCATCCGATTTTGCGCGCTACCCAGTCGGGGCTCAAGTCGGACACGGCCGGGCAGCCGAGCAGGATCATTGTGCGCACGATCTCGCTGCGGAACAGATCCAAGGTGTGCTCGACTCCCGGCTGCCCGCCGGCTGCGAGCCCGTAGAGGTACGGCCGGCCGATGAACACGGCCCTCGCTCCGAGCGCTACGGCTTTCACGACATGGGCGCCGCGTCGCACGCCGCTGTCCAAGAAGACCTCGGCCGAGTCCCCGACGGCGTCGATCACTTCGGGCAGGACGCGAAACGTCGCCGGCGCCCCGTCGAGCTGCCTCCCGCCGTGGTTCGAGATGAGGACGCCGTCCGAGCCGAGATCCGCCGCGATCTTGGCGTCGGTGCCGGTCAGCAGGCCTTTCACCACGAACTTGCCCGGCCAGCGGCCGCGCAGGTACTCGATGTCGGCCCAGGAGAACGGCGAAGCCACCATCTTCAGCATGCCGAAGCCCATGGGCTGGCTTGCCCCCTTCCCGGTGGCGGCCTCCGGAGGTTGGCTCGGTACCTCGGAGCTGGTGCCGCCGTGCGTCCCGGCACGGGTCCGCCGGAGGGTGCTCACGCCGTCGCGGGCCATGCGGTACGTCCACGCGGGGCGCAACAGCACTTGGGGGCCGAGGTGCACGGCGTTGCGGGCGTCGACCCGCAAGGGCGTCGACACGCCGTGGTGCCGGTCGCGCTCGCGGTTGCCGAGCGCCGGCGTGTCCATCGTCACCACCAGGACCTCGACCCCGGCGGCCTCGGCGCGAGCCAGGAGCTTGTCGGCGTCGGGGCGACCTCCCGACGCGTACAGCTGGAACCACACGTTCCCAGGTGCAGCGGCCGCGACCTCCTCGATCGGCGAGCCTGCCACGGTGCTCAGCACGGACATCGTGCCGCGGCTGGCAGCCGCCCTGGCGGCTCCGGCAGCGCCATCGGGATGCATGATCCGCACGAGACCAGTCGGCGCCAGCAATAGCGGCATCGAGAGCGGCATTCCCAGCACGGTCGTCCGCAGGTCCGGGTTGCGCACGGCGGTGCCCATGCGGGGTCGGAACACGACGTCGTTGAACGAGGCCTCGTTCTCCCGCATCGTCGTCTCGTCGTCGGCCGCTCCGTCGATGTAGTCGAACACGACGGCGGGCAGAGTGCGCTTGGCGATGCGGCGAGCGTCGGTCACATTGGCGATGCGGTCGAGTCTCATGCTCCATGTCTAGTGACCTGAGCGGCGCTCTGTCGCGTAGCGTCTGGGCATGGCCGAAGCCCAGACCCGGGAAAGCGCCGTCGCGACCGGCATGACGCTGGCATGGTGGGCTCGCTTGATCCCGTCGACGCCAGCCGTGATCTCGAGCTCGGGCTCGGTGTCCTTCGGCGAGCTGAACGGCCGAGCCAACCAGCTCGCCAGGGCGCTGCGGCACCGGGGGCTCGAGGCCGGCGATGCCGTAGCCGTGCTGTGCGGCAACCAGGTCGAATTCGTCGAGACCGTGTTCGCCACGGTCCGGGCGGGTCTGCGGATGACACCGATCAACCGCTATCTCACGGCCGATGAGGTCCGCTACATCCTGGATGACTGCGACGCCAAAGCCCTGATCTCGGACGGCTCGCTCGCCGGGGCGGCCGCCGGTGCGCTGGCAGGCGCCCCGTGTTGCTCGGTGTGGTTGTCCGTCGGCGATGCCGGCGGCGCGGGCCGCTCGGGCGGCTCGACACCGGCTTGTGAGGACTACGCACAGGTGCGAGACGCTGAGGATCCGTCGGACTTGGACGATCCGTCGGCCGGGACGACGATGTTCTACACCGCGGGGACCACCGGCAGGCCGAAGGGGGTCTTCCGCTCTGCGGCCAGCGCGGCGAGCATGCTCGGCCTGAACCTCTTCGGCTACCGGGAGGGCGGCGGCGACGTGCACCTGTGCACCGGGCCGCTCCACCACGCCGCGCCGTTGTCGTTCTCGTTGGCGGTCCCGATCAGCTACGGGGCGACGGTGGTGTTGATGGAGCGGTTCGATGCCGCCGAGACACTGCGCCTGATCGGACGGCACGGGGTCACCCACACCCATCTCGTCCCCACCATGTTCCACAGGCTGCTGTCGCTTCCCGCACCGGTGCGGGAAGCCGCCGACCTGTCGAGGTTGCGTAACGTCTTGCACGGTGCCGCCCCGTGCCCCGTGGTGGTGAAGCAGCGCATCATCGACTGGTTCGGCCCGATCGTGTGGGAGTACTACGCCGCCAGCGAGGGGATCGGGAGCTTTGTCGACTCCGAGACGTGGCTCGCCCACCCGGGGACCATCGGCAAGCCGTTCACACCCGGCCAGATGATCGTCGGCGACGAATCGTGCAACCCGCTGCCTCCGGACGAGCTCGGCCTCATCTGGTTGCGTGCCGCTCCGGGCGGCCGTTTCGAGTACTACAAGGACCCCGGCCAGACCCAGTCGAGCTACCGGGGCGACTACTTCACGTTGGGGGACGTGGGGAGGATGGACGAGGAGGGTTTCTTCTATTTGACCGACCGCTCGGCCAACTTGATCATCTCGGGCGGGGTCAACATCTACCCGGCTGAGGTCGACGCCGTCCTGCTCCAGCACCCGGCGATCGCCGACGTCGCCACGATCGGGGTGCCCGATGCCGAATGGGGCGAATCCGTCCTGGCGGTCGTCGAGCTGCAACCCGGTATGGCCGCCAGCCATGAGCTGGCCGCCGAACTGATCTCGTTCTGCCGGTCCCAGCTCGCGCGCTTCAAATGCCCCCGGGCCGTCGATTTCGTCCCGGACCTGCCGCGGCAGGACAACGGCAAGATCTACAAGCGGTTGCTGCGGGACCGGTATCGGGCGGCAGCTGATCGACCGCTAGGAGGCTAGGAGCGGCCGTTCAGGATGGACACGCCCTCGCCCTGCAGCTCGCCGAGGGCGATCTTGCGACCGACCATCGCCATCAGGATCGAGATGCCCGGTCCCGATGCCTCGGGACCCGAGCCGTACGACCAGTCTGCATCGGTCATGCGCAGGGTGACTCCGGCGATCCGCTGCTTCACCTTCAGCGGGAAACCGTTGCGCTTGTAGAACTCGGCCACCGTGACCACGTGATCTGCCGGGTGGACCAGGTAGCGCCGGTCCTGTGGGCGGAAGATGTCCTCGCCGTGCACGAGCACCTCACCGAGGACGGTCGTCGCCGGCCCGGGTGGCTTGTGATGCGAGTCGACCGTGGCGGTGAACGCAGCGAGGATCTGGGCGGGCGCCTTCCCCTCGGTGTTGGACTTGATGCCCTGACTCTGGAATTTGTCGAAGCTGAAGCCGTTCTTCGCCATCCCCGAGAAGAACCTGCCGGCCGACATCGTGCCTATGGCGATCATGTGGCCCACGATGTCGCGGACCGCCCAGCCGGCACACAGAGTCGGTTGCGCCCAGGCATCGTCCGGCAGCGCGGACAGCCGATCCGCCAGCTGCTGCCGCTCGACACGAGCCATCTCCCAGACGTCCAATGGTTCCCCCTCCCCGGGGTGCGCGTGGCGCCCCCTGAGGTCCGTCGCAACACGGTAGTCGCGTCGTGATCAGCTGGACGGGAGCTGCACCCGGCCGGTCCCCGCGGCGGCACCAGCCGACGCCAGGGCTGCCTCGATGCAGGCGACGAGCTGACGGGCGGAGTCCGCCGTGAGCTCGACGGCGACGCGAGCAGTGGGTCCTTCGGCTTCGTTGAGGAAGTCGATGTTGAGGGTGTGCTCGTCAGGGGAGTGGTACGGATGATCGAAGTACACCATCGCGCTCGTCAGTCGGAACCAGCCTCCTGCGCCCTTGCCGCTGCCGGAGATCGAGGCGGCGTGGGTGAGATAGGAACACATCGCAGGCTCTCCCTCAGCTCGCCAGTTGACGGCCGAAGAACTCGAAGATCCTCCGCCATCCGTCGGATGCCGCCCCGGCCCGGTAGGAGTCGCGCCCGGTGTTGAAGAAGGCATGACCAGCGCCCTCGTAGCGGTGGAACTCGTAGTCCTTGCCGAGCCGTTGCAGCTCGGCCTCGATCTCGTCGACCTGGTTGGGTGTCGGGTACTGGTCGTCGAGGCCGAAGAGCCCGAGCAACGGGCAGGCCATCTGCCCGGCCAGGTGAAGGATGGGAGTGATGTTGCGCGGCATCCCGTCGGGGACCTCACCGACGACGAACGCCCCGTAGCAGTCGACCGCTGCGTCGATGTCGAGCGAGCAGGCAGCGAGGAATGCCTGGCGGCCGCCAGAGCAGTACCCGATCGCACCGACCTTGTGGCTCGAGTCCGGCCGCGATCGCAGGTAGGCGACCGCACCGGCAAGGTCGCCGAGGAACCGCTCATCCGGCACGCCACCTGCCGCCCTGGCTGCGGCGGCGGCGTCGTCCGGCGACGCGCCCGGGGCGTCCCGGAAGTGCAGGTTCGGCACGATCGCGAGGTATCCATGGGCGGCGAACCGGTTGGCGATCTCCGTCATCGGCTCGTCCCACCCCGGCATGTGGTGGATGATCGCCACGCCAGCGAAGGGGCCTTCTCCGTGCGGGCGGGCGAGATAGGCGTTGATCTGATCCCCGTTGTGGCCGGCGATCAGGATCTCGTCAGCCGTGAGGCCGGTGTACATAGAACGTTCCTCCCCTGTCGAAGCGTGTCTCAGCGATGTCTTAGCGGCGAGTCTGCCGCACCGCTACGGTCGGGGTGTGCAGTCAACGATCGAAGAAGTGGTCGCGCGCCTCTGGCCTGGAGCGCCGGCCAGGGTGGAACGCCTGTCGGCGGGGATCACGAACGCGAACTTCCGCGTGGATGTGCACGATGAGACCTTCGTCGTGCGTCTCGTCGGCGCTCGCACCGAGCTGCTCGGCATCGATCGCCGGAGCGAGGTCGCGGCCGGGCGGCTGGCCGCAGCGCTCGGGATCGGGCCCGAGATCCTCGAGGCCGACGTCGAGGGCGGCGTCATGGTGACGAGGTTCATCGAGGCACGCTCGATCACCGCCGGCGAGATTGGAGCCGAACCGATTCTCCGGGAGATCACCACGGCCTTGTGGCGCGTACACCGCAGCGGCAAGATCGACTCGACTTTCGACACGTTCCGGCTCGTCCCCGCCTACCGTGAGATCGGACGGCAACATGGCGTAGATCCGCCGTTCGACTACGACCTGATGCAGAGGACGCTCGAGCGGGTTGCAGCGGCACGCCCTTGGCGACCCGCCGCGCTGTGCCACAACGACTTGCTGAACTCGAACTTGCTCCACGAGGGATCGGGCGGTAGCGACGACACCGGGAGCGACGCCACCGGGAGCGACGACACCGGGAGCGACGACACCGGGAGCGCCGGCACTCGCGAAGCGCCGGAGACCGGGATCCGGATCGTCGACTGGGAGTACGCCGGCATGGGGGATCCGTATTTCGACCTGGGGAACCTGTCGGTGAACCATGGTTTTGCGCCCGAGAGTGACCTGGCACTGCTCCGTCATTACTTCGGCGAGGCGGACGAGCCCGAGTTGGCAACGCTCGAACTGTTCAAGCTGGCATCCGAGGCCCGCGAAGCGATGTGGGGCGTCGTCCAGATGGCCATCTCCACGCTGGAGGTGGACTTCGAGGAGTATGCGAGCGAGCACGGTGCCGGTTACTTCCGGGTGCTCGACCGGATCGACATCGACCGGTGCCTCGAGCTTGCGGCCACGGTCCCGCCGTGACGGCCGTGTCCGGCTCAGGCCCGGCTCAGGCCCGGCTCAGGCCCGGATTCGTTGATGCTTCGGGTCGTAGAGCGGCTCGGCCGCCACCTCGGCACGCGTCCAGTCACCGAACAGGTTCACTTCCAGGCGTTGGCCGGGCTGGGCTGATTCGACCGGGAGGTAGGCGTAGGCGATCGAGCGCCCGACGCTGTAGCCGTACCCGCCGCTCGTCACCCGGCCGGCGAGGCGGCCGTCGACCCGCACTGGTTCCTCGCCCAGGACCACGCGATTCGGGTCGTCCAGGACGAGGCACGCGAGGCGCCGCGTCAGCTCACCCAGCTCCGAGAGCGCCTTGCGACCGATGAAGTCGCCTTTGTCCATCGACACCGCAAAACCGAGCCCCGCCTCGAACGGAGTCTGCTCCGGCGTCACGTCCGACCCCCAGACGCGGTAGCCCTTCTCCAGCCGCAGAGAGTCGATGGCCCGGTACCCGCCGGCGACGAGGCCGTGAGGTTCGCCCGCCTCCCACAGCGTGTCCCAGAGCGTGACCCCGTACTCGGTCGGGCAGTAGAGCTCCCAGCCGAGCTCACCGACGAAGGTCACGCGCACGGCCAGGCACGGGACCGGCCCGACGTTCAGCTCCTTGGCTGTGAGGTAGGGGAACGACGCCGACGACACGTCGGTCTCGGTGAGGGGAGCGAGGACCTCCCGTGCGAGCGGTCCCCACAAGCACAAGCAGGCGTACCGGGACGTCACGTCTTCGATCCGAGTCGAGCCGTCGCTCGGGAGATGGTCCCCGATCCAGGCGAGGTCGTGGCGGCCGAAGGCGGTGCCGGTGACGATGCGGAAGCGATCCGCCGCCAGGCGAGTCACCGTCAGGTCGCACTCGATCCCACCCTCCGCGTTCAACAGCTGGGTGTACACGACTCGTCCGGGCGCGCGGTCGACGCGGTTGGCGCAGATCTGCTCGAGGGCGGCCGCCGCTCCGGACCCGGTGACCTCGAGCTTGGCGAACGACGTCTGGTCGAACAACGCCGCCCGCTCCCGGCAGGCGCGATGCTCGGCCCCGATCGCCGGCGACCACTCCCGGCTCGCCCAGCCGTCGGGGCGCAAGCTCTCGTCGCCGGCCGCCGCGTTGGGCTCGAACCAGTTCACCCGCTCCCAGCCCGACTTCTCGCCGAACACGGCGCCCAACGCTGAGAGCCGCCCGTAGGTCGGAGACAGCCGGAGCGGCCGGCCCGCCAAACGCTCCTGGCCGGGGTACTTCACGTCGTAGTAGGTGGCGTACACCTCGGTGGTGCGGGTGAGCGTGAAGGCGCGACTGCGGTACTGGTCGCCGAAGCGCCGGCAGTCCATGTGCCAGGCGTCAAGCCCGGGTTGGCCGTTCACGATCCACTCGGCCATGAGGCGCCCCATCCCACCGGACCCGGCGATCCCATGCGCGCAGAAACCCGCCGCCACCCAGAACCCACGCACCGCCGACGGGCCGAGGATGAACTCACCGTCGGGCGTGAAGGCCTCCGGCCCGTTCACGAGTTTCACGATCTCGGCGTCTGCCAGCATCGGCACCCGCCGGGTGGCGTTCTCGAACAGGGGAGCGAACCGCTCCCAGTCCTCCTCGAGCAGCTTGTTGTTGAAGTCGGCCGGGATGCCCCCGAGCCCCCACGGCGCCGGGTCCCGTTCGTAGCCGCCGGTGACCAGGCCACCGCTCTCGCCGCGGAAGTAGACGAGCAGCGAGGGATCGCGAAGCGTCGGCATCCCGGACGGCAGGCCGGCTGGCTTGGTGATGGCGTACTGGTGCGCCATGGCGACCAGCGGAACCGATATCCCGGCCAACGCACCGATCTCATGGGCGTAGATGCCGCCGGCGTTGACGACGACATCCGCGCGGATCGTCTCGCGCTGACCGCTGCGGCCGGTCCCGTTGCCGGCTCGGTTCTCGACCTCCACTGCGATCACTTGACCGTTGGCCACCTCGATACCGGTGACGGCGGTCTCGGTGCGGATCTCGACGCCGCGGAGCCGGGCGCCCTTGGCGAGCGCGAGGGTCAACTGGCTCGGGTCGAGATAGCCATCGGTGGGGAGCAACGCCGCCCCGAGCACACCGTCGGTATCCAGCGGGGGGAACAGGTCCCGGGCCGCCTCCGCAGAGATCAGGTCGAGCGGTAGCCCGAACGTCTCGGCCCAGGCCGCCTGCCGCCGGAGCTCCTCCATACGCTCGGTCGACGACGCCAACCGGAGCGAGCCGACCTCGTGCCAGCCCGTGTCGAGGTCCACCTCCTCGCCGAGCTGCCGGTACAGCTCGACTGAGTTCATCATCATCTTCGTAAGGGGCTGCGTGCCGCGGAGCTGTCCCACCAGGCCGGCCGAGTGGAACGTCGAGCCGCTCGTGAGCTGGGCCCGCTCGACGAGCACGACATCACTCCAGCCGAGTCGCGCCAACCAGTAGGCGATGGAGCAGCCGCCTACGCCGCCCCCGATGACGACTGCTCGTGCACCCGTGCCGTTGCTGGCCACGCTAGTGAGTGAGACCCGCTACTCGACTGGTGCTGACTAAATTGCTGGGGCACCGTGTGGCACGCGTCCGAGCTGCATCGTCACGAAAAGAGGGGGTCGGATGACCGAGTCGACGAGCGCTGCCACGCCCGGCAGCGGGCTCAATGGCGGCGGGCTGAATGAGCTGGCGAGGGGTGACAGGCCCCTCTATCTGCAGATCGCGGTGGCGATCGAGCGTGGTATCGCCAACGGCAAGTACGGGCCCGGGTACCGGTTCCCGCCTGAGCCGACGCTCGCCGCCTCGCTCGGGGTCAGTCGCCTCACGCTCCGGCAGGCGCTCACGGTGCTGGAACGGCGCGGCCTCATCGAGCGGATCGTCGGCCGGCGAGGTGGCACATTCGTCCGCAAATGGCATCTCGATCGTGATCTGACGACGTTCGCCGGCTTTTCGGAGCAGTTGCGCCGGCAAGGGCTCGTGGCCGGAGCCGAGGTGCTGAGCGCC
>JBEKLQ010000049.1:0-27908 GCA_050010115.1 Acidimicrobiales bacterium | reverse complement strand
CACCACCCACCCTGCACAGGTGCAGACGACCTGCTTCGCGTCGCCGGTGAGTTTCGTGGAGGTGGGGGGCCAGACCGTCACGAGCGGGCCGTTGCAGGCGTGCAGTACCCCAGCGCCGCCTCCGTGCGTCAAGTCGATCGACATCTCGGGTTCCAACGTGACGAAGGTGCTCGTGGTCCCGCCGGGTGACCCGAAGGTGGGCGCTCCGTGAGACGACCCGGGCACCGGCACCGATCCGCCGGCCCGCGCGCCGAAGCCCCGCGCCTCGACGAGGCGCGGGGCTGGCGGCCTCCGCCGGTCAGCAGGCCTGGTTGTTCGAAGCCACCGAGAAGTCGGGCAATCCCATCGAGGCGCCGAACTCGCCGTTGGCCGTGAAACCGCCACCGATCTGGAACTCGACGTTCGCGAGCAGGCTGCCCCCGTCCGCCACACCCCCGGTGTACGTGGTGGCGGAGATCCAGCCTCGTGCCGACGCCAACGCACCGGCAGTGGGCAGACCCTGGGTCACGAGCGTGATCGATCCGAGATAGACGTTGACCGAGCCACCGGCCGGGGACGGTCCGACAAGATCGGCTTTGCCCTTGAGAATCCCGCGATCGGTCTGCAGGTTGATCGTCCAGACGATTCCCTTGATCGTGAGCCTGCCGGAGAGGTTGTAGTCCGTCGACCCAGGCGTCACGTCGGTCTCGGCGCCCTTCCAGGCGCCGCGATAGGTGACGTACCCCACGCCGTCCTCACCCGCGCAGGTCGTCGGGACGAACTTCGACACGGGCTTCACTGCGATCGTGGCGTTCGCCTCGTCGACCTCGGGCACGCCCGAGGATGCCATAGCGACACCCGCACCACTGATGACGACTGCGGCAGTGGCGAGAGCTGCGAGAAAGCGCTTCATGTCCTTGCTCCTTCATGCTGATCGGCTGTCTTGACAATCACCAGGATCAGATCCGAGGGTTGAAGCACGGTTGAACGCGAGTTGAGGCACCAACCTCACCGGTAGCTGTGAACGGCCTCCGTCAACCGCCTCACGAAGCGAGGGCCCAGCGGCCCGTCGCCGTCGACGGCGATGACGGCGAGGTACGCGTCGAGACGCCACAGCTCTCAACGCTGCGCGAAACCCGGATCGATCAGGCGACATCCGCCTTTACAAACGTCTGAGGGTCGCCTACCTTGAATTTTTCGAGTCCTCTAATCACGTGACCGGAGAAGGTCGATGAGTTACGTCCCCGCGACAGTGGTGAAGGAAGTGGATGCCCGGTGCTTCTTTGAGGGTGCCGAGCGTTGCATGGAGTATCTGCGCGAGGGGCGGATGTGGTTCGGGACGTCCATGCTTCTTCCCGGCGAGGAAGGTGCGCTCGATCCCGGTCATCCGTCTTCGGTGGAGGTCTTCTACTGCTGCCAGGGTCAGATAGTAGTCCTTGACGAGCGGTCGAGCTTCGAGTTGCAAGCCGGGGACGCACTCATCATCCCCGAGGGCGACCCGCATACCCTGAGGAACGTTGGGCAGGAGCCGGCTCTTGTCGTGTGGGCGGGCGCTCCTGGTGGCTAAAGACGGACAACCGTTGCTACTGGGCGTTGACCTCGGAACGACAGCGATCAAGGCGTCGATCCACCGCCCGGACGGGTCCGTGGTGGCCACCTCGTTCAGGGAAAACCAGCTTCACACACCCGAGCCATCCTTCGTTGAGGTGCCTGTGCTCGCGTACTGGTCGGCCTTCTCGGAAGTTGTGAGGGAGGTCTTGTCGACGCCTGCCGTCGATCGGCGCCGGGTAGTCGCGATCGGGTTGTCAGCCCAAGGCGAGACCTTCGTTCCGGTCTCTGCTGACGGGGCCCCGCTTCGGGACGCGATCGTGTGGCTCGACAACCGGGCAGCAGACGAGGCGGCCGAGTTAGAGGACCGTTTCGGCAAGAAGACGGTGTATGAGGTAACGGGGCAGCCGGGAATGGTTCCCACGTGGCCGGCGGCTAAGGTCTTGTGGCTGCTTCGCCATGAGCCCGCAATGTTCGACAGAGTGGCGAAGATTCTCCTGCTCGAGGACTACTTCCTCTTCAGGTTGAGCGGAGAATACGTTTGTGAGGGATCGCTGGTCACCTCGACCTGCTATTGGGATTTCCGGTCAAAGAAGTGGTGGCCAGAAATGCTCGAAGCTATCGGGCTCGAGCATGGCCAGCTGCCGACCCTGGTGGAGCCGGGTAGCGTTGTCGGCTCTCTGTTGCCCGCCGTGGCAGAGGAACTGGGTCTGGCCGCGACCACACTTGTCTGTGCCGGAGCCCTCGATCAGGCGTGCGGTGCGATCGGTGTCGGCAACGTCACTCCGGGCATCCTGAGTGAGAACACGGGGACGGCCGTAGCCCTGTGTGCGACTCTGGACGCGCCGATGCTCGATCCAGAGTTGCGGATGCCCTGTCACTACCACGGGATCCCCGACCGATACATGTTCCACACCTTCACGAGCGGCGGGGTGGCTCTGCGTTGGTTCCGGGACGAATTCTGTGACGCCGAACAGACAGTTGCCCGGCTACAGGGCCTTGACGCCTACGACGTGATGACACAAGAGGCGGAGCGTGTTCCGCCCGGCTGCCAAGGCGTTCTGGTGTTGCCCCATTTGCAGGGGGCAATGGCGCCGGAGTCGAACCCGGAGGTTCGCGCTACCCTGCTCGGTCTTTCGCTCGGGCACGGCCGAGGCCATGTGACAAGGGCGATCCTCGAGGCGATTGCGTTCGTCATCCGCCGCAACGTTGAGGTATTGGAGGACCTCGGAGTTGCCGTGACCTCGATCCGGGCGAGCGGAGGGGGGGCGCGCAGTCGACTCTGGAAGCAGATCGAAGCCGACGTCACCAAACGGCCCGTGTTGACAACGGACCAGCCTGATGCGGCAACCCTGGGCGCTTGCATCCTGGCCGCGGTCGGTGTCGGGCTCTATAGCGACGTTGCAGAAGCGGCTCGCGCCACGGTGAGACTCACCGATACTTTCGAGCCGGATGCAAGTCGATTCGAGGTTTACGACAGAACCTATGCCACTTACCGGGCGGCCTACGAAGCGCTCTGCCCGGTATACGAAGCGAGCTCGGCCAGAGCGTGAGCGAGCCGCGTCCTCATTGGTCCGCTCACGGCGCCGCCCTCGGCCTCAGGGGACGACGAGCACATTCATCTTCGCGAGATGGAGCACCTTGTGCGACGTGCTGCCGATGACGATCCCGGCCAGGTCGGTCAAGCCGCGCGTACCGACGACGATGAGGTCTGCGCCGAACGCATCCGCCTCGTCGACGATCTCGCTGGCTACCCGACCCGATGGAGCGTCGCGTACGACCCCGCTCGCCTTGGCTCCCTTGGCCTTGAGAGCTGCGAGCGCTCCGTCTATGAGCTCGTTCGCTTCCTCGTGGTCCTCGCGGCGCGGGAGGGGACGGCCCTTACCGGCCACCATCTCTCGCACGTGGAGGACGCGGATTTCACCTCTGCCGTCAACGAGCATCGCGGCCACCTCGAGAGCCCGCTGGGCGTGCGACGATTCGTCATAGGCAAGCAAGATCTTGTCCAGCATTTGATCCCCCTTCCCGGGAGCCGGTGGTAGTCCTCCCGACGGGACCAGGCTAGGACGTCTGCGGGCCAAGAGCCAGTGGCATCGGCACGAGCGGGCGTCCACCCCTCCGGGCACGGGAACTTCGCAGTAGCATCGCTGCATGTCTCTCGACGGAGAGTACGAGCCGAGTCCCGCTGAATGGGTGAGGAACCAGGTCGCCGAGTACCAGAGCTCTGGAGGACAACGGGCCAACACCTTTCTGGACACCGGGTTGCCGATCATCATCATGACCACTCGAGGAAACAGGAGTGGGAAGATCCGCAAGTCGCCTCTCATGCGGGTCGAGCACGATGGCGAGTACGCCTTGGTCGGGTCGAAGGGAGGCTCACCGGCTCACCCTGTCTGGTACTACAACCTGGTCGCCGACCCGGCGGCCGTGATGATTCAGGACGGGCCTGCGCCCTTCGATGTAGTCGTGCGCAAGCTGAGTGGCGACGAACGGGCGACGTGGTGGGAGCGTGCGGTCGCTGCCTTCCCGCCATATGCGGACTACCAAGCCAAGACGGAGCGGGAGATCCCGATCTTCCTCGCCACGCGGCGAGCCTGACTTCCGGCATCTGACTCTCGACCCCTCCGCAGGTCGACCTTGCAGAAGGTGGCCATCGGCTTGGACGACGAACGGCGCCTTTGGGCTGGTGATCGCCTGACCGGCGCGCTCGCCGCGCCCTTGCGGCGCTCCGATAATTGACACTACTCTCGCATAAGGACCAAATGTAGGTCCTAAGACCGTGAACCGTGGGGGATTCGACCGTGACCGACGGGACTGGTGGCAGCGGACCGAGTCATGTGTTCCCGCTCGAGACCGGGCGGCACTACCCGGTGGCCGTCCGAGGAGAGGGCGTCTGGCTCCAGGATGCCGATGGCCGCCGATACCTCGACGCCATGAGCGGGGGGTCGATGGCGGCGACACTCGGCTACGGCCGTCGGGACCTGATCGAGCTGGCGCGAGTGCAGGCTCGCCGCCTCGCCTATGTCCACAACGAGCGGCTGACGAACCCCGAGCAGGAGTCGCTGGCACACGAGCTGGTGAGCATCGCGCCAAAGGGCTTCGGGCGCGTTCGCTTCGTAACCGGTGGCTCTGAAGCGAACGAGATGGCCGTGCAACTCGCCCGCGCCTATCACGTCGAGCGAGGAGATACGGATCGCTGGCAGATCATCTCGCCGGCGCAGGCCTACCACGGCCCGACGATGGAGACACTCGCCCTCACGGGCCGCCCGGGGCTCCACGGGCCGTTCGCCCCCTACTTACCCACTCACCGCCACATCCCTCCGAGCTCCTGGCGCTTCGACCCGACGGGTGAGGAGGCGCTCTCGGCGCTTGACGCCGTCCTCGAGGAACTCGGGCCCGAGACGGTCTCCGCGTTCTTCTGCGAGCCGGTGAGCGCCGCAGCGCTGCCGGCATACAGCCCTCCGGAGCGCTTCTGGCAGGGTCTTGCCGAACGGCGGGAGCGCTACGGCTTTCTCATCTGCTTCGACGAGGTCGTGACTGGGCTCGGTCGGACCGGGGAGTGGTTCGCCGGCAATGCCACGCCTGCCGCTCCCGACATCATCGCCACCGCGAAGGGGCTCGGTGCCGGCTACGCGGCGATCGGAGCCGTGCTGTGCCGGGAGGAGATCCACGAAGCGATCGCTCGTGGCTCGAGGCAGTTCCCCCTCGGACACACGTTCGACGGCGCCCCGCTGCCCTGCGCCGTCGCGCTCGGCGTGATCGATGTCCTCAGGCGAGAGGGGTGGGTGAGGCGGGTGCATGAGCGCGGCCCCCTCTTACGCCAGCAGCTCGCGGACGCGCTGGCGGACCTCCCCACCGTGAAGGAAGTGCGCGGTCGCGGCTACCTCCTCGGCGTCGACTTCGTCGATCCCCGCGACGGCACCTCATTCTTGCCACCGGAGTTGCGGGTCGCCGCTCGGATGGACGCCACCGCGCTCGAGCACGGTCTCATGACGCTCTCGACCCAGGGCACACGGGACGGCCTCGCCGGTGACCAGACGCTCTTCGCCCCTGCCTTCGTTGCGACCGACGAGGAGCTCGCAGAGATGGTCACCCGGTTCGCGGATGCCGCCCGGAAGGTGGCCGAGGCCGTCGAGAAGGAGCTCGGTGCCCTCAAAGGAGCAGCTGTCGGGTCGGGAAGCGCTGCCAAGTGAGCGCTCCGTTCGCCCCGCGGCGAGTGCTGATCATCGAGCACGAACGGGCAACCCCTGCCGGTTACGTCGAGAGCTGGCTCGCCGAGCACGGCAGCGAGATCGACCAGCTCCGCATTGACGTCGAGGATCGCGAGGCCGACGCGAGGTCGTACGACCTCATCGTGTCCCTCGGCTCGGAGTTCTCGGCCAGCGACGACGACGTCCCTTTCGTCGAACGCGAGCATCGGCTCTTCCTACAAGGCCTCGAGGCCGACGTTCCGATCCTCGGCATCTGCTTCGGCGGCCAGCTGCTCGCCCGAGCCCTCAAAGCGGAGGTGGTCAAGGCTCACAAGGCGGAGATCGGCTGGCTGACGGTCGAGACGAAGGACGAACGGGCCGTCCCGGCAGGGCCGTGGTTCCAGTGGCACTTCGACACGTTCACGCTGCCCGAGGGAGCGACCGTCATCGCCGAGAACGAGGTCGGGCCCCAGGTCTTCACGTACGGCCGTTCGCTCGGCGTCCAGTTCCATCCCGAGGTCACCCCGGAGATCATGGACGGCTGGGTGCACGCCTACCGCCACGAGCTCAATGCCGAGGGCGTCGACCCGGACGAGCTGCTTGCCGAGACGAGAACTCGGGCGGGCGAGAGCCAAGCCCGGGCGGCAGTGCTCCTCGAGTGGTACCTCGACTCGGTCGCCTCGGCGGGCGGCGGCGATCGGCGGGAGCAAGCCCGCTGATGCCCGCCGTAGCGGCCTCAAACAGCAAGGCCGGCGGCGATCGGCGACCGGCGACTCGCTTCAAACCAATCAAGCCGCTCCGCGCGCACGAGTACGTCGCGGAGCAGATCCGCCGGCACATCGCGCTGCGAATCCTGCAGCCGGAGGAGTGTCTGCCTTCGGAGCGGGAGCTGGCCGTCATGTTCGGCGTCGGCCGACCAACCATGCAACAGGCCCTCCGCCTGCTCGAAGCGGAGGGCCTCGTGCAGGCGAGGCGGGGACGCAACGGCGGCACGTTCGTCCTGCGACCGGCCGGGGACGCGGCGGCCGCCGACCTGATGGCGAGGATCCTTCACCACCTCGCAGAGATCGAGGACCTGCTCGTCTATCGCAGCGTGATCGAGCCCGCCATCGCGAAGCGGGCAGCCTCGAGCCGACGCAGCAGCGATCTCACGGCGATGACCAGAGCGATCCACGCGATGGCGAAGGCGGAAACCGAGTTCGAGTACATGCGAGCCGACACCGAGTTCCATCTCGCCGTCGCGGCCGCGACCCATAACCCTTTGTTGGTACGGGCGATCGAGGAACTGCGCACCGGACTGAACGACGTGATGACACTCTTGCCCGAGTCGGACACGTGGCACCGGCTGGTCGACGCCGAGCACGAGGCGATCGCGGCGGCGATAGAAGCGGGCGACGAAAAAAAGGCGCTCTCGGTCACCGAGAGTCACGTCACCAACAGCGAGCAGGGGGTGCGGGCTGTGCTCGCAGGGCTTCGACGGGGGCGGACATGGCTCACCTCATAAAGGAGGAACCGAAGATGGAAGGTCGTGTCCGCCCAGCCGAGAGCAGCGTGCTGCACCGGTTCCAGGATCTCGAGTACCCGAACATCGAACGCGGAGAGGGGGTTCGCCTCTACAGCGTCTCGGGCGAGGAGATCCTCGACGCGTGCTCCGGGGGAGCGATGGTGGCCTGTCTCGGCTACGGCGTCGACTCCGTCGTCGACGCTGCGGCCGAGCAGGCCGAACAGCTCTCTTATATCTACAACGAGTATTTCACCAACGACGCGGCCGAACAGCTGGCCGACGAGCTGATCGAGGTCGTGGCGCCGACCATGCAGCAGGTGCGCTTCGTCTCGACGGGCTCGGAGGCGAACGAGACGGCACTGCGCCTGGCGCGGAGCTACCACGTCGAGCGGGGAGAGCCGTCGAGGTGGCGGATCGTGTCCCCGGCACAGGCGTACCACGGCTCGACCATGGGCGCGCTGGCGCTCACCGGCAGGCCCAGGACGCTGCAGCACCCCTACGAGGAGTACCTGCCGGGCCACCTCCACATCCCCCCGTCAAGAGCACCGTTCGATCCGACCGGGGAGGAGGCGCTCGCTGCGCTCGACCGGACCATCGAGGAGGCCGGGCCCGAGACGATCGCGGCCTTCCTCTGCGAGCCCGTCAGCGCCAGCTCCCTACCCGGTTACTCACCACCAGCCCGGTTCTTCGAGGGGCTCGCAGAGCGACGCGACCGGTACGGCTTCCTCGTCTGGTTCGACGAGATCGTGACGGGGATGGGACGGGTGGGATCGTGGCTCGCCGCCGACCAGCTGCCGATCGAGCCGGACATCGTCACCATCGGCAAGGGACTCGGCGCCGGGTACGCCCCGATCGCCGCTGCCCTGTGCGGGACGAAGGTGTACCAGGCGATCGCGGAGGGATCCGGTTCCTTCGATCTCGGCCACACCTGGGACGCGGCGCCACTGCCCTGCGCTGTCGGTCTCGCCGTGCTCCACATGTTGATCGGAGAGAGCCTGGTCGACTCCGTCGCCGCCCGCGGCCCGGGACTGCTCGCCGACCTCGAGACGGCGCTCTCCGGTGTCGACATCGTGGGCGAGGTGCGCGGGCGGGGGTTTCTGTTCGGGGTGGACCTCGTCGACCCCCGCGACGGCCGCTCGGCCCTACCCGCCGAGCTCGACGCTGCCGGGTGGCTCGACAACGTCGCCTTCGACCACGGCGTGCTCGTGACGAGCATCCACCCGAACGCGGACGGCTTCGCGAGCGACCAGGCCCTGCTCGCTCCCGCCTTCGTCGCGACCGACGACGACCTCGCCGAGATGATCGACCGATTCGCGGGGGCGGTGCGAGTCGTGGACGAGCAGGTGAAAGAGAAGCTGTCCGCCACGCCCAGCCCCGGGGGGACGTGATGAACCTCCCGGACATGTCTCGCGGCCGACCGGGCGCGCCCGGTGCCGACCTCGTGCTCGTGGGGCTGCCGGACGTCAACGGTTCACTGCGCGGCAAAGCCATGCGGCCACGCGCTTTCGAACGGGCGCTCGAGCGGGGTGCGCCGCTCACCAATCTGATTCTCGGTCTCGATCCCCTCGATGTGCCGATCACTGACTACGAGCGCTTCGGGATCCGCTCGGGCGCGGCGGATCTCGTCGTGCACCCTGATCCCGGTACCCTCCACGAGCTCACCTGGCGGCCGGGATGGCGGATCTGTCTCGCGACCCCTCGGTGGCCGGACGGGTCGCCCGTTGGGTTCGCAAGCCGGGAGGTGCTGCGATCCGCGCTCGAGGCTATGGAGAACGAGGGCTACGAAGTGCTGGCGGCCTTCGAGTACGAGATCCGCCTGCGCGAGGCGGACGGGGCTCCGCTCTCCTCCGGGGTCAGCTACAGCCTGACGGAGCTCGGGCGGTCTCACGAGCTCGTCGAGGTGCTGCTCCCGGCGCTCGACGCGCTCGGCGTTGAAGTGACGGCGGTCCACACCGAGGCCGGCCCAGGACTCCTCGAGATCAACCTGGAGGCCCGGCCGGCCCTGCAGGCGGCAGACGATGCCACCTTCCTCAAGTTCGCGCTGAAGGACCTGGCTCGCTCCATGGGCCTTCGCGCGAGCTTCCTCGCCAAGCCCGCTCCAGGTGAAGAAGGCTCGAGCGGCCACATTCACCTCTCCTGCTGGCAGGAGCAGAGGAACGCATTCGCCTGGGAGGGACCGCCGACGGACCAGCCAGCCGCGCTGTCCTTTTCGATCGCCGGCATGCTCGAGCACCTCGCCTCGAGCTCATTGCTGTTGAACCCGAACATCAACTCCTACAAGCGGCTGGTCCCGGGATGGTTCGCCCCGATCAACGTGAGCTGGGGCGTCGAGAACCGTTCGGCGGCCCTCCGCGTCATACCGTCCGCCACGCCAGCGACCTGCCGCATCGAGTGCCGACGCCCCGGTGCCGACGCCAATCCCTATCTCGCCCTTGCGGCGCTCGTGCACTCAGCTGCCGACGGGATGCGCCGAGAGCTCACTCCGCCTCCGGCCGTGGAGAATGACGCCTACGCCCGGGCAGACCTGGACATGCTCCCGAGCTCGCTCGAGGAGGCCCTGCGGGCCTTCGAAGCAGACGTCGCCTTCCGTCGCGCAGTCGGGGACGAGTTCAGCGAGTACTTCGTCGTCTCCCGGGCCTGGGAGCTCAAGTGCTGGCAGCAGACTGTCACCGATTGGGAGCGACAGCGTTACGAAGGCGCGGTGTAGATGCACTTCTCATCGTCGACTCCGACAGCTCCACACAGCGACGGGCTCGCTCACGCGTGCGCGCCCGGAGTGACAAGACCCGGCGCGTCGCCGGCAACCCAGCAGCGCGACGGGCTGTGCGGCCCGTTCTGCCTGGCGAGGGTGCTCGCCGAGGAGGGCCGGACGACCTGGAACGGTGAGCCGATCGACCAGGACCTGCTCGCAGCGAGGGCGGGCACGACGCTTTCGCGCGAACCCGATGGCTGCCCGGTCCCGCCCGGCGCGACTCATGACGTCGCGTACCGCTTCCCGCTTGCGACCGCGGCGCCGGAGGCTTCTGGGACCACGGCGGAGGCGCTCGCTGCGGTGGCCGAGGAGGTGAGCGGCGGCGCGCTCCGATCCGTCGCGCTACGCGGACCGTGGACTGCCGAGTCGGTGGTGGCCCTCGTCGCCGCCTGCGGCGAGACGCCGGGTACCCACCTCATCGCCAACCTGCAGACGGGACTCTTGTGGGGAAGCCGACCTGACCCGAACCTCGCTCGGGCCGAGCTCATGGGGGTGCCCTGCGACGGCCCACCACCCGACTGGGACGTGGGCCACTTCGTGCAGCTTCGTTTGCTCCTACGCGGGCCCGGAGGCTCTCTCGTCTGGGTGCAGGATTCGTACCCCACCTTGGGGATTGGCGGGTCTCACTTGCAACCGCCGAGAGCGCTCGCGGACGCGCTCGAGCGGACGGACGGCCGTGCCGGCGGCATCTTGGCTGTCGGCGCGCCGACGGCCATCGAGCGGCTCAGTGCCGCTGCCGCAGCGGCGGGGGTCGTGGCGGGGTTCTGGGACAACGGGACAAGGAGCTGATGGGATGGCGAGCACCGAGGCGCAACCCTCGACTGTCGACGAACTGCTCGACAGATGGCGAGAGCAAGGAGTCCGCAACGTCCGCTTCGAGCTGGCGGATATGCACGGCACGAGCAGGTCGAAGATGGTCCAGATCGAGGCCGCACCGGCCTATGCACGCCACGGGCTGAACATGTACGGCGGCACGGTCGTGCTCGACAGCCACTCGGACGTCGTTCCTGGCTCGCTCTACAACGAGGAGATCGGCTACGCCGACCAGCTGCTCCGGCCGGATCCTTCGACCGGCATGCTGGTCCCGTGGGCCGCGGCCACAGCGCGCTTCATCTGCGATCCCTACTGGCACGACGGCCGGCCGGTCGCGGCGGCGCCGCGGCACGTCTTCAGGAGGGTCCTCGAAACCTGCAATCGCCTCGGCTACGAACCGCTCATCGGCATCGAGTACGAGTTCTACCTGTTGGACGGCGAGGGCCACGCGCCACTCTTTGGCGGGCAGCACATCTTCAACACGGTACGCAACACGTGGGTGCCGGTGATCGAGCAGCTTGTCGATGCCCTCGGTAACTACGGGCTCGAGATCATCACGACGAACTGCGAGTACGCCGGCTCGCAATGGGAGATCAACTTCGCGCCAGCGACCGCCATGAAGGGGCCGGACCAGGCCTTCAGCTTCAAGAACGCCGTGAAAGAGATCGCGAGACGAGAGGGCTTCCTCGCGACATTCATGTCGAAACCTTTCGGGGATGGCGCAGGCTCAGGTGCGCACACGCACATCACTCTCCTTGAGAGCTCGAGCGGGGCCAACGCGTTCGCGGGACCGGATCCGATCTCCGGGCTGTCCGACACGGGACGGAGCTTCCTTGCCGGCCAGCTCGCCCATGCCCGCTCGATCGACGCCCTCCTCGCGCCGACGGTCAACTGTCTGAAGCGCCGCCGCCGGCACACCTTCAGTCCGACCAACATCTCCTGGGGCGTGGAGGACCGAAGCGCCATGGTGCGGATCAAGGGCGGAGCGGTCGAGAACCGCCACCTCGAGAACCGCGCGCCCTCGGCGATGTCCAACCCCTACCTCGCGGCGGCGGCCGTTCTCGGAGCGGGGCTGCTGGGTATAGAAGGCCGATTGGAGCTCGGGCCGCCCGCCCGGTCGCCTGCAGAGGACGACGACTCGCTCGAGATGCTCCCGACGAGCCTCGAGGAGTCGCTTCGGGCGCTCGAGGCCGACCCCGAGATGACCGAGCTCTTGGGCGAAGAGTTAGTCCGGGCCTACGCCACCGTGCGCCGGCACGAGCTCGCTCGCTTCGCCGATCACGTCACCGATTGGGAACGAGAGGAGTACCTCGAAATATATTGAGCACGTGAGCGCCCTGGTCGCTTGGGGCGAGGACGCTTCCGATGCGCGGGTGGCGACGGCCGGCTCAGCCGCCGGCGAGGCCCGATCCGGCCTGCGACTCTCCGGCAGGCTCCGACGGGCCGGCGAGAGCATCCAGCACCGCCCTCACCTGGCCGACGACGCTCGGCCCTCCGGGCAGGAGCCCCTCGAAGACCGCCCCACCGATGGTGAAGCCCCAGGCGCCGGCCTCGTTGAGCGCGGCGATCTGTTCCAGTGTGGTCACCGAGCCGGCAGCGATGACAGGGCCGCTCGAGGCGGCGACGACCGCTCGCACGAGAGCGGGGACGTCGGCCGTCGCATGGCGGTAGGCGAGCAAGTCCAGGCCGTAGACGCCGTCCAGCGCCGTGAGGCGCCGGGCACTCTCGGCGATGTCGGCAATCTCCCCCTCGAGCACGCTCGGGTGGCCGACGACTGTGCCAGGGAAAGGGCAGTATCGCAGGCCCGTTCCCGCCAGGGCTTTGACCCCGGACTCGGCGTGGGTTCCGCCGAGGACCCAGTCGACGCCTATGGCCGCCGCCGCGTCGACAGATCTCAGCTCGTCGCTGGGCGAGGTCGAGACGACCTCGAGCATCACCTCGAGGCCGTCCTCGTGGGCTGCGTCTGCCACGTCGTGCAGCTGCTCGAGCGACGCGCCGACGTCCTTGAAGCCGACGTAGCGAAGCCCCGCCCGGCGTACGTCCCGGTAGACGTCGAGGGCGTTGTCCACCGTGCGGTCCTGATGGGTCAGCATGAAGATGAACTCGATCACCACGCCTCAGCCTTTCTCGACAGCTCAGGCTCGTGCGCACCCACGCTCGGTGGGCCCGGAAGCCGGCTCCCTCTCACCGTGCGCCCTCGAGGACGGAGAGCAGCTCGCCGATGCCGTTGACAACATAGTCCGGCCGGATGCCGGCGGCTCTCAACTCGTCCGGGCCGGTGACGCCCGAGAGCACGAGAACGCTCGCCAGGCCAATGGTCTGGGCCATGGCCACGTCAGTCCCCAGTCGGTCACCGACCACGACCGCGTCGGCCCGACTCACTCCGAGCCGGCTCAGCAGGGCCTCAGCCATGTGGCGGCTCGGCTTGCCGACGATCGCTTCGGCCCGCGAGCCGGTACATGCCTCGATCGCTGCCAGCATGGCCGCGCAGTCCGGCAGGCCGCCATCCGGGGTGGGGCAGAAGGGATCCGGATTCGTGGCAACGATGGCTGCACCGTGGTGGCGGACGGCCCGGAACGCCCGCAGGAGCTTGTCATAGTCGAAGGTCCGGTCGAAGGAGACCACCACCACGCCGGCGGCCCGTGGGTCGGTCGTCACCTCGATCCCGCAGGATCGAAGCGTCTCGTCGACGAGGGGCTCGGCCACCGTGAGAACGCCATCCCCGGCATGGTGCTCGCTCAGATAATCGCACAGCACGCCGAGAGGACTGAGCACGTCGGCCTCGTCGGCCGGGATGCCGAGGCGCGTCAGTTTGGCGGCGTAGGCCGCGGCGCTCTCCAGCGGCTTGTTGGTGAGAAAGACCGTCTTGGCGCCGTTGCGCCGGATGGCCGCCACCGTTGCTTGCGCCCCCGCCAACAGCTCGTCGCCGAGGTAGACCGTCCCATCGAGATCGAGGGCATAGCCGCCGAAGACCCGATCGAGCGGGCGCAGGACGCACGCAGGATCTGAGGGCGGGTTGGAGCTCATGGCGTCGCCGCCGCTCCGGCTACAGCGAGGTCCGCGGCGACGTCCTCATCCTCGAACAACGCCAGCAAATCGGCGAGATCGGCCACGGTGAAGCGATCCCGCAACAGGTGGCAGTGAGCCACCGCCCAATGGGCGAGATCATCCTCAACCGGGTTGGCCAGCTCCGAGAACCCCGCCGGAACCCCAGCGGTAGTCATGGCCCGGCCGAGCGAGCCGGGATCGACCAGCAGGCCCCGGAGGACGTTGGCGTGACGGTCCCAACCTGCGCGCAGCCGCGCTATCGGGTCCAGCTCGGCGAGGCGGATGAGCTTGCGCTCGTAGTCGGCGTAGCACTCGGCCGCGGTCGCACCGGAGGGATCGAGCTTGGCGAAGGCCCGCTCGATCCGCGTGCGGGCGGAGCCCGGCTCCGGGAGTTGGCCCCCACGGTCGAGGGCGCCGCCGTCGATCGCCTGCAGGACGCGCTGCCATGTGGCGGCTGCGACGAGCGTGGCTGCGCCGACCTGGGCACCGTGGAAGTTCGTGGGTCCCGTCCCGGCCTCCGAAGCCATCTCGAGAAGGTGACTGACGGTGTGCTCCATGCCCGAGGCGGGTGCTGTCGTGGCGGACACGCCCATGGCGATACCGCTCACCGTGAGCGTCTCCGCCAGCTCGGTCAAGGCGGCGCCGTCCTTCACGAAGTCCTGCTCCATCGCCAGCAAGCCCCTGCCGCGCTCGCGCACGGCAGACACGACACCGTCCGAATAGGACGTGTCGGTGCCGACGACGCCTGCCAGGTACCAGTCGGCCGGCGCGCTGAACATGGCCAGCAGATCGCCCACTCCGGCGCGGTTCAACCCAGGCGGTGCCTCGACGAGGACACCGGGGTCGATGACCACAGCGTCGGGCCATCGGGTTGGAACCGTCCGCTTGGCACCGGAGCGGAGCAGCACGGAGTAAGGGTCGACGTATCCATTGACGCTCGTGGCGGTCTGCACGACGACATGGCGCGAAGCCGCCTCGGCGGCTACCGCTTTGGCCAGGTCGGTGACCGTGCCCGAGCCGACGCTCACCACGCAAGCGGCCCGGCCCGAGGCGGCTACGGCGTCGGCGAGGCTGGCTTCGTCGGCGTGCGCCTCTCCGCCGGCGCCGCCTACGACCACTTGGCGGAGGGAGAAGCAGCGGGACAGAGCCTCCGCCACGAGTGGCTTGAGCAGCTTGCCGCGATAGCTCATCGTCGTGTTGTCCGAGAGGAGGACGACGTCCCGGCTCCCCGCTGTGACGACGAGATCTTCGACGACCCCAGCCACCTCATCGAGAGCGCCACTCCCGACGACGAGGCGGCCAAGCCCGATCGGCTGCAGCCGGGCACCGCCGGCCGAGGCGCGAAGCGAGCTCTGCAGTGCCGCCAGATCGATGCTCACGCGAGGGCCCCCTCGACTCCGTCGAACAGGGCGCGGTACTCGCCGTAGCGCTCTTCGTAGACGGCTTGGGCCGAGGGGTCGGGAACGAAGGGCTCGCTGGCCAGTTCGACGGCACGCTCGACGGCGTCGTCGATGTCGGCGAAGGTCCCACTGGCCAGCCCGGCCAACATGGCCGCCCCGTGGGCGGTCGGCTCTTCGGCCAGCACCGGCCGGACGCAGCGGCCGGTGACGTCTGCCTTGATCTGCAGCCAGAGCGGGCTTCTTGCCCCACCTCCGACGACGCGTATCTCCTCGCCGGCCAGGCCGAGGGCTTCGAGCCGCCCCACGATGTCGGCTAAGGCGAAGGTGCAGCCCTCGAGGACCGCTCGGGCGAGGTGTCTGCGCTCATGCGTCATGCCGAGCCCGGCGAAGGCCGCCCTCATGCGGTCGTTCCAGCGCGGGGCGGTCGCCCCGGAGAGAGTGGGCAGGAACAGGACGCCGTCTGCGCCGGGCGGCGCCAGGGCCGCTTCGCCGAACAGCTCCGACTGCCCGATGCCGAGAATGCTTCGGGCGCACCACAACGTGCTCCCGCCCGAGACGAAGCCGGGGTTCTCGACGAGCAGCCGGCCCGCCAGGGCGTGGGCGTGGGTCTCGACGACACGCTCGGGGTCGAACACCGGCCGAAATGATGTCACCGCAACCGGCTCGGCGGTACCGCTCACGTCTGCGACGATGCCCTCGAAGAGTGCCCCGGCCCCGACACAAGCCGCATGCTCGTCGCCCGTTCCGACGATGACTTGGCAGCTCGTGGAGAGCCCAAGCCGGTCGGCGGCGGCGGCCGTCAGGCGACCGGCCACCTCGGTGGAAGGGCGCACCTCGGCCAGCCGGTCCAGGTCGATGCCGACCGCTTCGACGAGAGCTGCGTCGAACGCTGAAGCAACGGGGTCGTACAACATCGTCGAAGAGGCATTCGCCGGGTCCTGAGCCATGGCGCCCGTCAGCCAGGCGAGCAGGTAGCCGCCGACGGGGGGGAACGCCCGGCTCGAGCTGAACACGTCGGGCTCCTCGTCGCGCAGCCAGGCGATCTTCGGAGCGATGTGGGACGCGTCAACGTTGAGGCCGGTCGTGGCGAAGATACGGTCGGCCCCAATGCGCTCGGCCAACTCGAAAGCCTGGCCGGCGGCCCGCCGGTCGAGCCAGATGATGCCGGGCCGCAAGGCCCGCAGGTCGGCATCGACCGGAACCACGCCGTCGACCTGAGAGGCCAGCCCGAGGTAAGTCACCGCGCCGGCTGGAAGGCTCTCAGCGGAAATGAGTGAGCGGACGACGTGGGCGACGCCGTCGCACCACGCCGCCGGGTCCTGCTCTGCCCAGCCGGCAGCCGGATGCAACATCTCGAGGGGGTGCCCGGCTGTGGCGACGGCCCTGCCGTCAGGATCCATGAGCACGCCTTTGACGCTCTGCGAACCGACGTCTACCCCGATTACGTAGCTCAACGGACCGTGCCGGCTCGGTGACTTCTCACGTCTCTCCGGTCGCGGGCTGACCGGCGACCACAGGCCGCGATGCGGAGCCGGGCCGCCACCGTGTGGTCAGCGCGAACGGCCTGGGGGCGATCAGAGGCCTTCGTTGATGAGACGGCCGACCTGTTCGTACTTGGCCCGGTTGCGAGCCCGCAAGTACAGGGCACCGACGACCCCGAGCAAGACGAATAACAGGTCGATCGGCCCGAACCACTCCGAGTACTTGTAGCCGCTGCCGAGGAACAGCAGGTTCTTGAACAAGAGGTACACGACGTAGCTCTGTGTCACGAAAGCCAGGACGGGAGCCAGGCGGGTGCGCCACCAATGAACGTCGTCGGGTTCGTGCCGCTCGTAGTACACGATGATGCTGAGCGACACGAGCGCCTGCGCCACGAGGATCACGATCACGCCCATGATCGCCATCAACCCGTACAGCTGCAGGTAGGCCTGGGTGTTCGGGTTGTTGGTGCCCGTGAAGAGGGCGAACCCGCCCACGATGAGAGCGGCGATGACCGACTGGGTGAGCGAGGCGATGTGAGGGCTCTTCCAGCGGTTGTGCGTCCTGCCAAGTGCGCTCGGCAGGACACCCTCCCGGCCGAGCGAGTAGAAGTACCGGGCCGTTGTGTTGTGGAACGCCATACCGCAGGCGAACGAGCCCGTGATGATCAGGTAGCTCAGGATGGAGGCCACCCACCTGCCGGCGTACTTGGTAGCCGGCACGAAGTAGAAGTTGGCGGCGTTCGTCTGGGCCTGGACGACGGCGGCGTGGCCACTCGAATAGCCGGCGAGGGGAGCCCAGGAGGTCAGGGTATAGAAGATGCCGAGGCCGACGACCGAGATGTAGAGGGCCCGCGGGACGTTGCGCTTCGGGTCGCGGGACTCCTCGCCGTAGTTCGGGGCCATCTCGAAGCCCACCCAGCTCCAGAAGGCGAAGAACAGACCGATTCCGGCGGCTCCCGCAAGGAGGGTGCCGTGAGCGGAAAACCCCTTGAAGGCGCCCACGAAGTTCACGGACGACCATGAGGCGTGACCCTTGGCAAACATGAATCCGTCGAAGATGAGGAGGATGATGATCTCGCAGCACAGGCCGATGCCGAAGAGAATGCTCGACAACCTGATGTCGAAATACGTCAACAGCGAGATCAGAACGACCATGCCAAGAGCGAGCCAGGGCCAGCTGACGTGGACGCCGAAGCTGTTGAGCTTGGCGTTGAGGAAGAAGGCGAAGCCGCCGCAGAGCGACGCCTCGAAGACCGAGTAACCCACGACAGAAGCGAAGCCCATACCCATGCCCAGCTCGCGGCCGAGACCTTGGCTGATGAAAGAGTAGAAGCCGCCCGCCGTCGTCTTCTTGCGGGCCATGGCTACGTAGCCGACGGCGAAGATGACCAGCACCACTGCGCCGAACATGAAGGCGGAGGGCGCATACTTGCCCTCTCCGTAGCCGACCATGATCGGCGTGTTGAACAGCATGGCCGAGATCGGTGCCGAGCCGGTCAAGGTGAGGAAGAGAACCCCGCCCAAGCCGACGGCGTGCTTGTGAAGCTTCTGGACGTCCTGGCGTTGCGAGATGTCGAACTTGTCAGTTGTCGCCGCTGCAGCCGTCGCCTCAGGTACAAGCCTTGGCGGCACGGTGTCGGTCATTCCGTCCCCTCCCTACTGTCCTGGTCGGGCGAGCCCTCGCTACACAGCCAGCCGCTTGTGGCATTCGGGCCGGGCCGCGAGGCTCGGGACACCTTTGCCGGTGCGGTCGGGTCAGGTGATGCGAAGGCGGCCTCCCCTCCTACTCGAGCATCAACCCAGCAGAGCAACCAGCCGGCCGGCCTGCACCCGCTCCAGCAGTCTCGAGCGGGAACACATGGCTCGGTTCGCTGCCACCAGTCCCGTCGATCACGGCCTAATCCCCCACGGCTCACGTTCTTAGGACCTACATTTGGTCCTTATGGGAGAGTAGTGCCAATTATCGGAGCGCCGCAAGGGGTGGTGGATCGCGTCCCGCGAAGACATTCGTCCTCCTCTTAGGCAGGCGAGCTCAACTACCGCATAGTGGTTCGCTCGACATTCTCGATGCTCCCACGGGAGGCGACGGCAGCCGACTCGCGCCCTCTGATGGATCGAGCCTTCCACCACGAAGCCACTTCGCCGCGAAAGAGGGAGACCCGAGAACAGGTCCCCGAACAGGACGTCGTCGGCCTGACCGCCCTCAGACGAGCGGACGATGGCGTGTTCAAACTCCATCGGGCCGCATTTCGCTGTCTCCTGAACCGCCATCACGTTGCATCGGGGACCGGAAGAACTGCGCGTAGACGACGTCGTCGTCACCGCAGCCGAACACGCGCCGGAGGGTGTGCAGGGCGAGCACGGCCGAGTCGAGTACGGCGTTCTCGTCGAACTCCACCTTGATCCAGTTCAGCTGGTCGGGCGGCGCCGGCCAATCCCAGCCGAGAACGGGCAACAGCTCCTCGGCTTCCTCGGAGAGCCCGAAGTGACCGTGCAGGAACTCGTTGGAGACACACTCCGCGACGAGCACTCCGTCCTCCGTGGCCAGAAACTGCACGTAGAGCGCCGATATCGTTTCGACGGTGAGGATCCATCGGGACGGCGACCTCACCATGAGCCCGAGTGCCTCGGGAAGGCGGAGGTCGAGATCGCTCAGCCTGACCCGGACAAACTCCCCTTCGTCCTCGTCGCCGCCGGCGATGGCATCGGGACCGAAGAGTGCGTTTCGGATCACCGCTTCGTCATCCTGCCGTCCCAGGTCACGGGCGTTCATAGTGAGACCTCGTTCGGCCACACCCGTTCCAGCGCCTCTTCGAACACCGGGTTGACCTCGGCCATAGGAAGCTGCATACAGACTCGCCGGAGCGCCTCCCGGCCGGACAACCCCGACTTCTCGGCAAGGTACGCCGCCCCGACGGCGGGCGTCCGGTGCTCGGCCCGCACGCAGTGCACGAGCACCGTCTTACCCTCGTTCCGCCATCGCACCATCGCCTGCGCCAGGTCGCGGAAGGTGAACTCGAGGTTCGCATTGACGGACCGGCCAACGTCTTCCAGCCCGAGCTCGACCCTGACCGGATGGTTGACCGCATCGAGCTGCGCCCTTCCCATTCGGCAGAGCGACACGGTGACGTCAGCGCTTGCCTCGGCTGCCCCGAACACGTTCCCGAGCAGGACGCCTGGGTCCTCTTCGAGCGGCTGCGCCACAGGTGCCACGGACCAGTCCTCGACGTAATACGACGTCAGGTCGCCGGCCTCGGGCCACCCGACCGAGTCGGGCTTGCCACGCCGAGCGGACATCACCGCCAGCCGTACGAGATCCTGGCTCCTGTAGTCGGGCGGTCCGTACGCGCCTGGCTTCCCGTGGAGCATCGCCCGCCATTCGACCGGCACGGCGCTCGCACCCCATCTCGCACCGAGCAGCGATCCGGCGATGGCGGCCACCGTGTCGGTGTCGTCGCCGATCTGCACGGCGGCCTGCAGCGCCTGCTGGAAGTGCAGGCAGGGCTCGTCCCCGGTGGGGATCGGCGTGTGCCAGATGGCCGCCAACGCTGCTTGGAACGCGGAGACGACGAACCCGTTGGGTGAGAACCTCGAAGGCGGACCCGCCTCCACCTCCTCGAGGCGCTCCTCCCAGTACGACCGTCGGTCGGCAGGCAACAACTCGATCCCGTCGCGGACTCCATGCAAGGTGCCCTGCCTGATCGCCCGGTCGATGGCGACGCACCACAAGGCGCACGCCTCGCCGGCGACCGGGTCGGCATGGGTCAGCGCCGACACCGACATGGCCAACTCGACCAGTCGTTCGTCGTCGCCGAGGCCGGCGAGAGCGAGGGGAGCGGTGCGCATGAGGCTGCCGTTTCCTGCACTGCGCTCCGGGTGCGACGTGAAGTAGTCGGCCGCTCGGGTGGCCACGTCGTTGGCCTCCGCCGACCCTGAGAGCACCGACCGAGTCTGGATGCCCACGTCAGCCGGTCCGGAGCGGTACCACTCGAGAAACCGCCCCGCCACCGCGGCCGGCTTCACCGTGCCCGTCGCCGTCTCTTCGGCGATGCAGATCGCCATCTGGGTGTCGTCGGTCCACTCGCCCGGCTCCCAGCCGCCGAGGCCACCGCCCTTCATGGAGGCGACCCCGGATGGCGGTGTGCCGAGCTCGTAGCCCGCTCCGAGGGCGTCACCGGCGGCGAGGCCGAGGAGAACGCCTGCACATCTGTCGAGATTCTGATTGCTCACTGCGGCTCCTACCCCTTGTCGTCGAGAGATGTGTGACACGCGGCCAGTAGCGAATCGGGTTCTGGAAGTGCTCAGCGAGCGGCACGCGCTTGTCCGCGTCTTGGCCCACGTCGCTGGATCGCCACGATCTCGGCTCCATGCACGTAAGACATGTCGTCGACCCGATCCTGAGCAGACCTAGTCCCCATTTGAACTTGCCCTCGGAATCCCATAGCTGGCCCTCCTCGCTGTTGTTCGGCTATCGCGTGGTGCGTTTGCGGAGAATGTCTTTGCGGGGATCACACCACCAGTCGAGGCGCTAGAGAAGCTAGGCGTATGGCACAGAATCAGTATCAGCAAATTTGGACGCTGACTCAATAATTACGACTGGGAAGGGATCCCCTGTATCGAGGAGAACTTCCTCGCCTCGATTGGTCTGCTTGACACCGATGACTTCTGCGACCCCGACAGCAGCACGCAGGTCAGCCTGATAGACCAAGACGAGGTCTCCCTTGCTCAACTCATCCTCCGATCGAATTCACTTCTCCGGTCGCTCACCGTTGTCGTGTGCCTCCCTGCTTGTAGAACTTCAGCTGGCGGCCGATGCCCACATCTTGGGCCGGCAGCTCGACCACGCAACGGTCGGAAACGCAAACTCTCTACGACACCGAAGTCCCCATACTCGACGCCGGCTGGACAAAGGTCATCGAAAGTCCGTAGTGCAACTTGGCCAGTACGAGGAACTCCTCGATCTCCTCGAGGTTCTTGCCGGCGACGGCACCCGAGAACGCTGGAGTGCCCTCGGCCGCTCCGAGTGATACGGCTACCTGGTCCTCCGAGATCACATGGTCCATGTCGGGCAGCATGTCCAGGGCCTGGATTCGCGGGTCCGAGGCGGGAGCGTCGAGAGGCGCGACCACGCCGTAGGCGAGCAGGCGGTCTGTCAGCTCGGCCTGCTGTTCCAGCGTCAGCCAGAGCGGATAGTGCCCCATCATCAGGTCCCACCTGACCATCTTGTCGTGGATGCGGCGGATCTTCATCCTCTCGTTGCGGTTCCCGCGCTTCTTCACCTTGTATTGTCTCCTTGTTAGCGCTTGTCAGTACGTTCGACTCAAGTCGGGTCGCGCTGTCGCAGTTCGGGCAGTAGTCACACCAATACACATCCTCGGCGTAGTCATGGTGCTCGTTGTCGATCACAGCGCGATATCTCTGGCTGATCGGTTCGACCGGGTGGTCATCGTTCGGCCCTGTGTCGGCATTCTCCGGGCGGGGCGGAACACCGATTATTTTAGTACCTCGGGTCAATGATTCCGGTCGGAATTGTCTTGTTTTCGCTCATTTTCATCACACGCGAGGCATGCTTGCCAAGTGGCTAAAGGAGCGACTCCGGAGGCGCGCCTAGCGGCACCCAGGGTTTGGCAACTTGAGGCAAAGAGGCGCGGCTGGAAGAGCATGTAAGGGCTCCTCAGGCGAGAGCGCTCGGGGCCGCTCGTACTCGTCGTAACGGACGCGTTCAGTGAGCCGATCGATCTCGACGGCGGTCATCCATGTCTTGTCCACCCGATCAACACCCCGGACATGAGGGGCAGGAGGCTGAGGCGGCGATCCGAAGCGATCTCTTCGGCGCGGATACCCGGACCGGCGGCGGCATCAAGTTGAGGCTCGTACCCCATCAAGTGTGGCGATGACCTCGTCGCCGTAGAGCTCGACCCGCTTCGGTCCCATCCCTGGAACTGCGAGGAGTCCCTGTTCCGACGAGGGCATCGCGACAGCGATTGCTTCAAGCGTCGTGTTATGGAAGACAATGAACGCTGGAACGCCATCTTGTCGCGAACGCTCAAGACGCCATGTCTTCAGGGCGTCGATTGCTGCCGGATCTGCCACACCGGACGCTCCAAGCGGCGCGCTGGCCACCCCTTTCACGGGTCCCGACAATCTCGCCGACCGCCCCTCGATCGTCACGTCCGAACCGAAGGGGATGGTCATCGTCGACGGCCCAACTGAGACGACGACACCTGCGTCGGTAATCGACGAAACGGTGCAGTCGTAGCCTCCCCAAGAGAAGACGAGTCCGACCCTTGCCGTCGTGGATCGCTGCCCTCTTCGAGAGTCCTGTTGGCTGGTGCTGTGAGGCCGAGGGACCGCTGGTGCCGCCGTTCTCTCTGCAGGCTGGCCCTCCGTGGCGAGTTCCTCAAGGAATATCGAAGGGTTCGCTCCGTCAGCGACGATCTGGAGTGATCGCTGCGCCCGGGTGATTGCAACGTGGAAGATCCGTCGCTCTTCCTCGATGTCCGTGCTCAGACGATGAGGGAAGATTCCAGAGGTCGCGTCGTAAACGATCACATGCGGCCACTCAAGCCCCTTGACTTTGTGGACTGTCGCCAGAGTGACGCCGTTGCCTGAGTCCCCTGGGCGGAGGATGTCGCCGACCCATCGGTCGAAAGTGGCGGCGTCCGGGTGAAGGTGGCCGAGCGCGACCAAGGCACGCAGGTCATCCGAGTGCGCAGCACTGTTCCGACCGCGGTGGGCTGCGTCGAGCGCTTGCATGGACCGATCCAGACCGGTCTCGGTGCCGATGGACTCGAGAATCACAGCTGACGAAGCCTCTTTCGAAAAGGCTCGGATGCGTTCCAGGTCCCGAGCGAAAGCCTCCACCTTGCCCGCGGTCTTTTCATCCGAGATCCTGCCAGCAAGTCGCTCGAGTCCGGTGACATCTCGCTGCTCACCCATCCACTCGATGACCTTTGGCGATATTCCTCGTGTCGGGCGACGAGCAGCACGCACGATGTCTCCGCCCGAGAGACGCTCTTGAGTCACAGCAAGGCGCATCCATGCAAGAGCGGCGGCTACGCCGGTCCGGTCGAGGAACCGTGTGCCGTCGCGGTTCAGGAGGGGGATGCCTTCTGCTCGCAAAGCAGCTTGGACGGGGGCGAGCAGGGTGTTGACCCGAGTGAGCACCGCGATCTCAGAAGGCAGGGCCCCGGCTGCGATCTGCCCCTTGATCAGATCGACGATGGCCAGGACTGGGATCGGGTTCTCGACGATTTCCATGGCGTTGTCGGCCGAGACGTTGCTCGGACCCGTGTGGATCTTCTTGGATACCCGGAACTGGTTTCTCGACAGGAGGTTCCGTGCCCCGTTGATGACGGGAACTGGACAGCGGTAGTTGATCGTGAGCTCATGGTGAGTGCTCATTGGGACGTATTCGTCGAAGCAGACCAGCCATTCGGGTGAAGCGCCGGAGTAGCCGTAAATGGTCTGGTCATCGTCTCCCACGCCGAAGATCCCGAGGCTCGGGCCGGCCAGCAGGCGGAGCATCAGCATGTGGGCCGGCGTCAGGTCCTGGAACTCGTCGACCAAGAGAAGCTGGGCACGGCGTTGGGCTTGGCGGCGAACGTTTGGCTCGCGGAGGAGGACCTCGAGAGCCCCGTAGATCTGCTCGTCGAAGTCGACCTGTTGGTTCCGCCGGAGCTCGCGCCGGTAACGGGGGAAGAACTCGGCGAAGCCGTCGACATCCCCGTTGAACTCGGCCTCTACGTCCTTGGGACTTCGGAGGCCCAACCGAACTGCCGACAGCGCATCGATCCAAGAGGCGGCTGGGTCCGTGTTGGTCCGGCGGGGGAACTTGACCATCTCGCTGAGGAGGTCCCGAACCTCGTTCTCTGGGATCGTCCGAACCGGGTTCGCGCTGCGGGTGAACCCGTTGGTCCCGTTCAGAATCGAGAGTCCGAGGGCGTTGAGCGTCTGGACCTGTAGAGCCGGGAGATCGCGTGTTCGTTCGACCATCTCCCCCTGGGCACGCTTGTTGAACGCCACTAGCAGCAGGGCTGACGCTGGAACACCTGAGCGGATGAGATGGCGGGCTCGCTCGGTCAACACCCTGGTCTTTCCGGATCCGGCAGGAGCGATGATTCGGGCGCGGATCTCGGGAGCAGCGACGGCCTCCAGCTGGTCTGGTGCCAGATCGGCTGTTGGTGAGTCGGCGGCGACTGGCGTGTGGAGGCCGATCTCGAGCGCCTCGCGCGGGATCACTGCGGCGCCAAACGAGCGAGCGTCTTCGACGCTCCAGAGTCGGAGCGGTCCTCCGTCGCACCATGCGAGTCGCCCGTCAGGGAGGACAACGTCGGCATCCCCGCCGCGCGTTGCTCCCAGATCGACCGCCCGCTCACCCAGCGGCCACGACGCCTCTGAGTCTCGGAAATCGACGGCGTTGCGAGTCATCAGATCCCAGATGGCCTCAGCCACGAAGTCGTGATCGATGGCAACGTTCCAGAGGTCACACGTCAATGCGCCCGACTCGGGCTCTTCGAGGTCGGAGGGGATCTCGAAGATCATCGGCGTGCGCGACAGATAGCAGGTGCGGACCTTGTCGAGGAACTCCTGGCTGTTGAGCAGTGATTGGCTGAGAGTGACGCGCTCGCAGCTTCGCCAAGGTTCCGGAACGAACCCCTGGCGCGAAGTCAGGAGGGACCGACCGAGAGCCGATGGACCTGCCAACCGTTCCCACTGTCCAGGCGCCGGCGACGGTACCCCGACATCGGGACCGGGAGCGGCGCTTTTAAACGACTCAGGGTTCCACCAATCCCCGGGAGGGGACGCGACCATCACACTGGGGGCACGGAGGCGGGCTGCGTCTTTGGCCTCTCGGAATGCCGTCCCGCGATCTTCGAAGCGCAGGACGGAGCCTCCGACGACGACGACCCAACTGTCGTCGTCCTGGAAGAAGTGGACCTCGTTCTCCATGCTGGCTCCGCAACTCCGTCCGGCCGCTCGCACGCGCGTCGTAAGAGCGTAGGTCCCGCGCCTGGCCTGAGAGCGCGAAATCTGTGCTGGACGGCGCCCGATCAGCGCTCTCGACCGTGACAATCCCAGGCGACCGCGTAGACGTGCTCTTCGAGAATCACGCGTCCGAACGTCTGCGGCGCCGGCCCTCGAGAAGGGGATGAAGGCAGAGTGGGACAAGCTGACGAGGACCGTCGGACTGGTTTCGCATTGACGCTTACCAGCAGCTGGGAACCGCGCCGCTAGTGCTGACATCTGTCGATGACCAGGCCACAACTACGTGTCCGTACCGCGCTCGCACGCCTATCGCTCTGGCTACTTGTAGGTGAACTTGTCAGCCGTCACCGCAGGGCTGGTTCCCCCGGCGGTGGTCACGAAGACGTTGCGGGTGGAAGCGGCCTGGGCCGGTGACACCGCGGTGATCTTGGTGGCCGAGACCACGGTGTAGCTGGAAGCGGCCACCTTGCCGAAGACCACCTTGGTGGCTCCGGTGAAGCCGGTGCCGGTAATTGTGACCTTGGTGCCTCCTGCAGTCGGACCCGAGGTGGGCGAGATGGCGGTAACCGCGGGGGGCGAGACGTAAGTGAACTTGTCAGCGCTCACCGCAGTGCTCGTTCCCCCGGCGGTGGTCACGAGCACGTTGCGTTTGGAAGCGGTCTGGGCCGGCGACACCGCGGTGATCTTTTTGGCCGAGACCACGGTGTAGCTCGAAGCGGCCACCTTGCCGAAGACCACCTTGGTGGCTCCGCTGAAGCCGGTGCCGGTAATTGTGACCTTGGTGCCTCCTGCAGTCGGACCCGAGGTGGGCGAGATGGAGGTAACGGCGGGAGCCGAAGACGCACTCGTCCCGGTGACCACGTGCCCGGTGCTGTCCACCGCCACGCACACGTCGACACTGGGACACGAGACACCGGTGAGCTGATTGGTGCCGACGTTGGTCACCGTCCAGGCTGATGCTCCCCCAGTGGGGTTGGTGGAGACGAAGATGTTGCCGTCGTAGTCGACGGCCGCGCACAACGAGACGCTCGCACACGAGACACCCGTAAACGGGCCGGATGAGCCATCTATGTTGGTGACCGTCCAGGCGGATCCTCCTCCAGTGGGGTTGGTGGTCGTGACGACGTCGCCGGCGAGGTCGACGGCCACGCAGAGCGAGGCGCTGGGACACGAGACGCTAGTCAGCACGAACGCGCCACTCACCTGGGCCACAGTCCAGGCCGATGCGCCACCGGTGGGGTTGACGGTGGTGACTACGTTGCCGAAGAAGTCCACCGCGACGCACGAAAGGCCATAACACGAGACGCCCAACAGCTCGAGGCTATCGACATTGGCCACACTCCAGGGGCCGGTGGGGTCGATGGTCGTGACCACGTTGCCGTCGTTGTCGACAGCCACACACAAGGTCCCATGGCACGTGATCCCGGTAAGCCAATAACCGCCGTCTTGATAGGTAAGATTCCAGGCTGACGCTCCTCCGGTCGGGTTGGTGGAAGTGAGTATGTCTCCGGAGGAATCGACAGCCACACACAACGAGGCACTGGAACAGGAGATGCCGGTGAGACCGGAGAATCCAATGTATGACACCGTCCAGGCCGACGCTCCTCCCGTCGGGTTGGTGGAGGTAACGACGTTACCGGCGCCGTCAACCCCGACGCAGAGAGATGCACTGGGACACGAGACGCTCGTGAGGGCGCTATGGCTGTCCACAACGGCAAATGTCCAAGCTGATGCCCCTCCGCTGGGGTTATTGGAGGTGAACACGTCACCTAGGCTGTCTACGGCCACGCACAGCGACACAGTTGGACATGAGACGCCGTGAAACGTGCCGGCGTAGTCGGTGTCTGGAGCGACTGTGACCGACCTCCACGCCGATGCTCCTCCGGTCGGGTTGGTGGAGGTGACCACGTTGCCTCCGTAGTCCACCGCGACGCACAGTGACACGCTGGGACAGGAGACGCCGGTTACGTTTTCGCCAAAGCCAGCCCCGCCATCTACCAGGGCCGCCGTCCACGCTGCAGCCCCTCCTGTGGGGTTGGTGGAGGTGACGACCTTGCCGGCATTGTCGACAGCCACACAGAGCGACGAGCTGGGACACGAGACACCGGTAAAGGCGGGTTGGTCGCCCAGAGAGTTGGGGCCATCCACCCAAGCGAACGCCCAGGCCGACGCCCCTCCCGTCGGGTTGGTGGTCGTGAGCACATA
>JBEKLQ010000048.1:0-28073 GCA_050010115.1 Acidimicrobiales bacterium | reverse complement strand
GACCCGCCACGGCTACCGGATCGAGGGCGGACCGGGCCACTGGCGATGGGTGCCACCGCCCGGCGCCGGCAGGAGCGAGGGCGACGGTGAGCGGGGCGACGGCACCGGCACGGGCACGGGCAGGCGCGAGGGCACCGGCAGGCGCGAGGGCGCACGGCGGCGCCAAAGCGGGCCTGGCGGGCCGGCGCCCAACGGCAATGCCAGGTCCGGCGGGCCGGCGCCCAACGGCAATGCCAGGTCCGGCGGGCCGGCGCCCAACGGCAAGGGCGGGTCCGACCGATCGGGGCGCTCAGGCGTGACCGGCCAGCCCGGCGGCACGGCGCCCAACGGCAATGCCAGGTCCGGCGGGCCGGCGCCCAACAGCACGGCCAGCCCAGACGCAGCACGACAGCCACAGCAGGGCAGCCTGCTCGCAGACCCATGACCCGGCTACTCAACTCAGGCAGCACCGACCCGAGCGCGACGAGCCTCGATACCCATGTCACACTCGGTCCCATGGCTCGCGAGTCAGTGTGCTTCATCGGCGACAGCCACGGCAACGAGCCGTGGGTGCACTTCGTCGTCCAGTTCGCCGCCGAAGAAGGAGTAAGGCGATTCGTGCAGGTGGGCGACTTCGGGTTCTGGCCGGGTCCGGAGGGCAAGGCGTTCCTGCAGAACGTCTCCGCTCACCTCGTCGGGCTCAATGCCGGCATGACAGTGATCGAAGGCAACCACGACTGGCACGAGTGGCTTGCCACGCTCGTGCCTGAGAGCGACGGTCTCGTCACCATCGCTCCCCACCTTCGGTGGGCACCTCGAGGCACCGTGTTCCCACTCCCAGGAGCCGACCGGTGCCTCGCCGTCGGTGGCGCGCCGTCGATCGACCAGGACTCGCGTATCGAAGGCGTGGACTGGTGGCGGGGCGAGACCCTGACCGCCGCAGAGGTCGAGCAGTGCCTCGCCGCAGGTCCAGTCGACGTCGTGGTCGCGCATGATTGCCCGGTCGAGATCCCGGTGTCCGGCTTGCTTGGCTGGCCGCCTGGCGAGGCACACCGGCGGATCATGTCAGCGATCTGGACGAGTGCCCGACCACGCTGGTGGTTCTCCGGCCACTACCACCAGCGGGTGTCGGCACGCCTCGCCAACCCCGACGGGTCCAGCACGAGGTTCGAGGTGCTCGACTGCGACGAGTCAGAGGACACGGGACGAGGGTGGATCATCGTCGAAGCTGCGGACCTCAGCGAGGCGGGCTCCGCTTGATCACACGAAAGCAACCGGCGAGCATCCCGTAAGGCTCAACAGGCTCAACAGGCTCAACAGGCTCAACAGGCTCAACTCAATCAGCGTCGGGCACCCGGCGCCAGTAGATGATGGCCTCCTCACCGTCGACCGCATCAGGAATCCGCCCGATCTCGCGCCACCCCATCTCCTCGTAAAGACCCCGGGCCGGATTGGAGGCAAAGACGAGGTTGAACTGCACGGCACGGAACCCCAACAACGGCGCCCTCCACACCGTGTCCCGCAGTAGCGCTCTTCCGATCCCACGGCCACGGGCCTCACCGGCGACGACGTACCCCGCATTGGCAATGTGACCAGCACGAGGAGCGAAGTTCGGCTTCAGGTAGTACGCCCCGAGCAGGTCACCACCGCCCGCCGCTCGCGCACCGATCACCGCGCTCACCGGTCGCACCCACGTCGCCTCGAACACCTCACGGGTGAGCGGCGCCGCCTGAGGAAACCCGTCCCCCCGCGCCACCACATCCCCGAACAACGAGAACAGTTGCTCCATCTCGTCGCCCGTCAACGGTCCGAGCGTCAGCGACTCACCGGCACTGGTCCTAACGAGAACTCGGTCACCGGGCGTGGCCACGATCGCACACTAGCGACACGGCACGGACCCCCCGTGGGCGTCCCGCTAGGCTGCCTCGGCCAAGCAGCGTCGCTGGTACACGTGAGCCAAGGAGACGAGCCGTTGCGAGCACGGATCACGCGGATTGGAGCCGCATTAGCGGCAGGCATCTCGCTCACCCTCGGAGCCCTCGGAGCCCCCGGAGCCGCCGCCGCCAGCGGCAGCGCTGCTACCGGCGGCGCCACGACCACTGCCGCAGCGCTCCAAGCGATACTGCACGCCCCACTCGTGCAACTCGGGCGCGCCGCCGTCGCCCCCCCGGGCACCGAACAGCTCGGCTCGCTCCCGGCAACCCGGCAGATGCGTCTCGGCATTGCGCTCGCCCCCCGCGACCCCGCAGCCCTGGCGGCCTACGCGAAGAGCGTCAACACCCCTGGCTCTGCCGACTTCGGGCATTTCATCGACCCGGCGGGGTTTCGGGCGGCGTTCGGGCCGGCGCCCTCGACCATCCGAGCCGTCCGCCAGGTCCTCGAGGCTGAGGGCCTCAAGGTCTCGGCCCCGTCGCGCAACGGCTTGATCATGCCGGTGACGGCTTCGGTCGCCGTCATCCAGCGGGCGCTGCAGGTGAACCTCAAGGCGTACAAGCTCGACGACGGCACGAACGGCTGGGGAGCGACAGCCGCACCGATGCTGCAGAGCCCGATCGCCAAGGACGTCACAGCCGTTCTCGGGCTCGACCAGCTCATCGCACCGCACAGTTTCATCGAGCACCCACACGCGCCCGCAACCGACGCTCGCCGCGCCGCAGCCCGCGCCCCCGTCCACCAGGCGAGCAACGGCGGCCCGCAGGCCTGCACAGCGGCTCAGACAGGAGCAGCGCGCTACGACGGCTGGACGTTCGACCAGCTCGCCAGCGCTTACGGCGTCGAAGGCCTCTATGACAAGGGCGCGCTCGGCCAAGGCGAGACGGTCGCCATCTTCGAGCTCGAGCCGTTCCTCACGAGCGACATCGACACCTTCGACACCTGCTACTTCGGGGCGGCGAACGCCACCCGGATGCTGTCCCGCTTGAGCGTCGTCAAGGTCGACGGCGGGATCCCGGTGGGCTCGGGCTCCGGTGAGGCCGTGCTCGACGTCGAGGATGTCTCGGCGCTGGCTCCACAGGCCCATATCCAGGTCTACGAAGCTCCGGGCACCGACATCGGCATGGTTTATGCCACGACAGGCATCTACAACGCCATGGTGAGCAACGACTCGGCGAATGTCATCAGCACGAGCTGGGGCTTGTGCGAACCGGCATTCGAGGTCGCGTCCCCCGGCGCCCAGGAAGTCGAGAACGAGATATTCGAAGAGGCGGCTGCCCAAGGCCAGTCCACCTTCGCCGCCGCAGGCGACTCGGGCTCGAATGACTGCTCTTTCGTGTCCCACGCCGTCTCGCCGCCACTGGCGGTCGACGACCCCGCCAGCCAGCCCTTCGTGATCGGCGTCGGCGGTACGTCCCTCCACAGCGACACCCAGCCACCTACGCAGACCGTGTGGGACGACGGTGCCTTCGGTGGCGGGGGCGGTGGAGGGATCTCGACCACGTGGCCGAGCCCGGGCTGGCAAGCCGACTCAGGCGTGCCGGGTGTGTCGAACTCCTACTCGCAGTCGGCGGCGTACGCGTTCTGTGTGCCGGCCTCCAACGGCCGGCGCCGCACCATCAACCTGGCCACGCCACCGTGCCGCGAGGTGCCCGACATCACGATCGACGCCGACGAGGACACCGGGACGTCGTACTACCAGTCCAACGCCGGCGGCTGGGGCACTATCGGCGGCACGTCCACCTCGGCGCCCATGTGGGCAGCCATCACCACCGATATCTCCGCCAGCACCGGTTGTTTGAACCTCGCCGTGAACCCCACGAACCACTCGCGCGATCTCGGATTCGCCGCCCCCGCCCTATACGAGGCCGAAGCGACCACGCCGGCGGGCACCGACTTCGACGACATCACGGTCGGGACCAACGACATCTTCCGGCTCGGCAAGGGCTACCCGGCCACGGCGGGCTATGACTTGGCATCAGGTCTCGGGTCACCGGTCGTCACCGACCCCGTGGGCGGTCCCGACGGAGCGCCCACCGGCGGCGGTCTGGCCGCGTCCCTGTGCAGCCTGCTCACTCCCTCCAACGCCCAAGTGGCAGTGACCGGCCTCAAGCCCGCCCACGGCTCGGCCAACGGCGGGAATGTGATCGCGCTAAAGGGCCAGGGCTTCTCTGGTTCGGGCGTCACGGTCGAGGCGATCAGTTTCGGACCGACGCGTGCCACGGCGTTCACCGTCGAGTCGTCCACGGCGATCTCGGTTACCGTTCCGCCCTCGGCTCCCCAACCCGGGACCGGCGGTGAGACCGGGAGAACGCCGGGGCCAGTCGATGTCACCGTCACGGTCGATACCGCCTCGGGCGTCACCACGAGCCGAGCGGATCCGACCACAAGCCGGTATGTCTACCTCGCCGGATCCCCCGGCGCGCTCGTGCCATCGGTGAGCGCGGTCGGCCCCTCGGGCGGCCCGATCGCCGGTGGCAACACGGTCGACGTGTTCGGCTCCGGTTTCGGTGTCGTCGGCGGCCCGCGGCGTTCCGTCACATTCGGTGGCGTCCGTGCAAAGACCGTCAAGTACCTCACGAACTACGAGCTCCAAGTCGTCGTGCCTCCTGAGAGCAAGGCGACTCAGTGCACGACCGGAAAGGGTTTCGACCCAGCGAACACCTGCCAGGTGGAGGTCGTGGTGACGGGCGAGAACGGCAAGAGCCCGACGTCGGTGATCCTGGCGCCCTACACGGGCAACATGACCGGCAACGACGAGGGCATCGTCGTGCCCACGCCGGGGACCGAGGTCGGTCCTGCGCGGTCCGAGTACGACTACGCGCCGGTCCCCACGATCACGTCGATCACGCCCAACCCGTACAGCGAGGGCACCGACAAGCCGATCACCATCCACGGCTCCGGCTTCAACGTCCTCACGCTGAACTGGATCGACATCGGCGTGGGGACGCGATGGGCGAACACCTACCCCGGCTTCGTCTCGGTGACCACTGACAGGATCCTCGTCTTGCCCGTCCTCCCGGCGGGAAGATCGACACCGACGCCGGTGCCGGGCGGTGTGAGCGTGCTCAGCCTCGGGGGTCTCTCGAAAGCGGTGGCGTTCTCGTATACGAGCTGATCAGCCGCGGCTCAGCGGGACCGGCGCGACGCGGCCGACATACCGGATCAGCGCCACCGGCGTCTGCTCGGTGCCCTGCCCGAGCGGGTTGTCGCCGAAGAGCCAGGCGATCAGGGGCCGGTCGAGCCCCCGGCTGCCACCGAGCACGACAACGCCGCGGTCGTTGGCGTCGATGACCGCTACGTGCACGGGACCGCCTGCTTCCTCCGCCAACCGCCGCGCCAACCGATCCGCGACAGCGTCGGGGTCCGACGGAGGCAGCTTGGCATGGGTGTCGAACGGTGGCAGCGTGCCGGCCGTCGGGCCGTCGATCGCCGCCACCCGGGCACCGGCGACGCGGTAGAAGGTCCCGTGCCGCCCGACTAGCCGCGTCAGCCCGGCAGCTGCCGTCGCCAGCAGGATCCGGCCGGCTCCCGCCTCGTCGATCGCCAGCTGCATCGTCGCCGGAATACCCAACCCGATCCCCGCTGGGCCCTTGGCCACGAAGCGGCAGAGCACACGCGCCAGCAGCCTCGCCTGGATCGACGACACGGGAAACGACCGCCCCTGGCTGACCGCCACCGCCTTCTCCGAGACGGCGATGATGTCGCCCTCCTCGACTCCGAGACGGCCACCTTCGACCGAGAGGACCGAGTCCGTCACGATGCGGTCGAGATCGTCGCCCGCGGTGATGCGCGGGGTGCGGACGGGCGCCCGACCGTAGACGTTGCGCCCGTCCGGCCCGCAACAGAAGACGTGACGGCCCAGGTTCGGGGTCACCGTCGCCCACGCCGCCGCCTCGCCGCCGAGCAACTCGACGCATTCGGCATCGCCGGCACCGTGCAGCGTGCGGGCGTCCGCCGGCCGGCGGCCGAGCGGCGCCATCGGCGCGCCACCGTGGAACACCCTGAGCCAGGCCTCGACGTTCAGGATCCGCCAGAACAGCGGCGACTCCTCGAGCTCACCTTCGCACGCCGCCTTGAACGCCCGAGCCAGCGCCGGCGCGTCCCAGTAGGGTCGGGAGCAGAACGCCGGCGAGCGAAATATGCCTTGGATCGTCGCCCGCTCGGCACGCAACCACCGCATCTCCGGAGTCGTGAAGCCGATCTTCTTGCGCCGCAAGCGGATCTTCTCCGGCAGTACTCCTTTCATCGCCTCGCGAAAGATCCACCGGCTCCATCCGTCTCGGATGATCGCGTCGGCCGGCAGGGACAGCACGAGCTCGACCAGCTCCTGGTCCAGGAACGGTGGCCTCGACTCGATCGAGTGCGCCATCGAATTACGGTCCTCGTACCGCAACAACGACGGCAGGCTGTAGAGCGTGAGGTCCTGCAGCAGGCGCGTCTTCAAGTCGTCGCGTACCCGGTGATCGGCGGCGCGCACGCCGGCAGCCCTCGCAGGATCGCCGAGCAGCGCGGGGCAGTAGGTAGCGGGATCGACCGTGCGCCGCCGATCGGCCACCTTTTGCCGAGCGAGGGGTGAGAGGATGTCGCGGGCGGGGAACGTCTCTTTCGAGAGCGTCCGAAGCGTGGCGAGGTCCCGGGACTTGGCCAGCTGTCGCAGGTAGACGTACTGGTACGGCACGTAACCGGCGAGCAATTCGTCGCCACCCTGGCCGTCGAGCAGCACTTTGGCCTTGGGTTTGGCGAGCTCCATCACCCGGTACTGGGCGTATGGGCCGGACGACACCATCGGCTCGTCCTGGTGCCAGACGACGAGCGGGAGATCGCTGAACAGCTCTCCGGACCTCGGCCGGACGAAGTCGGAATCGGCACCAGAGGCGGCGAGCACCGGTTCGATGTACTCCTGCTCGTCGATCGGGTCGCCGTCGAATACCGCTGAGAACGTGCGCAACCGGTCGCCCATGCTGGCTGCGTCAGGAGCACCCTCGGCCAGCAGCCGGCTCATCACGCACACGATGGAGGACGAGTCGAGGCCACCTGACAAGCAGGTCCCGACAGTGACGTCGGCGACCAGGCGGCGCTCGATCGCCTTTTCGAATGCCTCCTTGAAGGCCGACGGGTCGGCCGGGCTATCCGCCGTCAGCTTCGGCTGCCAGTACGTGTGGACGTCGCGCTCGCCCGACGTGATGCCGATCGTGACCGCCGTCGCCGGCCTGATCTGGCTCACGCCCTCGAAGAACGTGCGCTCGTCGTGGTCGTGAAGGCCGCGCTGCAGGTATTCGGCCAAGTGCTGGATGTCGACCCCCGGCTTCAGCTCAGGCGCTGCCAGCAGTGCCTTGATCTCGGAGGCGAACAGGTACCGGTCGCCCACCTGGGCGACGTAGAGGGGCTTGATGCCGAGGTGGTCACGGCTGAGGACGAGCCGTGGCTCGGCGCCCTGCCTGGTGCCGCGCTCGTCGAGGATCGCCAGCGCCCACATGCCGTTGAACCGCTCAAAACACCCCGTCCCCCACCGCTCGTAGGCCGCCAAGACGACCTCGGCGTCGCACGTGGTCGAGAACTTCCGGTCGGCTTCCAGCTCCTGGCGCAGCTCACGGAAGTTGTAGACCTCGCCGTTGTAGATGAGGTGCACGTCGCCGTCCGGGTTCGACATGGGCTCGTGGCCGTGCTCGAGGTCGATGATCGACAGGCGGCGGTGCCCGAGGCTGGCGAAGTCGCGCTCCAGGTAGCCCTCGTCGTCAGGGCCCCGATGGACGATGCGCTCGCACATGGCCGCGAGCAGCTCGGGGTCGCTCGGGCCGATGAAGCCCGCGATGCCGCACACGAACTCAGCGAGGCCGGCGGGGTGTGCCGGACTTGGGCGCCTTGGGCGCCTTCGTGGCCCGAGGTGCGTTGGGTGCCTTGGGTGCGTTGGGTGCCTTGGGTGCGTTGGGTGCCTTCGTGGCCCGAGGTGCCTTGGGTGCCTTGGGTGCCTTCGCCGCCGGGCGTGTCTTTGCCGGCGACACCCCGACCGCCCGCTCCTCCCCCACCTTCCCCTTGGGGTACGTGCGGGCGAGCTCCTCGGGCGTGGGTTCCCGGCCGGCCCGAGCCTCGTCGGGCAACAAAGCGGCGATAGCCGCCATGATTATCGCCGTATCCGCCACGGCGTCCGTGCGACCCAGCTTGAGGTCCTCCACGGCCGGACCGACACGCACGCGAACCATCGGCGGCGAGAGCACGTTGACAATGTTCGGCAGGGTGGACGACCGCGGCCAGACCGCCTCGGTGTTCCAAAGACCGAGAGGTATCACGGGAGCTCCGGTAGCGGCTGCGAGCCGCGCAGCGCCCGTCTTGCCAGTCAGCTCCGGGTCGAAGAACGCCCGGCCTCTCGGGATCGTGCCTTGCGGCAGCACGACCAGCCCTTCCCCGGCACGCAGCACCTGCTCGGCCGGCCCGAGCGATCCTGCTGCGTTGCCGGCCCGCTCCACCGGGATGCCGCCGAACGCACGGGCGAACTGGCCGACGATCGGAGCGTCGAACAGTTCCTTCTTCCCGAGAAACCGCGTCGACCTTCCCTTCCGCTCCACCACCAGCGCCACTGCCGCCACGTCGAAGTAGCTGCGGTGGTTGGAGACCAGAATGAACGAGCCCGAGTCCGGGATGTTCTCGACTCCGGCGATGTCGAACCGGGCATACGGGAACAGCTCCGGCCGGATCATGAGCCTGCCCAGGTCGAATGCCTCGACACCACCGAGGGTGGGCACACCCGGCGGCACGTCGAGGTGCAAGATCGGCCAGCGCCGCAGCGTGGCGAGCGCGTGCAGCGGTAGATCCGGGTTGACGGCCCGGGGGTGACCCACGGCCGACAAGAGAGGCACGTCGTTCACACTGTCGGAGTACGCAAAGCTCTCGCTGAGATCGACATCGTGGCGGTCCGCCCAGCTCCGCACGGCATTGAGCTTCCCGAGACCCCAGACGAACCCTCCGTCGAGCTTGCCCGTGTACACCCCGTCGGTCCATGCGTACCGAGTGGCCACGACGTCGTCGATCCCGAGCCGCTCCGCCAATGGGCGGATGAGGTCGTCGGGGGTAGTCGTGGCGAGCACGAGCAGGTGACCTTCCCGCCGATGCTCCTCGAGCAGTCCAGGCACGTACGAGGCGACTTCGGTGACCAGCAGCTCAGCGGCGCGGCGCCCGGCGGCCCGCAGCCGGTCCACCGACCACCCACGCACGGCGAGGGCAGCAACTCTCGCGAGTGCCATGCCGACTGGGTTCTCGCCGAACAGCTCGAACGATTTGTAGAGGAGGGTCTCGCCGGGGATCTTCGTGTTGCGCAAGCCGAGCTCGGTGAGGGCCTCGTTGATCAGGGGTCCGCTCGCGCCCCTGAGCAGCGTGCGGTCGAGATCGAAAACAGCGGCGGTGCGGCCCACGGTCACGACCCTAGTGTCCGCCGGCACGCCACAATGATTGGGTGCCGATTGGGTGCGGGGCCCGAGGTGATCGCGCAGCTGCGTGGGTTCGCATCGGGTTTGCCGGAGGCCTACGAAGACTCCCCCTGGGGCGACGGCGGTTCTGGCTCCGGTTCTGACGCTCCCTGAGACCGGACGCGAAGAAGGGGTCGGCGGGGGGGGTGCCGACCCCTTCTCAAGACTCAACAGGGTCGGGGGGGGATTCCGACAGATCCTGTGGTCTGTACCTAGACATTGTGCGCCTGGCGCCTGATATCAGTCAAGAATATGCTGGTGATATCTACTATCGTTTTTTGTGATGGACCTACGCCAACTCAACGCCCTCATCGCCATTGCGGACCACGGCTCGTTCTCCGCAGCAGCTGATGCCTTGGACACCGTGCAGTCCAACGTCTCGGCTCACGTCAAGAAGCTCGAACGGGAGCTCAACACCACCCTCATCGACCGCTCGACGGGGGCGCTGACGTCCACCGGCGAGCTGGTGGTCGCCCGCGCTCGGCGTGCCCAGACAGAGATCGCCGCCCTCGAGGCCGACGTCCGCGCCCTCCAGCACGAGATCGCTGGCACGGTGCGAGTGGGGATCATCGGGACCACCGCCCGCTGGCTGGTGCCGCAGCTGCTGGATGTGGCACCGGGGAGGTTTCCTGCGCTGAGGCTCGTGTTCGTGGAGTCCACGACGACGACGCTCGAGTCGCAGCTGGACAGCGGCTACGTCGATCTTGCCGTCCTCAACCTGCCGCACGCCACGCAGGATCTGCTCCTCATACCGCTGTTCGAGGAGGAGCTCGTGCTCGTGACTTCGCTGGATCACCCGCTCGCGGGTCGCGGGGAGATCAGTGTGCGCGAGCTGGACGGGATTCCGATCCTGCTGCCGTACTTGGGGACGGCCTTCCGCCGTGAGCTTGACGAGGCGGTATCGCCGCTCGGAGTGAAGCTCGTGCCTCGGGCCGAAGTCGACAGCACCCGGCTCATCGCCTCTCTCACGTTCGAGGGCTACGGTCCGGCGATCCTTCCCGCCACGGCCGTGCCGCAGTATCTGCAGGACCGCTGGGCGACGGTCCGGGTGACCGAGATCCCACGCCGGCTGGTCGGCGTCGCACAGCGGCCCCGTACGTTGCCGTCGGCGCCGGTCCGGGCGGTGCTGGACATGCTCACCGAGATCGTGTTCGACCCCAGGCTGACACCGCCGGGCCTGACCGCGGTGGCTCCGGACCACGTCCGGCTCGTATGACGCTCAGCCACCACCGGGCTCTCGCCACATGAGCCACAGTTTCACGTTGGTCTGCGGTATCAGGACCTCATCGACGACCTCGTAACCGTGGCGGTGGTAGAAGGCCAAGTTGCGCTCCTTGGATGACTCCAGGTAGCTCGGGGTCGCCTCGGCATCGCAACGGTCGAGCACGATCCGGAGCAATGCCGAGCCGTAGCCGTGACCTTGGACGGCGGGGTCGGTACCGATCGTCCCCAGGTAGAAGTGCGGCGAGCGTGGGTGGTGCGACTCGAGCAACTGCACCAGACGCAGCGCGCGAAACGTGCGCCGGCCCAGTATCGCGAGCACCGGCAGCTGAGACACCCCGTCCCCCATCGACGGAGGCCAGCTCTTCGGAGGCATCCAGAGAGATGCTGCGTCGAGATCGGGAGTGGTCCATGCTTCGCCCCGCGGGAGGAAGATGGTGCGGATTTGGAACCGGAAGTACCGCTCGAGGCGTCTGATCCGCCGGCTGTCGTCGGGGAACAGGAACTGAGACACCACATCGTCGTAGAAGGCCCGAGCGAGTGAGTGGCTGATCTGGTCGATATCGGCCGGTTCGACACGCCTGACGTCGACGCTGGCACCGGGACGCTCGGGCACCGGTGCGATGGTAGCGGCCGGGCTTCGGACTGGCGGAATCCGCGGGCCGCCTGCAGCGTTGACCTCCACGTGACCGATACTCAGCACCCGTTCCAGTTCGCAGTGACGTGGGACTACCGGTGCCCCTTCGCCCGCAACGCCCATGAGCACGTGATCGCCGCCCTGGAGGCGGGCGCGCCATTCGAGGTCGACTTCGTGCCGTTCTCGCTGAACCAGATGCATCTCGAGGAAGGTGACCCGCCGGTCTGGGACAACCCGGCCAAGGCCCAGGACCTCTTGGCGATCGAAGTAGGCCTGGTCGTTCGGGACCGGTTCCCGGGACAGTTTCTCGCCGTGCACCGGGCCCTGTTCGCTTTGCGTCACGACGAAGGTGGCGATCTGCGTGAGGAAGCTTCGCTTCGCGCAGTGCTGGAGCGCGAAGGCGCCGACGCTGACTACGTGTTCGCCGAGATCGAGAGCGGCTGGCCACTGGACACCTTCCGCAAGGAGCACGACGCCGCCGAGCGTGACCACTCCGTGTGGGGTGTCCCAACGTTCCTCGTCGGTGACCAGGCGGCGTTCGTGCGACTGATGACGCGCCCGGCTGGGGACGGTGCGCTGGCGCGACGCACGATCGAGCGCTTGCTCACCTTGTTCGGCGATGAGGGGCTCCCCGAACTGAACGAGTTCAAGCACACCTCGATCCCACGCTGAGTCGCCCTGGGACCGGAGGCACCAGGGCGGTTACGGCTGCCAGCGTCCCACACCACCTGCCGTAACATGACGACAGCGACAGCCAAGCGGTGGCCCGCAGGCCGGTGCCATCCTGAGGAGACGGTCAACTGCACAGCTGCCGCTGTTCGTCATCTAACCGTAATAGTAAGCGCCGTCCGAGCGCGATTGCCTAGGGGCGAAATGCTCGCGCTCGACCGGTGACTGCGCCGGTGGGCATCCGGTGCCAGCCGCAGATCGGTGACCGACGGGCACGAAACCCGCTGGCGTAGGGGCACAGGTGATCGCGCAGGCCACGAGGCGGTGTGCCATAAGGGCACGGGTTGCGTGCCCGTCGGCAGCACCGCTTCGTGGGCAACGCGGGTGCCGCGTGCGGGGTTCAGCTCAGCGAGATCGGTGCGTCATCGTCGTCGAGGACGTCCTCGAGCTGCACGTCCTCGGTGGCGGCCGCCGGCTCATCCTTCACCGCAACCATCTCCCGGATGCGCTGGTCGAGCTCGATCAGCATCTCCGGCGTCGAGCGCAGGAAATGCTTGGCGTTCTCCCGGCCTTGCCCGAGCTGCTCACCCTCGTAGGTGTACCAGGCACCCGACTTCTTCACGATGCCCAAGTCGACCGCCACGTCCAGGATCGAACCCTCGCGACTGATGCCCTTGCCGTACACGATGTCGAATTCCGCCGACCGGAACGGCGGGGCGCACTTGTTCTTCACGACCTTCACCCGAGTCCGATTGCCGATCATCTCGGCACCGTCCTTGATGGTCTCCACTCGGCGGATCTCCAGGCGGATCGACGAGTAGAACTTGAGCGCCCGACCACCAGGAGTCACTTCCGGCGAGCCGTAGGAGATGCCGATCTTCTCCCGTAGCTGGTTGATGAACACGGCGATCGTGTTCGACTTCGCAAGCGTGCCGGTCAACTTCCGGAGCGCCTGGGACATCAGCCGCGCTTGGAGCCCGACGTGGGTGTCCCCCATCTCGCCCTCGATCTCAGCTCGGGGCGTCAACGCGGCGACCGAGTCGATCACAACGACGTCGATCGCACCCGACCTGATGAGCATGTCGGCGATCTCGAGACCCTGTTCGCCGGTGTCCGGCTGGGAGATCAACATCTCGTCGATGTCGACGCCGATCGCCTTGGCGTAGACCGGATCCAACGCGTGCTCCGCGTCGATGTAGGCGCAAATGCCGCCGTTGCGCTGCGCCTCGGCGACGACGTGAAGGGCCAGAGTGGACTTGCCGGACGACTCCGGCCCGAAGATCTCAACGACCCGGCCACGGGGAAGGCCTCCGATCCCGAGGGCGAGGTCCAAGGCCAACGCTCCAGTCGAGATCGCCGCGACTCCCACTCCGATGTGCTCACCCATCCGCATGATGGACCCCTTGCCGAACTGCTTCTCGATCTGACTGAGCGCCATGTCGAGTGCCTTGTCTCGCTCCATCGCCGTTCGCTCTCCTCTGTGTGTCTGCGGTACGTGTGGTGTTGGCCCGTTAGCGCCGGTCACGCCGACAGTTTGATCCCGGGCAATCCGATGGCTCGGACGATACGCAGGGGGTGTAACAGTCTCTCTGAGGTCTTCCCACCCATGATCACAGTACTGTAGTTCCAAACGTACGTTCGGATGGTGGATTGCACCGGCAAGCACTCCGGCAAGCACTCCGGCCAACGGTGGCGACCCCGCACGCGTCGGGCAGAATGACCGGCGTGCCGCTTCAGATCGTCGCCGTGAGAGGCGACATCGCCCGCCAGGATGTCGACATGGTCGTCAACGCCGCCAACTCCGCCCTCGCCGGTGGCGGTGGGGTGGACGGCGCTATCCACCGGGCTGCCGGCGCCGACCGGCTCCATGAGGCATGCGCCAAGCTCGGCGGGTGCGCGACGGGTGAGGTGAAACTGACGGAGGGTTTTGGGCTGACTGCACCGTGGATCGCCCATGCCGTCGGTCCGATCTGGAACGGTGGCGGAGACGGCGAGGCCGAGCTGCTGGCCAGTTGCTATCGTCGCAGCCTCGAGCTGGCCGACAGTGTCGGCGCCCGGTCGATCGCGTTTCCCGCCATCTCGACGGGCGCCTACCGTTACCCACCTGTCGAGGCTGCCGAGATCGCCGTCACCACGTTGCGATCAACCCCGACCAACGTGGCGCTCGCCCGGCTGGTGGCATTCGACGACAAGACCTTCTCCATCTACGAAAGACTGCTCGTATGACCTCGTCGGGAATCCAGATCAACCCGCTGGGCCACACCCGCAAGGACTACGCCGATGCCGGCATCGTGGGAGCGAGGGCGTTCCACAACGATCCGTTCTTCGAGTTCATGTCTCCGCAACCGATGCTCCGTGCTCGAGGACTGGCGCTCTTCTGCCGCTCGTATGTCTCGGTCCTCGGCGATGCCGGCCACGTGCTCGCCGCCCGCCGGCCCGACGGCCGGCTCGTTGGTGTGGCCGCCTGGGTGAAACCCGGCTGCTATCCACTTCGGCTCGCAGCGCAGGTCCGTCAGCTTGGTGCGGCTTTCCGGGCGCTCGTCCTACGACCGAAAGCACTTGTTGACGGGTCGAGGTATCTGCTCGCGGTCGACAGGGCCCATCCGCCCGAACCGTTGTGGTACCTCCAGCTGCTCGTGGTCGATCCACCGGTGCAGCGGCTCGGTATCGGGACGATGTTGCAGCGTCCGCAGTTGGCCCAGGCCGACGAAGAGGGTCTCGCGTGCTATGTCGAGACCCAGAACCCGGACAACCTTCCCTACTACGGCCGCTTCGGCTATGAGGTCGTCAAGGAGCTTCGACCTGTGAGGAACGGGCCGCCAATCTGGACCTTGAAGCGGGAGCCGCGCGACCCAGGCGGCTGACTGCCGAGAGCCGCCACCGGGAATCCCGGTCGCCGCTCAGAGGATCACTACCCTCGCGGCATGGGTTTCTCGTCGCTCGATGGTCTGTCACCCACCCCTGCACTGTCATGACCCAGCCACTGCTCGGCCGATACGAGGCGGCCATGCTGCTCGCAGTCGACGGCGCAAACGGTGGAGAGCTGGCAGGGCTCGAACAAGTCCTCGTCGCCTTCGAAGTCCTGTTCCACCACCCGCCGACGGTGTCGGAGTCCGCCGAGGCGATCGCACTCCTTAGCGAAGCCGGCTTCGTGGAGTACGTCCAGGACCAGCTAGGGCTCACGCCCCAGGGACGAAAGCTGCTCCGGCGGGCGGGCTTGCCGGAAAGCCCTGACCGCCCCCGCAAGGTCGCCCACCTGTTGGGCGAGCTGGAGGAGATCGATCTGGCAGCGGAGGGTTCGGTGCCGGCGCCGACCGAGGCCGACGTTGCCGCGGCGTTGCATACGCTCGGCAGCGACCAGCTCGAGGGCGTGGCGCCCATGCTGGGTGCCGACGTCGCCGGCCCGGACGTCGGCTCCTCGCTGTCGTTGTACGGGAGCATCCTCGGCGGCGGAGTTGGCCTCGGAGGAATCATCGGGGGTCAGCGATGGCGCGTTGAGTTGGACCGCCCGTCCGCACCGGACCCCGCCGCTCCCACCGTGTCGCCCCTCACCGAAGACGAGCCCGACGGCGGTGAGGACTGAGGCCGGGCTCCTAGGCGCTCGCCGGCTATTCACTCCAAGTCGAGCAACCGCTGCCGCAGTACGTCCAGGGCTGAGATCGTCGCCAGCTGCCGCACGCGGTCCCGGTCCCCCGGCAACCGAAGCCGGACCGCTTCGGGCTCGTGCCCCGGGAGTGCCACGCCGACGAAGACCGTGCCGGGCGGCTGGTCGTCCTGGGACGTTGGCCCTGCGACGCCGGTGGTCGACAGTCCCACATCGGTCCCGAGGGCGGCGCGGGCGCCTGACGCCATCGCGACGGCAGCGGCCTCCGACACCACCGGGCCATCTCCGACGCCGAGCAGGGAGCGCTTCACCTCGCTGGCGTACGAGACGATGGATCCCGAGAACCACTCCGAGGCGCCGGGCACCGACACGATCCGGGAGGCGACCAGGCCTCCGGTGAGCGACTCGGCGAGCCCGAGCGTCCAACTGCGATCGAGCAGCAGGTGCCCGACCACCGATTCCATCGTGGCGTCGTCGGTACCGAAGATGGACCGTCCGAGCAGCGACTGGATCTCCGCAGCTTCGGCGTCGAGCGCGGCCAAGGCAGAGTCGAGATCGACAGCCTTGACCGTGAGGCGCACCTTGATGCCCTCGATCCCGCTCGCCAGGAACGCGATCGTCGGCACGCCTGCGCCCCCCTCCCCGAGTGCCTCGATCCGCGGGCTCAGCATCTCGGCAAGGCCGGACTCCGACAGCCCCCAGGTCCTCAGCGTTCGGCTGGCGATCACAGCGGCCTCGCCAGCCCGTGCCCGCAGGTCGGGCAACACAGCACGCTCCAGCATCTCGTGCATCTCGTAGGGCACTCCGGGCACTGCGTAGACGACCTTCTGGCCCATAGGGCAGATGAGCCCGGGCGCGGTCCCGATCCTCTGACGGATGAACGTCGCCCCTTCGGGCAGATCAGCTTGCCGACCGTTGTTGGCCGACATCGCACGCTGCCGTGACGCGAACATCGCCCGTATCTCCTCGAGGATCTCCGGGTCTCGATGCAGCGGGACGTTCATGACCTCCGCGATCGCATCGCGCGTGATGTCGTCCTGCGTCGGTCCGAGACCGCCGCAGACAATCACGGCGTCACTACGGGCCAGCGCCGTCCGGAGCGCGAGGACGATGCGGGCGAGGTTGTCACCCACCCGTGTCTGGAAGTGGCAATCGATCCCTGCGGCTGCAAGTTGCTCGCCGATGTGGGAGGAGTTGGTGTCGACGATCTGGCCGAGGAGGAGCTCGGTGCCGACCGCCAGGATCTCAGTACGCACTCGGCTCAGCGATCACGCCGTACCCGGCGACCCAGCGGCACCCGTCGGGCCGGGCGACCCGGCGGACCCACCGGCGGACCCACCGGCGGCTCCCGCGGCGCCGCTACCGGTACCGCCGCCAGTGCCGCCACCACCCTCCGAACCGACCGCACCGCTGCCGCTCACGCCGGAGAGCAAGCGTCGCCCGTCAACCAAGTACTCGAAGCCGGTGTAAAGGGTCGCGACTACGGCCACCCACAGCAGGACCCGGACGACGGTGACGTGGTGCAGGCCGACCGGGGGTATCAGCGCGAGGCCGACAGCGAGATCCTGCAGCAGCGTCTTGACCTTCGCCGTCGGCCGTGCCGGGATCGACACCCCTCGGCGGCCGGCGAACGCGCGGTACACGCTCATCGCCAGCTCACGTACCCCGATGAGGAGGACGGGGATCCACGAGACCTCGTGGATCGAGGCGAGCGCGGCAAGGACTCCGAGCACGAGGAATTTGTCAGCCAGCGGGTCGAGAAACGCGCCCGAGCGCGTCGTCCCCTGCCTGCGCGCCACCCAGCCGTCGACCCCATCCGAGCCAGCGCAGACGAGCCAGACGCACGCGAGCAGCCACGTGGAGGGACCGGTCAACACCACCATTACGACGAGCACAGGGGTCGCCAGCAACCGCGCCAGCGTCAGCGCGTTCGCCGGCGTGACGAGCGCTGACGGCCCGAAAGTGAAAGCGCGACGGTGCTCAGTGGTAGTCACGACGCCACCATCGTGGCAGGCACGGCACCCTCCGTGCGTGGCTCACTTACCTGCGGCGCCCCCAGCCGCTCAGCAATCAGATCCGGCCCTTCGGCGGCGACGACGACGACGTCGGCGAAGGAGCCCACCGAGAGCGAATCGGGCAGCTTCACGATCCCGTCGATCTCCGGCGCCTCCCGATACGACCGACCGGCGCCGCGCTGGTCGACGAGGACGGAGATGGTCGATCCCACGAGGTCCCGCCGCTTGGCGGCGGTGACGGCGTCCTGCCGCTCCGAGCACTCGCGCAACCGCTCGAGGGCGAGCTCGTGAGGGACAGCGTCGCCGAGTCCGGCGGCGTAGGTCCCGGCTTCCTTCGAGAACGTGAAGAAACCCGCCCAGTCCAGCCCCGCCTCCTCCACGAACGCCAGCAGCTCGTCGTGGTCATCCTCGGTCTCCCCCGGATAGCCGAGGATGAAGGAGGAACGAAGCGCCGCCTCAGGAGCGGCGGACCGTATGCGCTGTATCCGCTCGAGGAACCGCTCGCCGCTGCCGAAGCGGCGCATCCGCCTGAGCAGCCGGGCCGAGGCGTGCTGCAGGGACAGGTCGAAGTACGGCACGCCCGTCGCGATCACCGTGTCGATCAAGCGGTCGGAAAGTGACGACGGGTACAGGTACAGCAGTCGCACGCGGGCCACGCGGTCGGCAACGGCTTGCACCAGTCCGACGATGTCGGTCTCCGCCCCACGACGTTCGGCCGCCGTCGATTGGTCCCGGCCGAACGATGCCAGATCCTGCGCGACGAGGACGATTTCGCTCACCTGCAGCGACTCCACCTCGGCCAGGATCGACTCAATCGCCCGGGACCGCTGTTTCCCGCGGAATGACGGGATCGCGCAGAACCCGCACCTGCGGTCGCATCCCTCGGCAACCTTCACGTATGCCCACGGCGACGACGCCGGGGGTCGAGGCAGCTCCAGCAGGTCGAACGACGGCACCTCCTCGCGGCGCCGAAGGCGGATCGGCTCCGAGTCACCCCGACCGGACACGTCCTCCATGAATTCCACTCCAAAACCCGCCACGACATCGACCTCTGGCAGCGCCGCCCTGAGCTCAGGCGCGGAGCGCTCGGCCAGGCATCCCGTCACTGCGAGACGAGCACCGGGACGTCGGAGTGCGCTGAGCTCGAGGATCGTCTCGATGGACTCCTCGCGAGCCGGCTCGATGAACGCGCAGGTGTTCACGACCACGAGATCGGCGTCGTCGGGCATTGCCGCCTCGACATAGCCGGCAGCACTCAAGCGCCCGACGAGCTTGGCGGAGTCGACTTCGTTCTTCGGGCACCCGAGCGTCGCGATGAAGAAGCTCCGTGCCACCCGATGAGGCTACCTTGCCGGGCCCCGCGCCCGAGTTCCTCAGAGCATCGTGAGCGTGCCCTCGGCCGCGAGCGCGGACACGCGCTCCGCCGGGATGCCCCAGTCGGCGAGCGCGGCGGCGCCATCCTCGCCGGGCCAACGGGGTCCCGCCGGCACGCCGAGCGGCCGGTTCCTAAAACGCGGCGCCGGCGAGGGCTGCAGCACCCCGTCGACCTTCACGAAGGTCTGTCGTGCGGCGTTGTGCGGGTGGTCCACTGCCTCGGTCATCGACAGCACCGGAGCGATGCAGGAATCGGTGCCCTCGGCCAACGCAGCCCACTCGTCGCGGGTCTTGGTTCGGAAGATCTCCGCGTAGCGCCGCTTCGCATCGGGCCACTGCGACCGGTCCATCTGCGGCGGCTGCTCGGCGGCATCGAGGCCCATGATTTGGAGCAGTTGGGCGTAGAACTGAGGCTCCAGGGCGCCGACCGCGACCACCTTGCCGTCCGCGCACTCGTAGGTGTCGTAGAACGGCGCCCCGGTATCGAGCAGGTTCGTGCCCCGTTCGTCGCTCCAGACGCCGAGGTGGCGGAAGGCCCACGTCATTGTCATGAGCAACGCCGATCCATCGACCATGGCGACATCGATGACGTCACCTTCGCCCGTGCGCGCGGCCGACCACAGGGCGGCGGTCACGCCGAGGGCGAGCAGCATCCCGCCTCCGCCGAAGTCGCCGATGAGGTTGAGCGGCGGCACGGGGCGCTCGCCTGCGCGCCCGATCGGTTCGAGGGCACCCCCGATGGCGATGTAGTCGATGTCGTGCCCGGCTCGGTCCGCCAGCGGGCCGCTCTGTCCCCAACCGGTCATCCGCCCGTACACGAGATGGGGGTTGCGCTCGAGGCACGCGTCCGGGCCGAGGCCGAGACGCTCGGTGACGCCCGGCCGGAAGCCCTCCACCAATGCGTCCGCACGCTCCACGAGCCCGAGCACGAGCTCGACGCCGTCAGGATGCTTCAGGTCGACGCCGATCGATCGCTTTCCCCGCTGGAGCAGATCCCACGACGTGCCTTCCGGGCGCTGGGCTGGTACGGCGGCCGAGCGTTCCACCCGCAGCACGTCGGCCCCCAGATCGGCAAGCACCATCGCCCCGAACGGGCACGGGCCGATCCCCGCCAGCTCGATGACCTTCAGGCCGGTCAGTGGCCCGCTCACGACGCGGACGCCGCGGGCAGGCGCAGCCCCTCACCCTCGCGAGCGTTGAAATCGTGTCCGTAGACCTCGTAGCACAGGTCGATTCCGTCCACCCCGGCGATTGGCATCTCGGAATGCTTCCCCGATCGGCCGATTCGGTCAAGCCGATCGGCGGCCGGTGGACTGGGGCAACGGAAGGCTCCGCGAGGAACGAGGGGCGCCGTGGCAGCATGTACCGGTGAACGCACTGCTCGGCGAAGGGTTTCGCTTCGGCGTTGCCACGGCAGGGTTTCAAACCGAAGGCGGATTCAACGGCCCGGGCGAGCCGCGCAACAACTGGTACGCATGGGAAGCCGAGGGTCGGGTCGAGCCGTCAGGCATAGCGCTCGACTTCTGGAACCAGTACGACCATCATCTCGATCGGGCGGCCGCTCTCGGAGTCGACTCGTTCCGGCTGTCGATCGAATGGGCCCGGTGCGAGGTCGGCGGGGGCGAGTTCGACGACGCGGCGTTCAAGCGCTACCGCGCCATCCTCGCCGGCTGCCGCCTGCGCGGGATGCAGCCCCTCGTCACGCTCCTGCACTTCACGCACCCGGCGTGGCTGGGCGTGGACTTCTGGACCCGGTCGGACTCCCCCGAGCGCTATGCCGAGTGGGCCGGCGAGGCCGTCAGCCGTTTGTCAGGCGAGTGCCACGACTGGGTCACGCTGAACGAGATCAACATCTTGGCATTGATGGGTTTCTTTCTCGGCGCCTTCCCCCCGGGACGCCGCTTCGACGGCCCGACGGCCCTCAAGGCTGCGGATCACCTGCTGGCCGGCCACGTCCTCGCGTACGACCGGATCAAGCGGACCCAGCCGGGCTCGATCGTCAGTACGAACAACTGCAGCTTCTCGATCTACGAGCTGGACCGGCTGGGCAGTGACCTCTTACTGGCGCGCTCTCGAGGTGTCGCCCGCGAGGATTTGCAGGCTCACCTCGAGAAGTGCCGCACCCAGTGGTACGCGAGCCCGGCGGGGACGGGGGTCCCGCGACCGGGCGGCAGCACCCGCCGATGGCCGGCTGGCGAGGACGCTCTCCGCCGGCTGGCGAGCCAGCTGGTCGACCCGGTACGGGTCTTCCCGAGAACGATCGAGGCGGTCTATGCCAGCGCCCACGAGCGCACGCTGGATGTGACCCAGCTCGACTACTACGACCCGGAGACGGCCGGCCATTTCCAACCACCGTTCTCGGCGACCTCCGGGGGGCGTTGGCCATTCCCGCAGCGACCGCTCTGGGACGACCCTCCGAACCCGCCCGGGCTCTCCGCCTACTGCGCCGGCAACACCGAAGAAGGCGTCGACCTGTGGATCGTGGAGAACGGACTCTGCAACCGGGTGCGCCGCGGGCGAGCCTTCGCCCGGCGCGATGGGTGGGACCGTCCGCGCTACTTGAGGGAGAACCTGGCCGCCGTGGTGGCCTCGATCTCCTCCGGAGTACCGATTTCTGGTTATTGGCACTGGTGTTTGGCCGATAACTATGAGTGGGGCAGTTACGAGCCACGTTTTGGGCTGTACGGGATCGACCGGGAGCGCGGTTGCAGATGGAACGAGCGTGATTCGATGGGCCAGAATTCGGCCGATGAGTACCGGCGCATCATCGAGGGGCTGCGAGCCGCCGACGCCTCCGTGCTCGACGTCCCATCTAAGGACGGGAGGTAGCAAGCGAGATGGGCGCGCCACAGCCTGAGTGGGACTCGCCGCCTGACGGTCCGCTCGAGGCCGTCACCGCGTTCGCGCCAGGTCGGGTCAATCTGATCGGCGACCACACCGACTACACCGGTGGCCTCGCCGTCCCCATGGCGATCAACCTCGGCACCGAGGTCGTGTTCCATCCCGACGCCACTGCTGCGATGATCGAGCTGTCCTCGTCGATCGAGCCCGAGACAGCGCGAGTCCCTGTCCACATGGCGTCGGACCCATGGGATCTCGGCATGCTCCTGCCCGAGTGGGCTAGACACGTCGGAGCCGTCGTGTCGGTCATGCACCCCCGCTACGGCGGCAAGGGCATGATCTCGACCACGCTGCCGGTCGGAGGCGGCCTGTCGTCGAGCGCCTCTCTCGAGATCGCGGTCGCGCTCGCGCTCGGTTACGAAGGCGATGGGGTTACTCTGGCACGACTTTGCCAGCAGGCCGAGCAGGCGGCCTCCGGTGTTCGGAGCGGGATCCTGGACCAGCTGGCGATCACGCTCGCCCAGCCAGGGCACGCGCTCTTGCTGGACTGCGCGACCTTCGACGCTCGGCCAGTCCCGATACCCGACGGTCTCGAGATCCTCATCGCCCATTGCGGAGTTGCGCGGACGCTCACCACCTCTGCGTACGCTGAACGTCGAGCGGAGTGCGAGGCGGCCGAGCGCCTGATCGGGCCGCTCCGTTCGGCGACGCCCTGGGAGGTTGACCGGCTCGCGGACCCGACGCTTCGGCGTCGCGCCCGGCACGTCGTGACTGAGAACGCGAGGGTGCGGCAGTTCGTGTCAGCCCTCGATCGGAAAGATGGGTGCGCGGCTGGAAAGATCATGAGCGATAGCCATGCAAGCCTCACGATGGATTACGAGGTGTCCATCCCGGAGCTCGACGAGCTCGTAAGCCGGCTGCAGGCGATGCGGGGAGTACTCGGGGCAAGGATGACCGGAGCAGGCTTTGGTGGGTGCGTGGTCGCCCTCGCCGAACGAGGGATGGTCCGGCTGCCGATCCGGGGCGTCGATGCCTGGATCGCCCGGTCCGCTGGGCCGGCGCTCCGACGGGAGTAGGTCGAGCCGGATCGCCCGGTCGAGGCTCGGCCCGACCGGGAGCGCCGCGGTCGTCCGGCGCCAAGGGCTGACTACTGGCCGGCGATCTCCCGACGCTTCTGCTCGAACTCGGCGTCCGTGATGACACCGAGCCGGTGGAGATCGGCGAGACGGGCAAGCTGCTCGCTCTGGGACTCCGACTGCAAATCCAGTCCTTGTCGACCCGCGGCATCCGGCGGCTGGGGCGCTCCGTACTTCGGCTGCGGTGGTGCGTACTGCTGCGGCGCGTACTGGGGGGGCGCCTGAGGAGGTGGGTACGCCGGAGGCTGCTGCTGCGGTGGCGCGTACTGCGACTGCGGTGCCTGATACTGCGACTGTGGTGGCGCGTACTGCTGCGGCGGCGGTTGCTGGTACTGAGGCTGAGGCGTCTGGTGGCCGGCGTGCCCCCCGCCCCCGAGCCCGCCACCGTACGGCCCCGGCGATTGCGTCAGCAGCCGGTTGATCAACGACTGCACCACCGCCGGCTGGCGGATGTCGGGAAAGGGCTCATCGCCGCTCGCGCCGGCCGACTCGATCCTTAAGCTGCCCGCCCCGAGCAGGCGCTCGAAGATGCTCTGGATGTACGTCACGTCCTGGATTCGGTCGAGCGGGATCTCGCGGCCGAGGCGACGCATCACGCCCGTCCGGTACACGACTCGGGTCGTGGTGAGCACGAGCGAGGTGGACCGCCAGGTGATGACCTTGGCGAGCAGCCAGAGCAACGCCACCGCGCCGATCCCGAGCAGCACGTAGCCGACCCAGAGCGGGGCGGACGTCCATTCGACCAGGATGGCGACGCTGGCCGCCACGACAGCCAGGAACACGAGCGTTCGCGGCACGAGGATCGACCAGTTGGGTTGGGATTCGAGGACGATCTCCTCTCCGGGACCGAGGAGCTTGCGGGGGAAGGCCATCGACCGTGCCGATCGAGCCGGCGGTCCGGAGCTCAGCCGAGCTTGCCGCTGATGGTGCCCGCGGCTCGCAGGACCGACCCATCGGCTCCTGCCACGGAGAAGCTGATCGACGGCCTCGCGATCGACTCCCCTAGCAGGTCCAGCAGCAGCTTGGCGAACGAAACCGGTGGATCGATCCATAGGTACCGGGCGAGCGATCCCGGGATCGTGTTCACCTCGTTCACGTAGAGCCCGTCGCCATCGGACAGGAAGTCGATCCGGGCGACGCCTCGGACGCCTACCAGTTGAGCGACCTCAGGAGCGACCGTCCGGATCTGACGCTCCAAATCCGGCGCGATCCGCGCCGGCAGCTCTCGTGGCGCCGCCGCCATCCCCTCGGGGCCGACGTACTTGTCCGAGTACGCCAGGATCTCTCCGCCGGCGCGGGTGCGCAGCGGCTTCTCGATGGCCGACATCTGGATGTCGGGCCACATCCTGACGGCGACCTGCAAGTCGAACAGTTCGGGCTGATACGGCTCGAGCACGGCACCGCGGCGAAGGTGCGGGTTCACACGCAGACGGGCGCGAGCCGTCTCGTAATCGGCCACGACCTCGACGCCGATGGACGATCCCCCGTAGCGAGGCTTCACGATGTACGGGCCAGGGAAGCCCGGTGGCGGGACCGCCTCCGAGAGCGGTACGCGAGGCAGCATCTGCAACCACGCCGATGCTGCCAGCGCGCTGAAGACGAGCTTGTCCATGCCGATCATGGCGCCGGCCGCGTTGGGACCGGTGTACGGCAAGCCGATCAGGTCGAACACGCTCTGCAGCGAGCCATCCTCACCGGGGCCGCCGTGGCAGCATACGAGCACGCAGTCGATCTCGAGTAACTGCTCCTTGGACCCGAACCGTCCGCTTTTCGTCGCTATGAAACCCCCACCCGCTCCCGCCACCAGCTTCAACGGCACGGCGTTGGGCGGTTGTCCCTGGATGAAGGCGGACGCCTCGAGGTTCGTCGGGACCTCGAACCACTCCCCTGTCTTGGACCAGTAGAGCGAATGCAGTTCGCCGATGTTCGGGACGTTGTTGAACCCGCGGACAGCTTGGAGACCGGTCAGGATCGACACGTCGTGCTCAGGGGAAGGACCGCCGAACACGACTGCAACGCGCGCGAGCGCGCCGCCCGAGCGCAATCCAACGGCTCCCGTGATCCCAAGCGCGCCGCGCTCATCGAACGTGAGCCCCCGGCCCTTGATCAAACTCATCGCGGCCCACACTCTAGCGGTAGGCCGAGACCGAGCCTTGAATCGACAGGCGTAAGGCCAGCGGTTTCGAAGAGAGAACTGGGCGTGACATCACGGAAAGTGATCGGGCAGATCGTTCTCGTAAAGCACGGCGTCCCCGGGCCCGAGATGCCCCCGGACCCATGCCACGGCTTGGTCGAGGCGGTCGACGAGGACGACGGCAGCGGGCGAGACCGCGCGGTTGGCGCCGGCAGCCAGCGCCCGGCGATTCGTGCGGGCTACAACCACCATGTCTGAGACAACTGCAGCGGCGTCCTCGGCCAGGGCTGCGTTCTGGTCGAACTGGCAGTTGCCGAGCTCGACCATCCCGGGTGTCACGAGCACGCGCCGGCCCTGCGTCGCCTCCGCCCCCAGTCGAGCCAGCGCCAGCCTCGCGCCGGTCGGGTTCGAGTTGAACGTGTCGTCCAGCACGACGTACCCACCCTCGGCGACGTAGCGCTGCAACCGGTTTGGCGGGACCGGGAGCGTGGCAAGACGCGCCAACAGCCTCTCCGGCCCCATGTGGAGCTCGAGAGCCACCGCGACCGCACACGCTGCGTTGGACAGCGCCGTGGGCCGGGAAGCGCTGCCCGTGACCGCCTTGCCGACGCGCCGCCCAGCGATCCGGAGCTCGATCCCGTCGGGCACGGCGAGGACGGCGACGTCGGCGTCGGGATGGACCCCGGAGGCACGTACGACCCGCTTACCTGCCCCCTCGAGTGCCTCAGCGAGCCGCCGCAAGCGCTCGTCGTCGACGTTCAATACGGTGACGCCGGCACGCTCGGTGATCTCCGCCTTCGCTGCCAGCGTCCGCTCGAGGCTCTTGAAGCGCTCGAGGTGCGCCGGTCCGATCGCCGTGATCACGGCGATCTCCGGAGTCATCCACGAGCAGAGGGCTGCGATCTCACCTGTGCCGTAGGTACCCATCTCCGCGACGAGCACCTCGGTCGCGGGGCCGACGTACTCGTTCACCGTGCGGGCGAGCCCGGCGCGGTTGTTGAAGCTGGCCGGGCTTGCCAGGGTGTCCCGCTCTGCTCCCACCAGGTGGGCGACGTAGCCCTTCGTCGTCGTCTTGCCGTACGAACCGGTCACCGCCACGATGACCGGCCGGACACGCTGCAGCCGAGCTGTCGCCTGGGTCACGTACTTCCCAGCCAGGGCATCCTCTACCGGCCGTGTGATCGACAACGCCAGATCGGCAACCAGCGGCGAGCTGAGCGTCAGCGCCGCAGCAGCCACTACGGCGGCCGCAGGACCACCCACGACCGCAGCGAGGGCGACAGCGAGGGCTTCGAGGGCTCCCAGCACCGTCGCCAGTGTCGTGAGCCGCCGAGTCCACTTGAGGCGCGATGTCCTGCCCCGGATGCCGAAATGGAGGGGAGCCGCACTTGCGACCACGGCAGGCACAACCGCCACTACCGGTACCCACCCGGAAACCACCGTACCGGCGACGCCGAGCACGAAGAGGGTGAGATCGAGCGGCGTGCGCCGCCACCACCGCCACGCGAATCGGCTGACGGAGCCGGGCAGGTAGTGCTCCCGTTGCGCCACACGCAGCCAGCGCACGGAGGCCACGCCGATCGCTGCGAGCGCGACAGCGAGGCTCACGGTCTCCAGCGCCGTCACGGGCCCAGGCGTTCGATGGCAGCTCGCAGCTCACCAGGCACGGTCATCGGTGTCAGGTGGCCGGCACCCTCGCACACGACGAGATGCGAATTCGGCACAGCTTCGTGGATTCGCTCCGCCACGGCGAGGGGAGCCTCGGTGTCGTCGTCCCCCCAGACGAGCTCCACCGGGCAGGAGACCTTGGCCAGCACGTCAGAGTACTCCTCGGCCAGGACGGTCACCAGGATGCCGCGCATCACGCCAGTGGCCGCCTTGTAGTCCGCCGACCCGTACCGCTGGCGGTGGCGCTCCAGCCGCGCCTCGGAGACGAGGCCCTTCTTGGCAAGCTGGCGAACCGCCCTGAAGCGAAATGGCGGGCGGGCAAGCGGCGTCGTCCGGAAGAGTGGCACACCCGTCAGGACCAGACCGGCCACACGTTCCGGGGCGATCGCCGCGAGGTGCACGCCCACGCGCCCACCGAACGAGTGACCGATCACCACGACACGGCGCTGCATGTGTTCGAGCACCGGAATCAGCGCCTCGGCATAACGGGCCGACCCCCACACCTCCTCGGGTGCCGGCGTCCCGCCGAAACCGGGAAGGTCCACCGCGATGGAGTCCAACGCCCCGGCAGGCGACGTGAGAGTCGCGGTGAAATCACGGTGATCGCGGCGCCAGCCGTGCAGGGCCAAGATGCCCGGCGTGCCGGTTCCATAGGACTCTCCGAATATCTCCGCGCCGGCAAACGAGGTCAGCACCGAGTGGAACATACCGGCACGAGCGCACCAGCCGCCATCGGTGACCCGCCCGCCCTCGGTGACCAACTGGCCAGGAGTGACCCACGAGTCATGAGTGACCAAACAGTCATGAGTGACCTACCGGCCATGAGTGACACAGCCTCGCGGTACGGTCCTCACCGTGGGCATGGAGACGCACGCGGGAGTCGAATGGACGCGTCTCGAGCGCGATCTGCTGGCCGGGTGCGATCCGGACCAGGTCGAAGCCATCACGACCGTGGCGACTCCGCTCTGCGTGCTCGCCGGAGCAGGCTCAGGGAAGACCCGCGTCCTCACGAGGCGCATCGCCTGGCGGGTGATGAGCGGGTCAGCCACCTCTGCCCGTGTCCTCGCCCTCACCTTCACGCGCAAGGCAGCCGGTGAGCTCCGGACTCGCCTGGGTGAGCTGGGACTCCCCGAAGCCGTGACGGCGGGGACGTTCCACGGCGTGGCACTCGCCGAGCTGAAGCGCCTAGCGGCCGAACAGGGCCGACGACCCCCTGTCGTGCTGGGTTCGAAGGTCCGAATTCTGCTGGACGTGCTCGACGACGGCCCGGTGCTCGCCGCTCGCCGTTCGCCAGGCCCGGAGCTGAGCCGCACGAGATCGGGCCGCCGTCCTGCGGCCCCACAGCACAGCGGGTCGCCGGGGCGGGCGGTAGCCGACCTCGCCTCGGAAATCGAGTGGGC
>JBEKLQ010000047.1:0-28236 GCA_050010115.1 Acidimicrobiales bacterium | reverse complement strand
AGGCGAGCTCGTAGTCCTCACCACCCCCGAGCGCCTGATCGAGCGATGCCGTCTCCGCCACCGGTACCGCTGCCAGCCGCACGCCGACGCCTGACTCGGTGGCGACGTGGTCGAGGTCCTTCGCCAAGCCGTCCGACACGTCGATCATCGCCGTGGCGCCCTCAACGGCAGCAGTGACTCCCTCGCTGACCCGAGCCGTCGGGCGCCGGTACGCCTGGATCGCCCTGCCGGCGGCAGGGTCGGTGTGCTCGGGGACGCGGCGGAGGAGCTCGAGGCCGGCCGCCGACAACCCGAGGGCCCCCGTGACCCAGATGTCGTCGCCCGGCCGCGCCCCGCTCCTCAGCACCGGATCACGCTGCTCACACGTGCCGATGATAGCGACGGCGATCACGAGCCTCTCGCCGCCCGTCAGGTCGCCACCGACGAGGGCGGCGCCGTAGGCGGCACAGGCCTGGATCATGCCGTCGGTCAGGTCGTCGAGGTCAGTCCCGGGCGGAGCCGAGACGCCGGCGACGACGTACAGCGGCCGGCCCCCCATGGCGGCGATGTCGCTGACATTGACCGAGATCGCCTTCCAGCCGGCGTCGGCCAGCGAGCCGAGCGAGAGATCCACGTGGACGCCCTCGACGACCAAGTCGATGGCGAACAGGCTGCGACCGGGGGGCGGTACGAGCACGGCGGTGTCGTCCCCGGAGAACACCTCCCCCGGTTGCGGCTGCCTGAGAAGGTGACTTTCCGGTGATCCGCCCTGGCCTGGCACCACTCCGCTCGCCAGGCGCTTCCGAACTCTGGCGAGGATCTCGAACTCGCCACTGCCGGCTGTGCCATCGTCGCTCGCTGCCACCGCTGCGGACCGTAGCCGAGCCTGGCGGCCGTTCGGGTCCCCGGCGCGAGTTGGGCGGCCGCGACCTGGACGCCTAGCATCGGCGGACGTTCCTCCGCTGCACGCGTCAACAGGCGCCGCGTGCCGGGTAGTACAGGAGTCGAAGATCGCCTGCGTTGAAAGGACCTCGGCACAACATGCCTCCGACGAGCCATTCGCAACTTCTCGTGTGGGTGGACGAGCTCACCGCTCTCACCCAACCGGACCGGGTGGAGTGGTGCGACGGCTCCGCCGAAGAGTACGACCGCCTGTGCCAGTTGCTCGTCGACCAGGGCACATTGACGAAGCTGTCCGATGCCAAGCGCCCGAACAGCCATTGGGCGCACTCTGACGTCCGTGACGTCGCACGCGTCGAGTCCCGCACCTACGTGGCCGCCGCCAAGCAGGACGACGCCGGGCCTACCAACAACTGGATCGACCCTCACGAGCTCCGCCAAACCCTGACCAGCCTTTTCCGGGGATGCATGCGGGGCCGCACCATGTACGTCGTGCCGTTCTCGATGGGACCGCTCGGCTCCCCCATCGCCCACGTCGGCGTGGAGATCACCGATTCGCCCTATGTGGCCGTGAGTTTGCGCATCATGACCCGGATGGGGCGCGGAGCCCTCGAAGTCATCGGCGACGACGGGGAGTTCGTGCCCTGCGTGCACTCCGTCGGCGTGCCGCTCGTCGACGGTGCCGAGGACTCGCCGTGGCCCTGCAACCCGGAGAACCTCTACATCGCCCACTTCCCCGAGACCCGCGAGATCTGGTCCTTCGGCTCTGGCTATGGGGGGAACGCCTTGCTCGGCAAGAAGTGCTTCGCTCTCCGCATCGCCTCGGTCATGGCGCGGGACGAGGGGTGGCTCGCCGAGCACATGTTGATCCTGAAGCTCACGTCGCCTTCCGGTGACGTCCGCTACGTCACGGGCGCCTTCCCGTCGGCCTGCGGCAAGACCAACCTCGCCATGCTGATCCCGACGATGCCCGACTGGAAGGTCGAGACGATCGGTGACGACATCTGCTGGATGAAGGTCGGGCCGGACGGGACGCTGAGGGCGATCAACCCGGAGGCGGGTTTCTTCGGGGTGGCGCCGGGGACGAACATGGACACGAACCCCAACGCCGTGCTCACGCTCGCGGCGAACTGCATCTTCACCAACACCGCCCTCACCGACGACGGCGACGTCTGGTGGGAGGGTCTCACTCCTCACCCGCCAACTCACTGCACGGACTGGACCGGGGCCGAGTGGACACCCGAGCACGGCAAGCCGGCCGCTCACCCGAACTCGAGGTTCACGGCGCCGGCGAGTCAGGACCCGGCGATCGCGCCGGAATGGGAGGACCCCGCCGGCGTCCCGATCTCGGCGATCCTCTTCGGCGGTCGGCGGGCCTCGGTCGTGCCGTTGGTGCACGAAGGTTTTGACTGGGAGCACGGCGTGTTCCTCGGGTCGATAATGGCGTCGGAGACGACGGCGGCGGCGGCCGGAGCGGTCGGCAACCTGCGGCGTGACCCCTTCGCCATGCTGCCGTTCTGCGGTTACAACATGGCCGACTACTGGGCCCACTGGCTGTCGTTCACCGAGCGGATGGACCGGGACAAGTTGCCTCGTATCTTCTACGTGAACTGGTTCAGGAAGTCGCCGGACGGCCGCTGGCTGTGGCCCGGCTACGGGGAGAACTCGCGGGTGCTCGAGTGGGTGTTCGAGCGGTGCGCCGGCAAGGGCGAGGCAGTGGAGACGCCCATCGGGTACCTGCCGGCAGCCGGTGCGATCCCGATTGACGGGCTCGACGTCTCCGACGAGGACATGGCCGAGCTGCTCCGGGTCGACGTCGACGAGTGGCGAGCCGAGGTGCCCGACATCGAGCGGCACTACGAGCAATTCGGCGACCGCCTCCCGGCGGAGCTGAGGACGCAGCTCGAGGCGTTGCGCAGCCGGCTCGGTTAGGGGCGCGAGTCCGGCTCCTGGGCCGGACGGGGCATCCTGTGCCCACGGGCCGCTCTCGGGTTCACCGAGAGTCTGCTGCCCTGCGGTTCCCGAGCGAGTGCCGCATCGACCAGTGGAAGGCAGCGGCGATCGCGCAGGCGGCGGCGATGAGGACGTCGCCGGGTGCGAACCGGAATGCCACCTTGACTGCGATCAGCGCCGCGAGCACCCACGCCAGCTGCAGTTGCGTCTCGAAGCGACCGAACGCCCGACCGAGCGCGGCTGGCGGCACGTAGGTCTGGGCGATGGAGTCGAACGCCGGTTTGGCCGCCGTGCTCGACAAGCCGACGGCGAACGCCAGGATCGGCTGCGCCGAGAGCGTTCCCATGATGGCCGTGATGACTGCGACCAACGCCGTGGCGACGAGCGCTACCGAGAGCAGTTGCTGCTCGGAGAGGTACCGCCTGATCGTGGGCACGGACATCGAGCCGATCAAGCCACCGATGCCGCTGGCGAGCAGGATGACCCCGTACCACCACGTCGCCGAGTGAAGGTTCTTCAGCGCAAAGGCCAGGAAGAACGTCAGGAAACCGAACGATGCCCGCAACACCGTCATCGCCCCGAGCGCGATCGTGACCTCGGGCCCGATCATGGAGAGCCCCAGCCGACGGCGCTCCTGCTTGACGTCGATCCGGGGCGGACGGGAAGCTCGCCCGGAGCGGCCCTGGTAGAGGAGACCCCCCGGACGCCCGCCTGGGCCCGCCGCTTTCCCCGACGACGCGTCGGCAAGCGGCAACGGCGCCGGCTGATTAGGGCCGTGGAGCGGGCGGCCGTCCGGGTGGGCCCCGAGCGGTTTGGGCGGGGCGGGCAACGAGGTCGATCGTGGGAGCCGCACTGCCGCGATAGCCCCGACAACGAACACACCGAACGTGAACCGCAACACCCAGGTCGCGCCGAGCTGGAGGATGCCGATGCCGATGGGCGAGACGGCGAAACCAGCGAGCGACGCCAGCATCGTCAGCTTGGCGTTGGCGCTCGCCAGGTCGTCGGTGCTCTCGGTCATCGACGGCACGAGCGACGCCTTGCCGACCAGATAGAGCTTCGAGAGCACGAGGATGCTGAAGGCCTCGGGGAACAGCAGCAGCGACGAGATGTCCCTCGCCATGAACAGGGTGACAATGGCGCTACCGCCGCAGGCGACCCCGATGCTCGCCCGCCGGGCCGTGGCGCCACGGTCGAGCAGCGGACTCAGCAGCGGGGCCACGATGGCGAAGGGAGCGAGCGAGAGCAGGAGGTAGAGCAGGACCCGCTTGTCCGACTCGTGCACCGACACCGTGAAGAACAACGTGCCGGCCAGCGAGATCGTCACGAGGGTCGTGGCGGCCGAGAACACCGTGTGCACCAGAGCCAGCCGCCCGAACGGCTGGTCCTGGTCGAACAGCCCCGCGAGCGCGGCGCGCAGCTGCCGGGTCAACCGCGAAAACTGCCCTGCGATCGGCACACGGCCATGGTAGGGGCAGGCCAGGCCGACTACGCTGCGCCGGTAAGTCGACGACGAGGAGGTCGGAGTGTCAGTTCGTGCATACGTCCTGATCCAGACAGAGGTCGGCAAGGCTGCCTCCGTCGCTACCAAGGTCGCAGAGATAACCGGAGTCCTGTTGGCCGACGATGTGACCGGTCCCTACGACGTGATCGTGCAAGCGGAAGCCGACTCGGTGGACGAGCTCGGCAAGATGGTCGTGAGCCGCGTCCAGCTGATCGAAGGCATCACGCGGACCCTCACCTGCCCGGTCGTCCGCCTCTAGGCGCGAATTCCGACGCGCCGGTGCCCCTTTCGGGCAGTATCGACAGCGTGACTGATACAAGCGTGACCCACGACACTTCGACAGCGGTACCTGCGGCGGCCCCGAGCGGGAGCGGGAGCGGGAGCCGGCGCGGGAGCCGGCGTCAGCCGGACGAGCTGATGGACGAGCTACGGGATTGGCTGAGCCACAACTGGGACCCCGACCTGACGGTCGGCGAATGGTGGGAGCGCCTCGGTCTCGCCGGATGGTCCGCACCGTCGCTGCCTGCGGACCGGTACGGGCGCGGCCTCTCGCGCACCGACTCGGTCCGGGTCGCCGAGGCGATCAGCGGGTTCGGGGCACTCGGAGCGCCGGCTGGGTTGGGCTTGTTGCTGGCGGGGCCGACCATCGCCGATCACGGGAACCGCGAGCAGATCGACCGGTACGTCCGGGACATCGTCATCGGTGCGACCGCATGGTGCCAGCTGTTCAGCGAGCCTGGCGCCGGGTCGGATCTCGCCGGGCTTACCACTCGCGCCATCCAGGACGGCGACGAGTGGATCGTGAACGGCCAGAAGGTCTGGACCTCGGGTGGCCAGTACGCCGACCTCGGGATGCTGATCGCCCGCACCAACCCCGAGGTGCCCAAGCACCAGGGCATCACCTGGTTCGCGCTCGACATGCACCAGCCGGGTGTCGAAGTGCGGCCGCTACGGGAGCTCACAGGGAACGCGTTGTTCAACGAGGTCTTCCTGACCGACGCCCGAGCGCCGTCGACTGCGGTGATCGGGGGACTTCACAACGGCTGGGCCGTCGCCAACACCACGCTGATGCACGAGCGGTCGGGGCTCGGCTCCGGCGGTGGGTCCGGTGCCGCTGGGGCCGTGCTGCCGGGTACCGTCGCCAACCAGAGAGGCGCCCGAGCCGGGGACTTCGTATCGGCGGAGGGCAAGCGCCGTACGAGAAACCGCTCAGGGGACGCGACGCCGGGCAGTGCCAAGCTGCTCATCGACGCCGCCAAGGCCAACGGCACGGCAGCGGACCCGTTGATCCGGCAGGACCTCGTCCGCCTCCACACGCTGGGAGAGATCGGGCGGTACAACAGCTTGCGCTGGAAGGCGGCGCGGGCAAGCGGTCGCGACATCCCCGGGCTGGCCAACATCTCCAAGCTCCAGATGAGCGAGATGGTCCGCCTTTCGAGCGACCTCGGCCTCCGCATCGCCGGAGTTGCAGGGACGCTGCACGCCTACGACGAAGCCAGCCGCGCTGCACTGGTGGAAGCGACCGGCGACCCGATGGCCGGAGTGCTCGCCGGGATGGCGCTGTTCGCGCCCGCTCCCTCGATCTACGGGGGCACGGACCAGATCCAGCGCAACATCATCGGCGAACGGGTCCTCGGCCTTCCGAAGGAGCCCGGGAACGAGCGCACGGTGCCGTTCTCAGAGCTGCCGAAGAACCGCTAGCCCGGCAGGCTGCACGCCTGGCGGCTGGCGCCGCCGGCTCAGCTGGCGACCGGGTCCTCCCGGTAAGCGGCGTAGCCCGTGCCCTCGAGCTCGGTTGCGAGCTCCGGGCCACCCGATCGCACGATCCGTCCCTGCGACAGCACGTGCACCACGTCCGGGCGCAGTTCGTACAGCAGGCGGGCGTAGTGCGTGATGGCGATCACCCCGAGCGGCGGGTCGCTCTCGTGCCTCGCCCGCTCGATGCGGCGGGCGACGGCGCTGAGGGCGTCCACGTCGAGCCCGGAGTCGAGCTCGTCGAGCACGGCGAAACGGGGGTGGAGGAGGGCAAGCTGGAGAGTCTCGTTGCGCTTCTTCTCGCCGCCGGAGAGGTCCACGTTCATGTGACGTGAAAGCAGCTCATGGTTGATCCCGAGGCCCTCGGCCTCCGACGCCGTGCGGGCCTCCAAATCGGCGATCTCGCGCGCCGGCCGGCCGGCTGCAGTCAACGCCTCGGAGAGCACCGAGGCCACTGGCACGCCCGGGACCTCGATCGGGTACTGGAATGCGAGGAACAGCCCGACCCTGGAACGCTCCGCCGGCGGAAGGCCGAGCAGCTCTGCACCGTCGATCGTCACGCTCCCGCCGGTCACCTCGTAGCCGGGACGGCCCATGAGCGCATGAGCGAGCGTGCTCTTGCCGGACCCGTTCGGGCCCATCACGGCGTGGATCTCGCCGCTCTCCACCCGCAGGTCGACACCCCGGAGTATCTCGCGACCGGCGACAGCTACCCGCAGGCCGCTGATCTCGAACGTACTCACGGCAGCTCCACCCACACGTCGCCTTCGATGACCTCGAGGTTCAGCACCGTCACCGGACGGGTCGCCGGGAGGCTCTGTGGCGTGCCGTCGATGAGGGAGAACGTGCTGCCGTGACGCACGCACTCGATCTCACACACGTCTGCGAACACCTCACCCTCCGACAAGGGGTAGTCCTCGTGGCTGCAGCAGTCCACGACGGCATGCAACCCCCCGTCGCAGTTGGCCACGGCCACGGCCGGGGCACCGCCTCCCGGCTCAAAACGCCGCACCGCCCCCACCTCCACGTCATCGCGCCGGCAGAGCTTCACCCTGCTCACGACGCACTCCCGTCGGTCACGGCGGACACGCGTTCGGCGATGGCGGCGACGACGAAATCGCCCACGGCGGGCGTCACCCGCTCGAGCAGCTCCCGGAAGAAACCCAACACGATCAACCGCTCCGCCACCGCCCTCGGCACGCCCCGCGACTCCACGTAGAAGCGCTGCTCCTCGTCGACCGGCCCCACCGCCGAGGCGTGGGAACAGCGGACGTCGTTCTCCTGGATGTCGAGGTTCGGCACCGAGTCGGCGTGGGCACCGTCGGAGAGCACGAGGTTACGGTTCGTCTGGAACGCGTTGGCGCCACGGGCGCCGGGGCGCATGCGGATGAGGCCGCTGTAGACCGATCGGGACGTCCCGGCGACGGCTCCCTTGAACACCAGGTCGCTCGTCGTGCGAGGGGCCGCGTGCTCCTGCAAGGTCCGGAAGTCGTGCATCTGGTCCTCGTCGCCGAAGAATGCGGCCAGCAGCTGCGCCGTGCCGCCCTGGCCGGTGAGGATCGAATCGGTCCTCGACCTCGCGAAGCTGCCCCCGAGTGACGCCTGGAAGCTCTTCAGCGTCGCGTCCCTGCCGGCGGTGGCGAACAGGCGACCGATCTGCCATGCGTCACGCCCGAGCTGCTGGACGAGGTCGTGGGTGAGACGGGCTCCGTCGGCGGCGACGAGCTCGACCGTCGGGAGCACGAGGAGGGAGTCGTCACCGGACACGAGCAGCTCGATGACCGAGGCTTCGGCGTTCTCATCGAGCCGGACGACGGTCCTCGGGAACGCGGCCGGGGCGGGGCCGGCGCCGGCGCCGGCACCTCCGGCGGCGCCGATCACGTGGACGATGACGACTGGGCGGGTGACTTCGTGGCTCCGCGGCACGCTCATCGCCACGGCGTCGGTGGCGAAGGCGTCGGCGAGCGCCGCGTAGGCATCCACCTCCTCGTCGGGGAAGCTTCCCGACGCATGACCGAGCATCTCCTCGCCACCGGGGTGGGTCGACACGGCTTGCAGGCGAACGCCGGCCGCGCTCTCCCGCTCATCGAGCTCAGTCGTGGCGACCACACCGTTGCAGGTAACGACGAGGCCGGCGCGGGCGCCCACCCGATCGAGCAGATCGAGCGCTGCCGTGGGCAGGACCGGGGTCCCTGGCACCATTCCAATGGGTGGGACCACGGGGGCGAAGCGCGAGAGATTCAGATCCGCGGCCCGGCTGTAGCGCCAGATCTCTTCCTCGCCGGTGGGCAGCGGCGTCACCAGGAACCGCTCGAGGGCGGCGTTGCGTCGCTGTGCCAACCACGAAGGGCCGCCCAAGGCCTGGACGGCGGCCGCAGAGAACGCGGTCAGATCTTGCTCGGTGGTGCTCAGGGCGGGAACGCTCCTCGATCGACTACCAGGGGCGACGGAATGCTATCGGCGCTGTCCGCCTCAGCGACCGAAGCGGCGCCACCACCAGCCCGGATCCCGGGCATGGGCGTGGAAGTGATCGGGTATCTGGCGCATCACGCGGTCCACGCTGTAGCCGCCGTCTCCGAAACGCGCCCGAGCCACCCGCTCGAGCTCGGCGACCATGTGCTCGACGGCGTCGGCCGGCGGGGAAGCTCCGTGCTCCTTCCACACGACCATGGGAAGGTCACACACCTCGCAGTCGGCGACCCAGCAGACGTCGTCCTCGTGATGCCACAGCGTGATACGAGCCGCCTCGCACAGGTCGCACGCCGCCCTGCTCGTCGCCACTCCACTCACGTCTCCCACCGTAGGACCGCCCCTCCCACCGTAGGACCGCCCACCTCGGCCGACCCAACGCCGGTCTGTCCTCGGCCTATCTCCGGGATTGCGGCGACACGGTAGCAGCGCTCCCGCCGCTCGGATGAGTACGGTGCTTGATGTGACCAGCACGCCCGAATCACAAGCGCCCGCCGGCCGAGCCAAGGTCCTCAGCGTCGAGCAGACAGACCACGTCGCCACCGTGTGGCTCGACCGGCCGGAGAAGCGCAATGCCTTGGGGATGCCGTTCTTCGACCAACTTCCCGAGATGATGGCCTCGGTGGGACGGGACCGGGACGTGCGGGCCATCGTCATCGCCGCCCGCGGGCCGGCGTTCAGCGTCGGTCTCGATCTCACAGCCTTGGCGTCGATTGCCAGCGAACCGAGCGAGCCGGGCGCCGGGCGGCCGTCCGCGGCGACGCTGGCGCGCGGGACGCACGACAGCGTGCTGCGCCTGCAAGCGTCGATCAGCTCCGTCGCCGAGTGTCGTAAGCCCGTGATCGCCGCCATCCACGGGTACTGCATCGGAGGTGGCGTCGACCTCGTCTCGGCGTGCGACATCCGGCTGTGCGCCGCCGACTCCACGTTCTCGGTCCGCGAGACCAAGATGGCCATGGTCGCCGACATCGGTAGCCTCCAGCGCCTCCCCCTCGTGCTGCCGCTCGGCTACGTGGCGGAGCTCGCGTACACGGGCAAGGACATCGATGCGGCGAGGGCGGAGCGGATCGGTTTGGTGAATGCTGTGCTGCCGGACCAGGAGGCGACGGTGGCCGCCGCCCAGGCGATGGCGGCCGAGATCGCCGCCAACTCACCGATCGCCGTACAGGGAACGAAAGCAGTGCTCTCGGAGATTCACCGGGCGCAGGTGGAAGCCGGCCTCCGTTTTGTGGCGGCGTGGAACGCCGGCCAACTGCGGTCCGACGACCTGAGCGAGGCGGTGACGGCGTTCTTCGAGCGCAGGGCGCCGAAGTTCACCGGCGACTGACCGGAGATCGGCCTCAGGGCTTCTTCCGGCGCCACAGCCCCTTGCGGCCCTCCTGCTTGCGCTCCCGCTCGCGGACTTCGGCGAGGGCGCTCGGGGCGGCCGATTCGACGACCGATTCCGCCGCGTCAAGGAGCGAGGCGATGTCGCCTGAGGGCATCTCCGGCTCGTTTTCGACCGGCGTGTCCACGAGGTTGCCGTGCTGCCACCCTGCATCGGCGAGACGCCGCTGGTAGCGGGGGCAGTTGTCCGGGCAACGCCACGGGGCTTCGGGGGCAAGATCGAGGACGCAAAAGCGAGCGACTTCGCCGGACGCGTACGTCCTCGATTGGAAGTGCTTGCACTCCTCGCGCATCGGCATGTTCGCCAGCCTTCGGTGATGGAGCTGCGCGACTCGGAAAGTCGGCGTCAGCCGACGGAACCGTCCATCTGCAGCTCGATCAAGCGGCTCCACTCCACTGCATACTCCATCGGCAAGGTGCGAGTCACCGGCTCGATGAAGCCGTTGACGATCATACCCATCGCCTGATTCTCTGACAGACCACGACTCATGAGGTAGAAGAGCTGGTCGTCACCGACCTTGGAGACGGTCGCCTCATGGCCGATCTCGGCGTCGCGCTCGGACACCTCGATGTACGGCTTGGTCTCCGATACCGACTCCTCGTCGAGGATGAGGGCGTCGCAGCGGACGAAGGACTTGGACCGCCGAGCGCCCTCGTCCACGTGCACCTTGCCCCGATAGGTGGCATTGCCACCGTCCTTCGAGATCGACTTCGACACGATCGTAGAAGTCGTCTCGGGAGCGCAGTGGTACATCTTGGCACCCGTGTCCTGCTGCTGGCCGGCTCCGGCGTAGGCGACCGAGAGCACCTCGCCTGAGGCCTTCGGGCCCATCAGGTACACCGAGGGGTACTTCATCGTGAGGCGCGAGCCGATGTTGCCGTCGATCCACTCGACGTGAGCTTCGGCCTCAGCCCTCGCCCGCTTCGTGACGAGGTTGTAGACGTTGGACGACCAGTTCTGGATGGTGGTGTAGGTGATACGGCTACCCGGGAGCGCGACGAGCTCCACGACAGCCGAGTGCAACGAGTCGGTCGAGTAGACCGGCGCCGAGCAGCCCTCGACGTAGTGAACCTGAGAGCCCTCGTCGGCGATGATGAGCGTCCGCTCGAACTGGCCCATGTTCTCGGCGTTGATCCGGAAGTACGCCTGCAGGGGCATGTCGACCTTGACGCCCGGTGGGACGTAGATGAACGATCCGCCCGACCACACAGCCGAGTTGAGGGCGGCGAACTTGTTGTCGTTCGGCGGGATGATCTTGCCGAACCACTTGCGCACGATGTCGGGGTACTCGCGCACGGCGGTGTCCATGTCGCTGAACAGCACGCCGAGGCGCTCGAGGTCCTCGCGATTGCGGTGGTAGACGACTTCACTCTCGTACTGCGCCGTCACGCCGGCGAGGTACTTCCGCTCGGCCTGCGGGATGCCGAGCTTGTCCCAGGTCGACTTGACCGAGTCAGGTAGCTGGTCCCAGTCGCTCACCTGCTTGTCGATCGGCTTGATGTAGTAGTAGATGTCGTCGAAGTCCAGGTCAGGCATCTTCGTGGCGAACCACGGCACCATCGGCTTGCGGTAGAAACGCGCCAAGGACGACAGGCGGAACTTGAGCATCCACTCAGGCTCTTTTTTCATCGCCGACATCTCGCGGACGATCTCGGAGGACAGTCCCTTCCGAGGCTTGAAGATGTAATCCTCCTCGTCGCTCCAGCCCAGCTGGTAACGCCCGAGGTCAAGTTCCGTGGTGGCCATCAGACCTTCGCCCTCTCGTCAGTGGATCGGGGAGTTTCCACTACGCAGATAGTAACAACTGTCCGGCCTCGCTCCTACTCGGCTTCTCGACGGTGCCGAGATGAGGTCGTCGGCACCGGCCAGGCGAACGGCCGCTCGCACCCGCTCCAACGAAGCCTCACGAGCGGTTGTGGGAAGCTCACTCCGTGAGTGCCGATTTCGATGAAGGCCTAGCCACTCCTCCGGTAGCGCCCCGCCGGCCGAAAACCATCACCGCTCACGGTGACACGCGCGTCGACGACTGGTACTGGGTGCATGACCGCGAGGATCCCGCTGTCATGGAGCTGCTCGAGGCTGAGAACGCCTACACGAGGGATGCCACTGCCCACCTCGAACAGCTCATCGATGACCTCTACGAGACCATGCTCGCCAGGGTCCAGCTGACGGACGCCAGCTACCCCGCTCCCCGCGGCGACTGGGCTTACTACGAACGCACGATCGAAGGTGCCGAGCACTCCATCAGCTGCCGGCGGCCGGCGGCGGCGCCGCTGCCGCTGGCTGACCGGAGCGTGCCGGACCCGCACGAGGTCGTCATCCTCGACGAGAACGAGATGGCCGAGGGTTTCTCCTACTTCGCGATCGGGTCGACCGCGCTCAGCGCTGACCAACGGCTGCTGGCTTACACAGTCGACACCTCGGGAAGTGAGCGAATGACGTTGCGAGTCCGTGACCTCGAGGGAGGCCAGGACCTTGCCGACGTCATCGACAACGTGTACTACGGCTTGGCGTTCGCCGGAAACGAGACGCTCTTCTACTGCCGGCCGGACGACGCCATGCGGCCGTACCAGATCTGGCGCCACCAGATCGGCGTCGGCACCGGCGCCGACGAGTTGGTGTGGGAGGAACCCGACGAGCGCTACTTCCTCGGAGTCGGAAGGTCGAAGGACGGCCGCTACGTCATGATGTGCACAGGCAACCACGTCACTTCCGAGTGGCGTTTGATCCCGGCCGATCAGCCCGACGCGGAGCCGGTTGTCGTCGAGCCTCGTCGCCAGGGGATCGCGTACTCCGTTGCCCACCATCGCGGAGAGTTGTTGGTGCTCTCGAACGACGGGGCCGAGAACTTCGCCCTCTGGCGCACGCCGGTCGAGACGCCTGGGCGTGAGAACTGGCAGCTCCTGCTGCCGCACCGGAGCGAGGTCCGCGTCGAGAGCGTCGACGTCATCGACGGCTACGCACTCGTGGAGGAACGAGGGCACGCCACCACAGCCATCCGCCTGGTCCGCCTGGACGGCGATGGCGGTGGCGATGGCGATGGCGATGGCGGTGGCGGTGGCGGTGACGGTGGCGGTGGCGGTGGCGGTGGCGCGACAGCCGACGGCGCAGCACAGCTGCCGGGGACCATCATCGAGGCGCCGGCGGCGGGCGTGATCTCCCTGGCCGACAACCTCGATTTCGCCGCCCGCGAGGTGCGCTTCGAGACGACCACGCTAGTCACCCCGCTCACGCTGCACTCCTATGACATCGAAACGGGGGCGGTGACGACGCTGCACCGTCAACCGGCGCCGGGCTATGACCCAGAGCGCTACCACTCCGAGCAGCGATGGGCGACGTCGGCCGACGGCACCCGGGTTCCCGTCACGCTCGCGTGGTCCAAGGACCGGGCTCCCGGACCAGGGCCCTGCCTCCTGTACGGCTACGGGTCATACGAGATCAGCATCGACCCGACCTTTCGGGTGGACCGCCCGATCCATCCACTGCTGGACCGCGGGCTTGTCTATGCGATCGCCCACGTGCGGGGCGGTGGTGAGCTCGGGCGGCGCTGGTACCTGGACGGGAAGCTGGAGAACAAGCCGCACAGTTTCGAGGACTTCGTCGCTGTAGCCCGTTGGCTCGTGGACGAGGGCTGGACGTCGCCGACCCAGCTGGCGGCGATCGGCGGAAGCGCCGGCGGCCTACTCATGGGTGCTTCGGCGAATCTCGCTCCGGATCTGTTCGCTGGCATCGTGGCGGAAGTCCCGTTCGTGGACTGCCTGACGACCATGCTCGACATCACGCTGCCACTCACCGTGACCGAACAAGAGGAGTGGGGCGACCCGATCGCCAGTGAGGAGGCCTACTGGCTGATCAAGTCGTACTCGCCCTACGACAACGTGAAGAACGTGCGCTACCCGAGGTTCCTCGTCACCGGTGGCGTCAACGATCCCCGAGTCGGGTACTTCGAGCCGACGAAATGGGTACAGCGGCTGCGCGCCGCCCACCCCGACAACCCCACTCGGGTGCTGCTCCGGATGGAGCTTTCCGCCGGCCACGGCGGCCCGTCGGGGCGATACCAAGGGTGGAGGAAGCGGGCGTTCGTGCTGGCGTTCGTCCTGGAGACGGTCGGCGCCCTGGATTAGATAGCCCAAGGTGTGCCCTGCGGCGCTCGAGCTCGGGCGCAGCGGCGCTGCACCGCTCGAGGTTGGGCCCGCTGGGTCCCAGGAGAGCCGGGCCCGACTCGGCTGGCTACCCCGTGACGAACGACAAGCCGTTCGTGGACGCGTTGGTGGGGAATCGTGCCGCGAGCCCGTTCATGGTCACCGATATGTAGGCGATCGCGCCGAATTCGACGGCAACCGGTCCGGGGGCCTTGTACGTCATCGGGACGCCGGGCTGCACCGTCTGGGACCAGAGCAGCACACCAGACCCGGGTCCGGTCTCGACCCCCACCCAGCAGTTGCCCCCCTGGGCGGTGAACGTCAGCGTGTACGTCTTCGACGGCACCCGGTAGGTGACCCAGCCGTTGACCGTCGAGACCGGTTTGAGGACCGAGGACTTGGCTGTCGTGGTGGTGGCCCGGGTGGTCGGGGTCGAGCTACTGAGCGTGTGATGGTGCTGGCTCTTGGCCGGTGGGTTGGTGTTGGGTGTCGCGTTCCCGGCCAATCGGATGGCCGCCACCACGATGAGGAGCAGCGCGAGCCCCGCAGCACTGGCTGTCCAGAGGCGGCGCACCGCTGCCTGCCGGCGCAGCTCGTCTGGCGACACTGCGTGAGAATGGGCCTCAGGCCGTCGATCGACGTCGACCTCGTCCCCGTCCTCGGTTCGGTCCCGTGCCGAGATCGCTCCCACCGGTTCACGGGTGGGCGGCGCCTTAACCGGTTCGCCCGGGCGCCGGGCACGGCCGACCTGCCGCTCCCCCGGCTCCCGGAGCCCTCGCTCACCGGCTCCGGCCCACTCGGCACCACGATCTTCAAAACTCAGCTCCCGCTCCCGCTCCCGCTCCCGCTCCCGCTCCGGCACCGGTATCGAAGTCGAGGGCCGCGAGGCAGGGCGGACCGACTGTGGCGGAGCACCGGCACGGCGCAGCGCCGAACGATCACCGGAGCCGGAGCCGGCACTCACAGGACCGACGCTTGCGGAGCCGGAGCCGGCGCTCACAGGACCGACGCTTGCAGAGCGGGAGCCGGCGCTCACAGGACCGGCGCTTGCGGAGCCGGAGCCGGCGCCCGTACTGCCGGGACCCGGCTGGCGGGTGCTGCCGGTTGACCCCACTGCGCGGGGTCTCCCAGTCGTCGGGCTCCCAGCCCCGCCCTGTTGGGAAGCGTCGCCCTGCTTCTCGTCCGGGCGCTCGGGCACGTCCGTGCGGACATGCGCTCGGCCTGCCTCGCTGCGTGGCAGCACCCGGACGCTCGCAGACGGACCTGTGCGCCTGGCCACGTCGCCGAGCACACCGAGAGCTCGCCCGTAGGTCTCCATCGAGCGCCGATCGGACCGAGCCGCACTGACCCTCGCCCAGACGATGCCGACGATGACCAACACGACCAGACCGCCGATGATCAGAGCGGGCACGAGGGCATCCTTCTACGAACGAACAGCTCCAGCACGCCCCTATTCAAGCGGAGTCAGCCCGAGAGCACACATTGGCGGGGCGTCGCCACCACCTGGGGACACGGGTCGCCGGCTCAGGTGCCGACGGCCATAACCGGCGGGCACACGGAGCGACAGACCGTGCCGCCGGGGTTCAAGTCGAGGGCCATACCCTCTGCCGCCATGACCACCTTCAGCGAGGGCCCGGCCAGTTGCGTGGCTTCCAGCCCGAGACGGTCGAGCTGGTCGTCGCTGTGGGTCGGATCATGGTGGAACAGCGCCAGCTGCCGGACGCCGGCCTGCCGTGCAACCTCGATCGCGTAGGCGATGGTGCTGTGGCCCCAGTGTGCCTTCACGGCGAACTCGGCATCGGAGTACTGAGCATCGTGCACGAGCAAGTCGACCCCATTGCAGAGATCGAACGCCGCCTCGGACACCTCGGGGATCACACGCCCATCACGCGCCGGCGCCTGGTGGTCACCCAGGTAGGCCACCGCCACGCCCCCGGCCTCGATCCGGTACCCGAGCGTGCGGCCCACGTGGGGTATCTCCCGTGCCCGCACGATGGCGGAGCCCGCCTGGACCACGCTCCCATCGACCAACTCGAAGAAACCCACCTCCGCCGGCAACTCGTCCACCCCCACCGGGAAGTACGGCGGCTGGAGGAACGCCGAGAACGCATCGGCCAGGAGACCGTCCTGAACCGGTCCGTAGATGTCGAGGCGGACATCGGGTCGCAGTGCCGGGCCGAAGAATGGCAGGCCTTGCACGTGGTCGAAGTGGAGGTGCGTGACGAACGCACTGAGCCGGAGCTTGACGGGGTCGTGGTGCGGGCTGGCAGGCGGTTCGTGCTCGTCGCGTGGGCGCGCACCTGGGCTCAGGCCCGCCCCAGGGAAGAAGCGTTGCAACAGACCTTCGCCCAGGCGACGGCACCCAGTACCGAGATCGAACAGCACGGGAGGTGCTCCATCACCGGCGTCGACGGTCATGGACGCTGTCGATCCCCCGTACCGGCTGAGGGCCGGGTCAGAGCACGGACATGATCCCCGTACGCCGTGGAAGCCCACCGATGCCACCGCCACCGTCCTTCCGACTCCTCGAATCCTGCGCCCTGTCGCCAGGTTGGCTCGGTTGGGCCAAACGAGTGACATCCCCAATGACCCAGTTGAGACTAGTTCTTCGGCGGTCGTGGGGTTTTTCGGCTGGGACTTTCGCTCTCAGAGCGACCGTGGGAAGATTCGCGGAGCGCGCAAGCGGGCGCGCGAAGGAGGCGAAGGCGATGAGGCATTTCCACGAACAGTCGACACGCAAGGCCGGCGGCCGGCGAGCCATTGGCGCTGTCGCGCTCGTGGCCGCCTGCGTCGTAGGCCCCATCGCCACAGTGCTGGTGGCGCCGTCGGCCAGCCTGGCGGCGACACCGACCGCAGTGACGCTGAACTCGGGCGGGGCATCGGTGAAGACCAGCAATGGCGACACCTGGTCGATGGGTATCGGTTGGGTCGGCTCGACGCTCGCTTCAGGCTCGGCCTACATGTCGGTGGGGATCATCCGCACGGTCACTGCCGGAGGCTCGGGTGCCGAGATTCATGAGTGGGAGTTCACAGTGAAGGACACCACACTCGCGTTCAATACCACCACCAGGAAGGGCACGCTCAACACCGGGACCGAGGCGAGCCCGGTCGGCACCGTTGACCTCTCCATCACGGGAACCGCGAGCAAGAAGGGCACCTGCATTTCGGGGAGCGAGACGATCTACACCGTGACGCTCAAGGGTGAGTCCGAGATCGTCACCGGGTTCAAACTCGGCGGGACCGTCGGTGGCAAGACGCTCACGTTCACCGGCACGAGCACGCTGACCGAGGACTTCTCCTGCACGACCGCTGTGCCCTGCTCTTCGGCGCTCGACTGGGGGTCAGGATCAAAGGGCACGGTCGCAGGCGGGATCCAGGAGGTGATCTCGGGCAAGACCTACGACTACCTGAGCGTCGCGAAGTCGACGACGCTGTCGTCCCCGAAGAGCGCCAAGCGTGACGACGTGGCGTTCCTCCACGCCTCCGCGGGGAGCTACAACTCGAAGACCAAGACTGTGACCGTGTCCGCCAGCACGGCAGGCATCGTCACCGGATCGGCGACGCTGACCGGCGGTAAGCGGACCTCGATACCCGAGACCTGTACGTCCGGCGGCAAGACCGTGAAGGGAACCCTGACGATAGATTCAGGCGCCACGTTCAAAAGCCCGGCAGGCAAAGCGCTGACGGGACACACGGTGCTCACCGGCAACCTGGTCGCTCCATCATCGACCACGACCGGCGAGTACATCATTTTCGCCACGTAGGCCGAGACGGGGTGACCACCGACGAGCTACGCCAGGGCGAGGTCCTCGCCAACGGGATCTCGTTCGCAACCCTCGAGGCGGGACCGGAGGACGGCCCGCTGGTGTTGTGCCTGCATGGGTTTCCTGACACGGCATGGACATGGCGGTACCTGCTGCCTGAGCTTGGCGTGGCCGGCTTCCGGGCCGTTGCGCCATTTATGCGGGGCTACGCACCCACTTCGCTCGCTCCTGACGGGCGCTATCCGATGGGGGCACTCGTCGCCGACGTCGTCGCGCTGCACCAAGCGCTCGGCGGCCGGAGCGACGCCGCCCTGGTGGGCCACGACTGGGGAGCGCCGGCGACCTACGGGGCCGCGGCACTCGCGCCTGAGCGCTTCCGCAGGATCGTCTGTGGAGCGGTACCGCCGACCCTGTCGTTCATGCAGACACTGTTCACCTACCGGCAGCTGAAGAAGAGCTGGTACATGTTCTTCTTCCAGAGCCCGCTCGCCGACGGCGTCGTGGGCGCGAACGACATGGAGTTCGTCGAAGAGCTCTGGGCGGACTGGTCGCCAGGCTACGACGGGTGGTTCGACTTGGCCCGCGTGAAGGAAGCCATCGGCTCACCTGATCGGCTGACGGCGGCACTGGCCTACTACCGGTCGATGTTCGACCTCTCCCAGGAGATCCCCGGGCTCGAGGCCGAGCAGGCGGCTGCGATGCAGCCGGTGCCGCAGCCGACGCTCTACTACCACGGCGCCGACGACGGTTGCGTCGGTGCCGAGGCGGTGACGCCGGCGATCCTCGACTACGTCGGTCCGGGCTCGAGGCTGTTGCTGGTCGACGACGCTGGGCACTTCGCTCACGTGGAGCACCCTGAAGTCGTCAACCCGAAGATCGTGGACTGGCTGTCGCTCTGAGTCGGGGCGGGTGTCGGACATCTTCGACCTCCAATAGAGAGCGAAGCTTGGTGAGGTCCCCGCGCCAGGTGAGTCCGGTGCGACGACGCCGCGAACTCCGTCTCGGTCAACCCAGCCCTCTCAATCGCTCGACCTACGGTGTAGAGCGCGGAAACGCCCGGAATTCGTGACAGTTCCTTCGTAAGCTCCTGTCGGCCTACGGCATGACGTAGCGACCGTCGGCGCCGGCGGCAAGCAGCCCATCGGCCACGAGAGTCATGACAGCTCGGGCTGCTCGTGCCGGGTCGTCGGGCCAGCCGGCGGCCACGGCGAGATCGGCGGCAGCGATCGGTGCGCCCGCCGCCGCTTTCAACAAGCGACCCCGCCCTTGGCGGTCCGACCCTTCGAAACGCGCCTGCCTCCCCGACACGCCAGCCGACCGCACCGCTGGATCTTCCGGCGCCGGCCGACCCCTCGCCTCCGCAACGGAGCAAGCGAGCCCGAAGATGCAGCGCGTCACCAAGGGGCACTCCGGACAACCGGGCTCCTTGGGGCGGCACAGGACAGCGCCGAGATCCATGAACGCCAGGCCAGTCCGGCGACCGCCGGGCGCCGGGCTTGCCGAGAGCTGTAGCGAATCACCGATGCGTTGCGCCTCCGCAACACCCAACCGGCGACCCTGCAGGCGTGCGAGCACCCGGCCGATGTTCGTGTCGACCGGCATGATGGCCACGTCGAACGCGAATGCCAGGACGGCTCGGGCCGTGTAACGACCGACCCCCGGCAGGGCCAGCAAGACCTCGAGCTCCCGGGGCACCTCACCGTCGTGGTCGGCGACGAGTACACCCGCGCATCGGTGCAGGTTGGCGGCCCGCCTCGGATACCCGAGCCCCTGCCACGCTCGCAGCATCTCCCCCAGCGGCTCGGCGGCCAGCGCAGACGGCGACCCGAAGCGCTCGACGAATTGCGGGAACCGATCCGCCACTCTCCCGGCCTGGGTCTGGGCCAGCATCACCTCCGACACGAGCACGTGCCACGGGTCGGCCGCTGACGGCGGCGACCGCCACGGCAACCGGTCCCGATCGGCGTCGACCCCGGAGGACTGCCACCAGGCGACGACCTTGGCCGCGATGCTCCCGGTCTCGGTGCCGTGACGACCGCCGGCAGCGCCGGCAGCGCCCACGCCCACGTCCGGCCCGCCCGCGCGAACGCCTAAGACTCGGGCCGGCGTGCTCAGTCCCAGGCGTCCGCGTACGGGCGCCGGCGGCTCGGCAGTGCCTCGCGCTTCCAGACGAGCAGCTTGCGGCGGAAGTAGCACACCTCTTCGCCGCGCTGGTTGAAACCCTTCGTCTCCACCGTCACCACTCCCCTGTCCGGCTTCGAGCGGGACTCGACGACGTCGAGCACTCGGGTCTCCGCGTAGATCGTGTCACCGTGGAAGGTCGGGTGTTTGTGCTGGAGGGTTTCGACCTCGAGGTTGGCGATGCACGAGCCCGACACGTCCGGGACACTCATCCCGAGGACGAGCGAGTACACGAGGTTGCCGACGACCACGTTGCGTCCCTGCGGGGCGTCGTTCTCGGCGAACCAGCTGTCGGTGTGCAGCGGGTGGTGGTTCATCGTGATCATGCAGAAGAGGTGGTCGTCGTACTCGGTGACCGTCTTGCCCGGCCAGTGCCGGTACACGTCACCGACGGTGAAGTCCTCGAGAGCACGGCCGAAGGGACGCTCGTACGTTGCCATTGCACGACTTGTACTCCCCGAGGCCTACCGCCGTCCAACCGCGGCTCCGCAGGCCCGGCGTCAGCCTGGCGGCGCGAAGATATCTTCGTCGACTTCCGGCGGTTGGCGGCCATCTCCAGCCACCCGTGACGACTCAAGGTGACAGCGAGGCCGCTCCGTAAAGGTGGGCGAGGGCGTTCACCTCCGCTGCCATCATCTGCCGGAGCTCCGGCGGTTCCAGCACCTCGACGTCGGCTCCGAGTCCGAGGAGCTCCTGCCGTGCGTACTCGATTCGCTCGAAGGTGATCGACAGGCGCCTCCAGCCGCCCTCGTCCCGCTCACCGTCCCAGTTCGTGCGCTGCCGGCTCCGGCTATCGACGAGGCGGGGAAGGCGGGCAAGCCCCACAGTCGAGGCTCGTACCACTACCTCGACGCTGGGCAGCGACGCCTCGAACTCGCCCACGAGCCGCTCCCACGTCGCCGCCAAGTCGAAGTCCGCCGGCCGGACGATCCTTTCGTCCGCCAGCTCCGGACTGCTCACCCGCCGAACGGCGTACGTCAGCATCCGTTCGCCCCGGCGGGCGACGAGATACCAGGACCGTCCCTTCAACACGAGGCCGAATGGCTCGACAACACGAAGGCCTTCCTGCCCAGGCGCTGCGTAGCGAAAACGCACTTGCCGATCAGAGAGGACCGCCTCGGCCAGGCGAGGCAGAGCAGGAGCTGACTCCGGCTCCTCGAACCACCCGGGCAGGTCGAGGTGGACCCGGCCGGCCAACTCCCTGGCCCGGGAGCGCACCGGCTCGGGTAGCGCAGCAGTGAGTTTGAGGCGCCCTCCAAGGAGGTCCGATCCGAGTCCGAGAGCGCGCAGCGGGGCCGAGAGATCCAAGAGCAGAAGCGCCTCGGCCTCTGCGGCGGTGAGCCCCGTGAGGCGGGTGCGGTAGCCATCGACGAGCCGATATCCACCGCCCGGGCCGGCCAGGCCGTAGACGGGGACCCCAGCGATGGCGAGCGCGTCGAGGTCCCGGTAGATCGTGCGCACCGAGACCTCGAGTTCGGTCGCGAGCTGATCTGCGGTGAGCCCACCGCGGGATTGCAGCAACAAGAGAAGGCTGACCAAACGGCTCGCCCGCACGCCTCAGCTCTCCGAGGGACACTGACAGTAGATGTCAGGGATCATGCCGCACAGTATCCCGAGTGCACTGAAGCGACATGAGACCGAAGGAGAGGGCGAGATACGGCAAGCCTCGGCGGACGGGTCGCTGCCAGTACGGGTTCACCGATGACGACGGGCGCCGGCCGACCCCTTACCCGATCGGCGAGTGACCGCGAGCGCGAGCACGAACGGAATGGAGCAGACGATGCGCTACGGGATAGTCCTTCCCGGTGGGACGGCGAACGAGCAGCTGGAGCAGGCGATCCTGGCGGAACAGAGCGGATGGGACGGCGTGTTCGTCTGGGAGGCGGCCTACGGCGTAGACGCTTGGTCGCTGCTGGCGGCGATCGCCACCCGCACGAGCCGCGTCCGACTCGGCACGTTGTTGACACCGCTCCCGTGGCGCCGACCGTGGAAGGTCGCGAGCCAGGTCGTCACGCTGGACCAGCTGTCTCAAGGGAGGGCGATCCTCGCCGTCGGTATCGGTGCCGTCTCCACCGACCTGCCCTCGACAGGCGAACTCACGGGCCTTCGAGAGCGAGCTGAGCGCCTGGACGAAGGTATCGACCTGATCCGAGCTCTGTGGAACGGAGCGATGAACTACGAGGGCCGCCATTACCGCTACGAGTGCGAGCGCGATGACCTGGTGAGAGTGGGCCGGCCGGTGCAGGAGCGGATCCCGGTGTGGGTGGTCGGTGTGTGGCCGAGGCCTCGGTCGATGGAACGGGTCTTGCGCTGTGACGGCGTCGTTCCCCAGTACCAGCTCGCCGGCCGCCAAGGCGCTCCGGAGGACGTACGCGCCCTGCGTGCATGGCTCGCCAACCATGGCGCCAGGCCCGACCTCGACGTGATCGCCGACGGCGAGACGTCGGCAGACGACACCAGGACCGCCGCGGCGCAAGTGGCCCCCTGGGCGGAGGCGGGCTGCACCTGGTGGTTGGAGACGCGCTGGGGCACGCCTGATGACATGGGCGAGCGGATGCACCAGGTCCGGCAACGATTGACAGCGGGACCACCGACCCTATGACCCGGCCGGTCCAGAGGCGGTCGACTGGGACGGGCGTGACGCGAGCGAGATGATCACGCTGAACGCACTGCGTGTGCTCCTCGCAACGGGGCGGATACAAGCCTGTTGCCGGCGCTGGCAATCGCCTGAGCCCACCGTCGAAAGGAGATGAGCGCGCTGTGGCCCGCCCGCCGCTGGCGCGCCACTGAGACGTCCGGCTAGGGCAGCTCGCCCATCTCGTTGCGAGCCGCCCGTGTCGAGAACGCGAGGACCCAGTCGGGATGGCTCTCACCGTCGATGGTGAGGCGCCACATGAACCGCCGGTTGGGCCCGAGCGGCAGCGGTCCGAAGTTGACGGCGAGCGCCACGTCGATGGGGCTTCCTTCCCGCAGGCCCGGCGGGCGCTCCACCGTGATGTCGCCCCCAACCTCCATCGGTCGCTCACCGTCGGGCGTCTCGATGAGCACCGAATGGCCGTCCTCGTCGACGAGGAACAGCTCCCAGTGGTGCGGCGAGCCGGCCTCGTTCCAGTCGACGTCGATCTTCATGGCGACCGCCGACGGCATTGGGCCCGGGCCGATGACGCTCCAGCCGCCGCCCAGGATGTACAGCTTGCCGTCAGCCACCTGGGCGGAGTCACACAGCATCATCGTCACGCGCACCCCCGGGACGCTACCCGCCGGCGGTGCCACCGGTACCCTGTCGGCCATGCCGGAGACCGCCGCCCCACCGAGATCGAGCCAATTGTGCAGCCAAGCGACCTGACCGCCGGAGCCGCCGAGGCCGTGGCTGTCGCGTCGTCCGTCGTCCGATCGGCAGCCATGCGCCTCGCCCACATCACCGAAGGCGGCCGCAGGTTGGACGACCACCAGGTCTTCGCTTACGACCTCGCCCACGCCACAGCCGGCGTCCACACTGCCGAGGCAGCGCTGCGGTACGCGGCTCACGGCCCGACCGAGTCCCGTCTCGCGGCGGCCTTCGCTGCTGACGTCGTCGCCGATCTGGTGGCGCGCACCGCCGGCCGGGAGGCCGAGTGGGGCATCGAGCCCGGCTGGCACGCCGAGGTCGCCACGTTCCTCGCCGCCGGCCGGGATCCCGAGCTGCTGGCGTCCCTCGCCGAGACGCCGGGCCCGACACACCTCGATGCTGACTTCGAGCTCGTGCGTGACACGTTCCGGCGCTTCGCCTCCGAACAGATCGCGCCCCGTGCCGAGCACATTCACCGTGTGAACGCCGACATCGACGAGGAGATCATCGAGGGCCTGGCGGCGATGGGAGGCTTCGGCCTCTCGGTGCCGGAAGAGTACGGAGGTTTCGCCACCGGTGGAGAGCACGACTACCTCGGGATGGTCGTCGCCACCGAGGAGCTCTCTCGGGGCTCGCTCGGCGCCGGCGGCTCGCTCGTCACCCGGCCCGAGATCCTCACGCGGGCGATCGTCAACGGCGGCACCGAGGAACAGAAGCGCCGGCTGCTCCCGAAGATCGCCACCGGTGAGCTGATGGTGGCCGTCGCCGTCACCGAACCGGACTTCGGCTCCGACGTCGCCGGCCTGTCCACCATGGCCACGCCTGCCGACGGTGGCGGCTGGCTCATCAACGGGGTGAAGACCTGGTGCACGTTCGCCGCGCGGGCCGACGTCCTCATGCTGTTGGCCCGGACGGATCGGGACCGGTCGAAAGCACACCGAGGCCTCTCGCTGTTCGTCGTCGAGAAACCACGCTCCGACCCCCACGGCTTCGCCCTCACCCAGGCGCCCGCCGCATCCGGCCCCCCCGCCGGCTTGCCGCCGGGCCGGCTCGAGGGCCGCCCGATCGACACCATCGGCTACCGGGGGATGCACTCGTACGAGTTGGCGTTCGAGAACTGGTGGGTCCCCGACGAGAACCTGGTGGGGGGGGCTCTCGGGCAGGGGAAGGGTTTCTATCTGCAGATGGCGGGATTTGAGAACGGCCGGCTCCAGACCGCCGCACGGGCAATCGGAGTGATGCAAGCCGCTTACGAGGCCGGGCTCGGCTACGCCCGGCAGCGCAAGGTATTCGGCAAGCCGATCGTCGAGTACCAGCTCACGCGCGCCAAGCTCGGCCGGATGGCGGCGATGATCCAAGCCAGCCGGCAGTTCGCCTACGAGGTGGCGGGCATGATGGCCCGGGGCGAGGGCTCGATGGAGGCTTCCATGGTGAAGGCGTATGTGTGCCGGGCAGCCGAGTGGGTGAGCCGGGAGGCGATGCAGATCCACGGCGGGATGGGCTACGCCGAGGAGTTCGGAGTCAGCCGGTTGTTCGTCGACGCTCGGGTGCTGTCGATTTTCGAGGGAGCAGATGAGACGCTCTGCCTGAAAGTCATCGCCCGGCGGCTGGCCGAGCAGGCCTGAGGGGTCGTGCGGGTCCTGATCCCGCTGCCCGACCGCGACTTCGACACGACCGAGGTGGCGGTGCCGTGGCGGTACCTGACGTCCGCCGGCCACGACGTCGTGTTCGCGACGGAGCGAGGCGGCTCGACCCCCGAATGCGACCCACGACTCCTCTCCGGCGTGCTGTTCGGCAAACTGGGAGCCGCGCCAGAGCCCATCGCGTGGTACCGGACGATGACGGAATCGGCCGGGTTTCGGCGCCCGTCGGCCTGGTCGGAGATAGACCCGTCCTCGTTCGACGGCCTGATCCTGCCCGGAGGCCATGGGTCGGGGATGCGCCGGTACCTGTCGAGCACTGTGCTGCAGGACCAGGTCGCCCGGTTCTGGCTCCTGGAGCGCCCCATCGGAGCCATCTGCCACGGCGTGCTTGTGCTCGCCCGGGCGAAGGACCCGCAGACCGGTCGGAGCCTGCTCAGCCACAAGTTCACGACCTGCCTGCCGAAGTACATGGAGCGGAGCGCCTGGCTACTCACCTCATGGCGCCTCGGCCGCTACTACCGGACCTATCCCACCTATGTGCAGGACGAAGTGACCGCTGCTCTGCATGATCCGTCGCGCTTCATCCGCGGGCCGTTCACGCTTCACCGGCGCGGTACGGCGGCGGATGATTCGCCGGCATTTTCCGTCCGCGACGGCAACTACCTGTCGGCGCGATGGCCCGGGGACGCGTACCTGTTCGCTCGCACGTTCGTCCGGATGCTGGCGGAGAGCTGACACGATGAGGCCCCCGGCCAGGCTCGGCCGGGCCAGTGGCTCGCAGTCCACCGCTGCCGGATTGCGAGCCGGTGACAAGCGACTCCGGAGTTACTCACGGGTTAGTTACACGTCCGCGGGGCGCGCTAAGATTTCCGCTTCCAATGGTCTGGGGGGTGGATCGGCGATGATCAACGCATCTCACGAACTCGGCTGGTGGATCGCATCCGATGGGAACTGGTACCCGCCTGAGCTCCACCCTGACGCGCTGACCGAGCGCACTGATACCCGAGCCGACCTCCGGCTCGTCGAGACCGGCGCCGAGGACGATGAGGCTCCACCCAAGCCGGGTTGGTGGGTCGCCTCGGATGGCAAGTGGTACCCACCAGAGCTTCATCCGCTCGCAGGTGGCGGGGAGGCAGCGACAGCCGACGCCCTGCCCGCTGCCCCGATGGGTGATACTGAACCGATGAAGACTCCCGAGGTTCGTGCCTTTGTCGTAGGCAGCCCTGCTCCGGTGGCCGCCGGAGGTGCGAACATCACCGACGCGATCAACGCCGGCGCGGAGCCTGCTGTGGTCTTGGTTGACGTCGATCTCGCCCTCGCCGGGATGCTCGGTGACCTTGCCGGCGACGCCATGCCAGCGCTGGACTTCGACGCCGTGGCCGAGATCATGGTTGCCGAAGCTGCCGTGACCGAGTTCACGCCGGTCGATGTCGCCGCGGCGGCGGACGCCGTCGCCACGCCTGACGCAATGGCCGAGCCCGCCTCGGCCGAGCCCGCCTCGGCCGAGCCCGCCTCGGCCGAGCCCGCCTCGGCCGAGCCCGCCTCAGGCGAGCCCGCCTCGCTGGCACCGCCCGCCAAAGCGTTGGCTGGCGAACCGCCACCTGCCGAGGCCACCACCGTGACGCCGCCGAAGCATGCGGCCAGCGCATCGTCACCGTTCTCGAGCAGCGACTGGCTGCCGGGCGGCCCGTTCGGCCTGGACGCCGAGACTGCCGCGCGCCCGGAGGCGGCCGGCCGCTCCGGCCTGCGCCGCCGCCGCAAGCACTAGCAAGCGCGAGGCAACGGTCGACGCGGCGTCCCGCCACCCGGGTCACCCCCAGAGGCCCCGAGGGACGGCTGGCGTCCTAGGGGGAGGCCCGCCCCTCGGCTGCCAGCAGCTGATCGAGCCGGCGTTCCAACTGCGGACCGTCTCCCTCGACCTGCACGATCTTCGTCCGAGCCCGCGCCCCGGTGACGAGTGCGACGTCGGCCCGGCTGACCCCGAACGCTTCCGCCAATGCGCGCAGGGCTGCATCGGTGGCGCGGCCGTCGACGGCCTTGGACTGGACCCGCACGACGAGCACCCGCCCGTCGCCGTAGCGACCGCCCGCTTCCGTCGACGATGCGCCGGGACGGACCCGGATCGTCAGCCGCATGTCGCCCGGGCTCGGCCGGCGTCAGCTTGCCGGCGTGTCGGAGGTATCGGAGGTATCGGAGGTGTCGGAGGTGTCGGAGGTGTCGGAGGTGTCGGAGGTATCGGAGGTGTCCGAGCGCTTCAGACCGGCCCGCTCGCCCCGGGTGACGAACTTGAGCGCCATCTTGCGGCTCGCCTCGTCGATCATCTCGTCGCCGAACATGACCGCACCCTTGCGCTCCTGTTCGGTTGCGTGCTTGTACGCATCGAGAATCCTCCAGGCGTGGTCGTACTGCTCCTGGGTGGGCGAGAACAGCTCGTTCAGGATCGTGACCTGGTCAGGGTGGAGGGCCCACTTGCCGTCGTAGCCGAGGATGCGGGTCCTCTGGCAGAAGTCACGGAACGCCTCGGGCTCGCGGACCTTGAGGAACGGCCCGTCGATCACCTGCAGGCCGTTCGCCCGGCCCGCCATGAGAATCTTCGAGAAGACGTAGTGGAAGTGGTCGCCCGGGTACTCGGGGATCTGCACGCCACCGGTGAGCACCGGCATCTCCATCGAAGCGGCGAAGTCGGCCGGGCCGAAGATGATCGTCTCCAGGCGTGGCGATGCGGCACAGATCTCCTCGACGTTGATGAGGCCCCGGGTGGTCTCGATCTGTGCCTCGATGCCGACGTGGCCAACCGGCAGGCCGGCGTTCTGCTCGACCTGGGTGAGGAGGAGGTCGAGGGCGACGACCTCAGCGGCCGTCTGCACCTTGGGGAGCATGACCTCGTCGAGCCGCTCTCCTGCGCCGGAGACGACCTCGATGACATCGCCATAGGTCCAGCGGGTGTCCCAGGCGTTGACCCGGACGCACAGGACGCGGTCGTCCCACGGCAGCTCCCTGATCGCCTGCACGACCTTGGCACGAGCCGCTTCCTTCTCGAGCGGGGCGACGGAGTCCTCGAGATCGAGGAAGGTCATATCCGCAGGCACGCTCGGCGCCTTCTCGAGAAACCGCTCGCTCGAGCCGGGGACGGACAAGCAGGAACGGCGGGGCATCGTGCGGGTGCGCTGAGACATAACGCAATCTTCGCACCCGCCGCTGGCTGGGAGCCAGACCGCCCGGTCGCGCCCT
>JBEKLQ010000046.1:0-28250 GCA_050010115.1 Acidimicrobiales bacterium | reverse complement strand
CGATGTGGAGGCTCGGCCCGGTCGGGTCGAATCCGACGTAGGCCGCATGCCGCTGCGTGTCGAGCGCCTGCCGGACGCCGGCGCTCTCCTGCTCGATGAGGCCGCGCCAGGCCAGGTCCTCCGACAACGTTGGCATGCCCCCAGCGTGCCACGGCTCGCGGGGAGGCTGCGACAAGGCGCCAGCGTCGTGTGAGCCCGTCGTGCGTGTTCTGGGTGGAGTCGGAGAGGGCATGTGGGAGTTTCTCGGGCGGGCGCAGCTACTGCGACCCCCGGCCAGCGGCGAGGGCCGCACGGACGGCGGCCTCGATCTCTTGGTGGAGGGCGACGTTCGCCTGGCGGTCGGTGTGGGCCACGACGAACACCGGCCCGCCCGTCCCGGTGGTCTCCGCCTCCGCAGCCTCCAGAGCCGGCAGGAACTCGGCTGAATCGCCGATCTCGGTGACCGCGTAGCCGCACCCGCGCACCAGGTCCGCCACAGCCGGCAGGTGGGGTGTGCCGAAGAGTTGCTCGAACTCGGCAACCTCGAGGGCGCTCGCCTGCGGCAGGAAGTTGAAGATGCCACCACCGTGATTGTCGACCACAACGATCACCGCCGGCATCGGAGGCGCTCCCACAGGCCTCGCCAGCGCCGACGCGTCGTGCAACACGGCCAGGTCGCCGACCAGCCCGTAGACGGAGACCCGTTCGTCGCCCGCCGGTGCTGCCAGCCCGGCCGCGACCCCAAGCACCGTCGACACCACCCCGTCGATCCCGTTCGCCCCTCGGTTGGCGAGCACCCGGGGAGGCGTCGTCCGAGGACGCCCGAACCACTCCAGATCCCGGACCGGCATCGAGGACGAGACAACGATGATCGCCGGTGCCGGCGCGTACGCGTATAGCGCACGGGCCAGGCCCGGCTCCGTCGCGCCGTCGATCCCTCGGAGCACCTCGTCGATCGCCATTTGCGCCGCCGACTCGGCCGCAGCCCAACCCGTCAACCAGCTCTCATCGGCGGCTCCGGCTCCGCCTCCGGTCGCCAGGCACTCCTCCACGGCCACCGGATCGAGCGGCGCGTTCAACACCCGGGAGACTTCCCGCCCGGCGTCCTGCCACTTCCAATCGGGGTCGACCGCCAGGTGCAGCGCACCCTCGGCGGCGGCGCTCGACATCCATCCTGCCAGCACTTTGGAGGCCCACACATCGCCGACCCTCAGCACGACCTCGGGCACGTGCTCTGTCGCAAAGCCCTCATCCCGCAGCAGCGAGTCCGCCGACCCGATCACCCACCGGTGCGACTGCCGGCAGCCCGACCGCGGATCAGCCAGGACTGCCCAGCCGAGGCGCTCGGCCAAGAGGTGCACCGCCGCCGACTGCTCGTGCTGGTCACCGCCGGCCACGATCACGCCGCGGGTACCAGGTCGCACGTCGTGCCGGAAGAACGAGTCGAGTGACGAAACTCCCGCCGGCCTGCGCACCGCGACCTCGTGCCAAACGCCGGATCCACCGCCAGACGGTGCCGGCAGCTCGCCGGCGACGCCGAGCAGCGGCTCCCGGAACGGGAGGTTGAGGTGCACCGGGCCCCGGCCGAGCGGCCCGCTCTCCGCCTCGGCGACGGCCCGGCTGGCGATCGCCCGCCACGCCCCCCGGGCCGTCTCGTCGGCAACGCCGGGATCGACGAACCAACGGACGGCGCCCCCGAACAGCTGTGTCTGGTCGATGGTCTGCGGAGCACCCACGTGATGCAACTCGGGCGGCCGGTCGGCCGTGCACACGATGAGCGGCACCCGTGCGTGATGGGCCTCGACGACGGCGGCATGCAACTCGGCGGCGGCGGTTCCGCTCGTGGTCACGATGACGACCGGCCGGCGGCCGCCGTCAGCCAGTGCCAACCCCACCCCAAAGAAACCCGCCCCCCTCTCATCCAACCTCACCCTCACACGGATCCCGCCGTGGCGGGCGAGAGCAACGGCAAGCGGTGTGGACCGAGAGCCGGGACACACCACCGACTCGCGCACGCCGCAGCGGAACCACTCGTCGACGAGAGTCGCACAGAAGGTCGCCGCCGTGTCGGCGGCTACGTTTCTCATCCGTGCAACCTGACGCGGCAGCAAGCGGCTCCGCCGGACGAGCGGTGAGACGCCCCTCGGCCAAGCTGCGCGGTGCCGGCGAGCCCGCTGACGACGCCCATGCCGGAGCGCTGCATGTCGAGCGATCGGGTACCGGGCCAAGCATCGTGCTCGTCCATGGTTTCACGCAGTCGTCCCGGATCTGGGCGGACATCGCCGGCGGGCTCGACGACTCCCATGAGGTCCTCGCCCCGGACCTGCCGGGCCATGGCCGCTCGCCGAGCGCCACTGGCGACCTCGCCGCCGCGGCTGACCGGCTCGCCGAGAGTTGCGGCAAGGGAACCTACGTCGGTTACTCGCTGGGCGGCCGCATCTGCCTCCATTTGGCACTTCGCCGGCCGATCCTCGTGGAACGCCTGGTCCTCGTCGCCACGACGGCCGGGATCGACGATCTCGGCGAGCGGACGACCCGGCGACAGGCGGATGACGCCCTCGCCGATCGGATCGCCCGGGGCGGCGACGACGGGATCCCGGCGTTCATCGACGAGTGGCTGGAGAGCCCGCTGTTCTCCCACCTGAGCGACCGCGAGGCCAATCGGGAGGCGCGGCTCGGCAACAGGGCCGACGGTTTGGCGAGCTCGCTCCGGTGCCTTGGCGTCGGCACCCAGTTGCCGGTGTGGGAGCAGGTACGAGCGATCCGGATGCCGGTGCTGGTGCTCGCCGGCGAGAAGGACCCGAAGTTCGTCGCGCTCGGCGAGCGGCTGGCGTCGGCGATCGGACCGAACGCGCTGTTCGTGCTCGTGCCCAACTCGGGCCATGCCGTCCCGTTCGAGCAGCCGGACGCCTTCACCGGGCTCGTGCGGTCGTTCGCGGCGGGCGACATCTGGCCACCGCCACCGCCGCCCGCCGATCCCGACGCGGACTCCTAGCGCCAGCAGCCGCCGTAGGCGACGCGGCACGATGGGCGCCGGCACCCGCTGCTGGTAGCGCTGCACGCTCCAGATCACAGTGCGATCCCGAGCGCCAGCAGAGCACCGAAGGCCAGCACGAGCCGGCCCGTCATCGCCAGCACGGCGATGAGGCGAGGTCCCTTGGCCCCCCCCAGCACGATCCTGCCGGGACCGACCGCCGCCACCACAGCAGCGAGCGCGAGCGCCGCGAAGTGCCGGGAGACTGCGGTCGCGAGGGCGAACGCGAACGCCCCGGCGAGGCACGCCACGTAAAGCTGCCGCGTGCGCCGGTCACCCATCCGCACAGCGAGCGTGTGCTTCCCTGCTGCGCCGTCGGTGACGATGTCGCGAAGGTTGTTGACCACGAGGAGCGACACGATCAGCAGCCCGACCGGGGCCGCCGCCACAAGGGCGAGGCCCGTCACTCGGTCGAGGCTCACGTAAGCCGTTCCCACGACTGCCACCAAACCGAAGAAGACGAAGACGAAGAGCTCACCAAAGCCTGCGTACCCGTACGGCCTCGGCCCACCCGTGTAGAACCACGCTGCTGCGATGGACATGGCGCCGACCAGCAGCAGCCACGGCGATGTAACCAGGGCGAGCGCAAGGCCGGCGAGACCGGCCACGCCGAAGCTCAGCCACGCCGCACGTTTCACCGTCTTGGGCTTAGCCAGGGCCGAGGCGACCAGCCTCACCGGACCGACGCGGGCTGCGTCGGTTCCCCGTATGCCGTCCGAGTAGTCGTTCGCGTAGTTGACGCCCACTTGCAACGCCACCGACACCACGAGTGCGAGAGCTGACCGCCACCAGATCACCCGTCCCTCGGCGCTCGCGACGGCCGTGCCCACCAGCACCGGGACGACGGCGGCGGGCAGGGTCCGGGGCCGCGCGCCGGCGACCCAGTCAGAAGGCTTGGTCATCTCGCAACGCTCGGACCGAGTCGCCTCTCAAGGCCGGTGCGGGAACCGGGAGAAGTCGGGCTTCCGCTTCTCGACGTAGGCGTTGCGGCCCTCCTGGCCCTCCTCGGTCATGTAGAAGAGCATCGTGGCGTCGCCGGCAAGCTGCTGCACGCCGGCCAGCCCATCATCCGCGGCATTGAAACCCGCCTTGAGCATCCGGAGCGCGATCGGCGACAGCTCGTTCATCTGCCGGCACCAAGCCATCGTCTCAGCCTCGAGCTGGTCGAGGGGGACGACGGCATTGACGAGGCCCCAGGCGAGCGCCTGCTGGGCGTCGTATTGACGGCAGAGGAACCAAATCTCCTTCGCCCGCTTGACGCCGATGGTGCGAGCCAGCAACCCGGAGCCGAAGCCGCCGTCGAAGCTCCCCACCCTCGGTCCCGTCTGGCCGAAACGGGCGTTGTCGGCCGCGATCGTGAGGTCACAGACCAGATGCAGCACGTGACCGCCGCCGATGGCGTACCCCGCCACCATGGCAACGACGGGCTTGGGCAAGCGGCGGATCTGGATCTGGAGGTCGAGGACATTCAGCCGGCCGATGCCCCGGCGGGCCACGTCGTCGTCACCGATGTAGCCGTCGTCGCCTCGTACTCGCTGGTCCCCGCCCGAGCAGAACGCATCGGGCCCCTCGCCCGTGAAGATGACCACTCCGACGTCGGGATCGTCCCGCGCCACCTCGAACCCCTGAGACAGCTCGAACAGGGTTTGCGGTCTGAACGCGTTGCGCACCTCGGGCCGGCAGATCGTGATCTTGGCGATTCCCTCGGCCGTCTCGTAGCGGACGTCCTGGTAGTCGCCGGTCTCCTTCCAGTCAGCCGGCATGCCGGTCAGGCTAACCCGGGGACTTGGCCCGACTGCCAATCAGCCGGGCTGGCCTGCCCGGGAGCCCGCCCGGTTGGCCCAGCCGGCTGCGGGTGGCGGCGCCGGCGCTCGTAACCTGGCCGGGTGCGCCGCCTCGTAGCCCTCGCCCTGCCCGGCGGGCCTGCGTTCGTCGAGCACCTCCTCGGTGCCTGGGACGCCGGCGACGCTGTGCTCCCGGTCGACCTGCGGCTCGCTGGGCCGGCTCGAGCCCGGCTGTTCGCCGCCACGCGGCCCGCGTGCTGGATCGACGAGAGCGGCGACGAGCATGGTTTCGCTGGGGGCGAGCCCGTCGAAGAAGGCGACGCCCTCGTGATGGCGACGAGCGGCAGCACGGGCGAGCCCAAGGGGGTCGTCCTCACACACGAGGCGGTGGCGGCCTCGGCAACGGCGACAAACGCCCGGTTGGCCGTCGACACCGGTGTCGACGCCTGGTGGGCCTGCCTGCCGCTGTCGCACATCGGTGGCCTCTCCGTCGTGACGAGGTCCCTGGTGGGAGGCGTGCGGTGTGAAGTGGTGGGGGGTTTTTCGGAGGGAGGAGCGGAAGATGCGCTCGCCGGCGGCGCCACGCTCACCTCACTCGTCCCCGCGGCGCTGCGCCGGCTCGAACCAGCCGTCGCCGATCGCTTCCGGCGGATCGTGCTCGGTGGGCAGGCTCCTCCGGTTGGCCTGGCAGCAAATGTCGTGACGACCTACGGCATGACCGAGACAGGCAGCGGTGTGGTGTACGACGGCACCTCCTTGGATGGGGTGGACGTGCGCATCTTGGACGGCGAGATCCACGTGCGCGGGCCGATGCTCCTGCGCTCCTACCGGGACGGATCGGACCCGAAGGACGCCGACGGTTGGCTGGCGACGGGCGATGGGGGCGAGGTCCTGGCTGACGGCCGGTTGACGGTGCGCGGCCGGCTGACCGAGATGATCATCAGCGGCGGCGAGAACATCTGGCCGGGTGTCGTCGAGTCAGTCGTGCTCAGCCACCCGGCGGTTCAGGAGGCCGCCGTGGTCGGCGTGGCGGACGCGGAGTGGGGACAGCGGGTCGCCGCCTACGTCGTCGTCACCCCGGGTGAGAGTGTGGCGGTCTCGCGGTTGTTGAGCGAGCTGCGGGATCTCGTGGTGGGTGAGATCGCCCGGTTCGCAGCCCCTCGGGAGGTTGTGATCGTGGAGTCGCTGCCCCGCACAGCGATCGGGAAGATCCGGCGGGACGAGGTCAGCTCGTTGGAGGGCCCGTCGGCGATGGTCTGACGGCGGCGCCGGTGGCGCTCCCGCTCTCCGGTGCGACCCGGGGCCACAGAGCCCGGAGGCTCCTCTGCCGGTAACAGCCGACCCAGACGCCGGCCCCGTAGGAGAGATCGTCGAGCGCCCCCAGCGCCAATACGACCGGGAGCGGCGGCCGGTCTCCAGCGTCGCCCGGCTCGCGCCGAGCCCGGTGCCATGCGGGGAGGCCCCCAGTCAGCTCGGTGGCGGCAAGAAGACCGAGGACCGGCCGTCGCAGTCTCGGTACCAGCATCGATGCGACGAGCGCGGGCGGCCACCAGACCCGCCGAAATGCCGTGGCGAGGCCGCCGGCATGCCAGAGCTGCGCCCTCGTGATCATGGCGACAGCCGACCGGCTGGGCGCCGGCACGCCTGCCCGGGTGAGCTTCGGGCGCAGTGCGCGGGCAGGGACCGCTGTAGCGGCGACCCACACGAAGGCGGCGGCGACGCCGACCCGCCCGGCGTGACTCTCCGGTCGGTTTGGGACACATGTGTCCCAAACCCGGGACACAGTCCGCCGAGAACCGGCGACTGCTGCCAATGCGCCGATGACACCCCACCGGGTCCCTTCGAACGGAGCGACGGTGCCGGGATGGCGCCGCTCGAGGTCGGCGGCCGACGTGCCGTACGAGAACCGCTGCCGACAGAACTCACGCCAACCCCCCTTCGTGTCATGCCACACCTCCACGCGGGGCTCGTATCGCACCGCCCAGCCGGCGGCCTCCAGCCGGCGCACGAGGTCGACGTCTTCCCCGATCCGCATCGAAGCGTCGAACCAACCCACCTCCTCGAGGGCGGCGCGCCGACAGACGATCGCCGCAGCGGGCACGTACGGCACGCGGCGGTGCGCTCCCACGCTCGCCGGCGCAGCACCGAGGTCGAGCGGAGAGCGGACCGAGTCGTACGCCGCCAGCGAGCGCCCGACCCAGCCAACGCTTCGGGGCACCCGACCGGCACGGACCCGGGGCGCCACTGCCCCCACGTCCGGGCAGTCGAAGTGGCCGACCAGGCCGTCGAGCCAGCCAACCGCCGGTACGACGTCGGCGTCGGCGAACGCGACAAGCGGAGGAGGCTCGCAGGCCGCGAGCACGGATGCCGCCGCGTTGCGAGCGGCGGCGGGCCCGCCGGATAAGGACCGCCGATGCAGCACTCCGCCGAGTCTCGATGTGACCTCGGCAACTTGGGCGGCAGAATCGGTGCGAGAGCCGTCGTCGACGACGACGACCGGCCCCCGGAAGTCACAGCGGAGGGCAGAGAGCAGGCGGGCCAACCGGCCGGCGTCGTCCCGCACCGGAACCACCACGGCGACCTCGCCCTCGCGCACCGGCCGCGGCTGGATCACCGGGTGCAGCACCCCGCCGGCGACCAGCCGTCTCGCCAGCTCGGACGCAGCGCTCGATGGGCCGCTCGATCGGGCGGTGGCACCGGCCGGCGCTCCACTCAGGAGCTCGTCGAGAACCCGCGCGCCGCCGGCGCTCAGGCGCAAGAGCCGGAGCGGCTCGCCGCCGAGCAGCACCTCTGCCGAGCCACCACGACGGAGCCGCCGGACCCGAGTGTCGAGCACGTAGGACGCGCCCACCGCCGCAGGCGCCCCGGCGAAGAGCCCCTCAATCGAAGACGAGGACGCCTCGCACGTTCTTTCCGTCGCGCATGTCCTGATAACCCTGGTTGATCTCGTCGAGCGAGTACGTCTTGGTGATCAGCTCGTCGAGCATCAAACCACCCTCCTTGTAGAGCGTGAGGATCTTCGGGATGTCGGCGCGGGGGTTGCCGCCGCCGAACAGCGACCCACGAACTTCCTTCTGCCACAGCGTGAGCTCGAACAGGCTCAGGGTGACCTGCGCCTGTGAGAACGGGCCGATCGCCGTCACGACGACCGTCCCACCCTTGCCGATGAGCGACACGACTGAACCGAGCAAGTCGCCATAGGCAACCCCGGTCGTGATGATCGCCGACTCGGCCATCCGGCCCTGCGTCAGTTCGTTAACGACCGCGTACGCCTCGAACACGTCCTTGGCGGTGTGCGTGGCGCCGAACTTCTTGGCGCTCTCCCGCTTCATCTCGACGGGGTCGACAGCGACGATCCAGCGCGCACCGGCCATGCGGGCTCCCTGAACCGCGTTCGAGCCGATCCCCCCGACCCCGACCACGACCACGACGTCACCCGGGGTCACCCGAGCGGTGTTCACGGCCGAGCCAAAACCGGTGGCGACACCGCAACTGACCAGAGCCGCCTTGTCGAGCGGGGTCTCCGGGTCGATCTTGATGACCGACGCCTCATGCAGAACCTGGTGCGTCGCGAAGCACCCGACGAGCGACATCGGTGCAAGCCCCTGCCCCTTCACGCGCATCCGGTGGACACCGTTGGCGATGGGGGTCCCGAGCATCAGGTACTGCCCGAGATCGCACAGGTTCTGGTGACCGCTGGCGCAGGGTGGGCACTTGCCGCAGCTCGGGATGAAGCTCATGACCACGTGGTCGCCGGGCTGCACGCTCGTGACCCGGTCGCCGACCTTCTCCACGATCCCGGCGCCCTCATGACCACCGACGCCCGGGAGCGCCATCGGAATGTCGCCGGTGACGATGTGCTCGTCGGAGTGGCACAGGCCGGCGGCGACCATCCGGACGAGCACTTCGGACGGTTCCGGGTCGTCGAGCTCGACATCGGTGACCTGCCACTCCTCGTTGAGTCCCCATAAGACTGCGGCTCTCGCTTGCATGGCAACTCCTTGCTCGGCACACGTGCTCAATCCAAGGCTGGTCCTGGTTGGCCCAGCCACGCCTACATCAACAACAACAACAACACCACCAGCGGCGACGGCGCGCAACTCAGCGCGCGGTCATCCCGGCATCGACAGGAACCACGGCCCCCGTCACGCCACCTGACGCCGGCTCGCAGAGCCAGACCACGGCGGCGGCCACCTCTTCGGGCTCGAGGAGGCGCGGGACGAGGTGGTGCTCGCTGAACGCCTCTGGCGACGCCAGACCGTACAGCGCGGCGCTCTCGATGAGCCCCTCGGTCCTGGTCGATCCGGGCGCGACGACGTTGGCCGTGATCCCCTCCGGCCCGAGCTCGGCGGCCAGGCTCCGCACGAGACCGACGACGCCGTGTTTGGCGGCGACGTAGGCGCCCAGCCGGGGGAGCCCCACCATCGCCGCGGCTGAGGCGACGGCGACGAACCGGCCGCGACGAGGAACGGGGCGCTCCAGCATCACCGGCACCGCCGCCCGCGCCAGCCGCCACACGCCGCCGAGGTTCACATCGATCAGCGCCTCCCAGAGGTCGTCGCTGGTTTCCCAGGTGCCCGAGCCGCCGCCGACCACGCCGGCGACGGCCACGGCAGCGTCGAGCCCGCCGAAGCGCTCCCGGGCCAAGGCGGCCGCCTCGTCGAGCGCTGCCTGGTCCCGCACGTCGGCTACGAAACCCATCGCCTCCGGCTCGCATTCGGCGACGACGGCGTCGAGCTCGGCCCTCGTGCCCAGGCGGTAGTTGACGGCAGGATCATCGGCGCAGGCGTCGACGAGCACGACTCGCCACCCACGCCGAGAGAAACCCTTCGCCACCTCGGCGCCGATCCCCCTCGCCGCTCCTGTCACCAGCACCACGCCCACTGCACCGCGGTCGGAGCTGGGGTCGAGGGGGGTCATGGCACCTCCGGAGTGTCGGCAGTGGTGTCGGCGGCGTGAAAGGCCACGCCGTGGTCGGTCGTAACAGACTCGGTCGCAACAGACTCGGTCGCAACAGACTCGGTCGCAACAGACTCGGCGGCAGCGCCGGCAGCCGCATCGGCAGCCTCGGCAGCACCGGCACGGCACGGCTGGCGGAGGACGGTCACGAGCGAGTCGGGGAGCTCGCCCCACTCAGCCAGCGTCGAGAGCAGCTCGTCGGCGGCGGCCTCAGGTTCGAGCACGAGGGTGCGTGCCGCCGGGCGCTCGTGCAACGCACCTGTCAGCACCGCTATCCGACCCCGAGGCCCGAGACGCGCCGCCGGCGCCGGAACGACGCGAGCTCTCGGCCGGTAGGGCTCCTCCCCCACCAACTCGACCCTCGTGTCCCCGACCGGCGGCGTCGCCTCCACAGTCTCGACGGCCGCTTCCCGCGCCGCCAGCGCCCCGGCCAGCGACGACCTGCGGAGCCGTGCCGTACCGGCTTCGACCGAGATCACGAACGGCGGCACGAGCCGCAGGCGCTCCCGCCGGCCACGGTCGAGTCGCCGCTCGACGACAAGCGCCCGGTCGCCACCGTCGGACGGCTCGGCCCAGGTCACCAGATCCAGGCCGACCAACCCGAGAGCCTGGGACGCCGCCAGCTCGCCGGCCAGGAACGCCGGGACTGATCCGCTCCCTCGGTCCACGCTGGCGTCACCGCAGCACACGACCGCGTCGCCCATCCCCGGCCCGCCGTCAGCGGCCACCTTCCTGATGGCGCGAGCCAGCGCGCCGGCGACCACTGAGCTCCGAGCATCCGGATCAACCCCAACCCGCATGGCGCCATCGGCACCGGCCGCGAGCGCCTTGCGCAGCATGGCGTCACAGGCCGGACTTCCGGCGGAGATCGCCACGACGCGGGCGCCGGTCCCTTCGGCCAGCCGCAGCGCCCACTCGAGAGCCGCCTCGTCTGCTGGCGAGGGGCCGGCAGAAGTCGGATCCGGGACCACCGCGCCGGTGAATGGATCGATGCCCGCCCGGAGCTCGACCAGTTTCCAGCACGCCACGACGATCCCCGGCCCGGATGCCTGAGCACCGGGGCCGGCTGCTGCGACAGTCACGAGCGCCTCCTAGCGCCGGCACTGCCGACCCGGCCAGATCGCCAAACGGCCCCCACGCGCCGCACGCTCCTCACGACCGCCTGTAGACGACGCCGGCGCCGCCCTCCGGGTACCGCCAGGTGATTGCTCCTTTCGTGTTGCACACCAGATAGCAGGTCCCGCACTCAAAGCACTGCTCGTAGTTGAACAGGATCCCCCCACCGGAGATCGGGACGAAGAGCCCCGCCGGGCAGGCGGTGACGCACTCCTGGGTCGTGCAACCGCGGCACGAGTCGCCGTCCACGACGATGTGGGCATCGGGAGCGACGCGGAACTCCGTCGTCGCCATGCGGTCCTCGAAGGACACCTCCGGCGAGGAGGCGAAAGCGGCGGGCGCCGGCACCGTCATAAGAACGTCCGGACCGACGCCCAGCCGTCGCTGGCCAGATCCCGCCAGCGGATGCCCGCTCGCGCCCGCTCGGCGCGGGCAAGGGCGAGCAACCGGGGTTTGGGATGGGGGTTCGTCACGGTGAACATCTCCTCGACCAGGTTGCAGATCACTTGCGGGTAGCGATGCTGCAGCCGCTCGGACAGCGCCAGCTGTGGCGCCCGCTTCAGCCGCTCGAGATCCGCCAGCACGAAACCCTCCCCCAGTCGCTTCCGGTACGCCTTCTCCAGCCGGCGCCCGCTCACGTCCCCGACGGCCACGGCGTCGGCCACGACGGCGCCCGCCGCCGCCCCGGAGGCGATGGCGAAGTTCACGCCTTCGAGCCAGAGCCCTGAGGCCAGGCACATGCCGGCGGCATCGCCGGCGATGACCATGCCTTCGGTGGCGAGTCGTGGCATCATCCCCACGCCGGCCTCGGGGATGAGGTGGGCGCCGTACTCCACGAGGTCGGCGCCCACCACGAGGGGGGCGATCGCCGGGTGCTGCTTCAGGCCGGCGAGGATCTCCTCGGGGCGGCACTTGGACGCAGCCAGCGCCGGGAGGGACAGCACGAGCCCCACCGACAACGTGTCGCGGTTCGTGTACACAAAACCCCCTCCCGCTACCCCACCAGTCCCCCCGAGGATCTCGAAGTCGGCGCCTTCCCGAGTGCCGAGCCCGAAGCGGCGCTCGATCTCGCCTGCGGGGAGCGCCAGCACCTCCTTCACACCGAGGGTGTAGTGGGACGGCTTCGACGGCACGGCACATCCGGCCTCCTTGGCCAGGAATGCGTTCACGCCGTCGCAGGCCACGACGGCCTTTGCCGGTAGGTCGCCGTCCGGCCGGTCAGTCCTCACGCCGGCGACGCCACCGGAGCCGTTCCGCAGCAAGCCGACCGCCGTCGTCGAGGTCAGCAACACCGCTCCGGCAGCCTCGGCCTGTGATGCCAGCCACGCATCGAAGACCGGCCGTAGCACCGTGGCCCCGTTGTACGGAGCTTGCCCCCACGCTGTCGAGCGGAAGTCGATCGACAGCGCTTGGGTGTCGGTGAGGATCATGGTCGCCCGGCGGGTCACCCACCGCTCGAGTGGCGCCTCCTCGCGCCACTCCGGCACGAGGTCGTCGAGGACCTTCGGGTAGACGACACCACCGAACAGGTTCTTCGATCCGGGCGCCGGGCCCCGTTCGAGGAGGCAGACACTGCACCCGGCGCGAGCGAGCTGGACGGCAGCGGCAGAGCCCGCCGGCCCGGCGCCGACGACGACGACGTCGAACTCCGGAGCCGCCGGCGGCCTGGGCTCAGGCACCGGCGTGCCCAGCTGCCGACACTTCAGCCGATATCTCGGCGGTCGCGCCCACGCTGACGGCCTCAGATAGGACACAAGCCGACACGCGCCGGGCGAGCACGTCGAGCACCTCCTGAGCATCGGCGACGAGTGCCAAGTCTGCCATCGCCATCATCGGGCAGCTGCTGTCCAGGTTCACCGACACCACGTGCCGAGGCGTACCGAGGCCTCCGATGTGTTGTGCCGCGCCCGACACGCCGAAGGCCACGTAGCAGCGTGGGCGCACCGCCACTCCAGTCGTGCCGATCTGCCGGTCATGGCCCAGCCAACCTGCGTCGGTCACGACGCGGGTGGCCCCGACCGAGGCGCCCAAGGCGGCGGCCACGAGCTCCAGCGTGGCGAGCTGTTCGGGGCCGCCGATCCCCGCCCCGGCGCCGATGATGCGGCTCGCCTCGGCCAGATCCATCACCGCCGGGTCGGCCCCGAGCACTTCGATGAGCTCGGCATCACGCCAGCCGGCCGCGGGCGTCACGTCGATCTCGACGATGATAGGCCCCGAGCTCCCACGAGCGTTCTCGGCTGGGTCGGTGTCCAGGTTGCCGGATCCGGAGCCAGCCAGGGCTGCGCCGGCGTCGAGGCCGTCGACCTCGTCGTCGGCGATCAGGGCGCTGCGCGACCCGGGGAGCAGCGTCGCCACGAACGGACCGGAGGACCGGAAGTGAGCGATCTGGCGGCCGTGCCGCCACGCCAGCGCCGCCCTCTCCGGTGTCACCCGGATGGCGCCTGCCAGCAGCGGCCACCCGAGCTCCGCAGCCAATCGGGGCGCCAGATCCCTGCCGTCGGGCGAAGCGGGGAGCACGACGGTCCCGCTGTCACGGACGTGTGGAGCCACGGCGGCAGCCCAGTCCGCCGGTCCGAACGCGCCGAGCTCCAGGACCCGCAACTCCCGGCACTCCGACTCGCCATCAACTGCGACGGCGCGGGCGGCGACGGCGCGGGCCGCCGCCGTGGCCCCGTCGCCGACGACGAGCCCGACACCGCCGGCCTCGGCGATCGCGGCCGTGCCCCCGGCGACGAGCGCGCCGCAGCGTACCGGCACGACGGCGATCACGCTCGTGATCCTTCCCGCTCGCCTTCGATGATCGCAGCGTGCGCCCGTCGCGGCGCGACGCAGTCGCCAGCGCGCCGAACGTCGAGCTCGGGTCGGGCGCGCCGCAGCGCCAGGTAGAGCTCGTCGGCAGGCTCGGCCGGCAGCGCCAGGACGACCCAGTCCACCACTCGCTCCTCCATGACGCCGGTGGGATGGTGGAGCACCTGCAGCGCGCCGGAGCCGGCGCCCATGACGACGCGATCGGTCGACTGGGCGATGTGCTTGGAGGCGGCTCGCATGTTGAAGCCTTCGAGGTCGAGGGTGATCCCGAGATCCTGGCCCACGACCATGCCGGGTGTCATGATCTCGACGGCGCAGCCACGATCGGCCAGCAGCTCCGCTGTGCTGGTCGCTTGATGGAAGCCGACCTCGTCGATGACGACCACCTCGCCCGCCGGTGCGGCGCTGCCGTCGAGCACCTCGGTGACATCGGCGACGTCGACACCCTCGCCGGCTGCCGCGTCCGCCCAGGAGGGTCGCCGCGGCCGCGAGCCGGTCGCCACCACGACGATGTGGGGGTCCAGTTCCAGCACTCGCTCGACGGTGGCCTCCTCGCCGAGGCACAGGCCCACACCGAGCTCCCGGCACTCGTGCAGCTGGTTGCGGATGAGGTCGCCGAATTCGGCACGGTTGGGGACCGAGGCCGCCAGGCGGACCTGACCGCCCGGCTCGGGGCGGCGCTCGAGCACCGTCACCGATCTGCCGGCTCGCGCCGCAGCAATCGCAGCCTGGAGCCCGGCGGGCCCGGCACCGACGACGAGCAACCGGCGGCGCCCGCCACCGAGCGCTGTCGGCGCCGGCAGCGCCTCCCGCCCGGTCCGGGGGTTCTCGATGCAACCCAGCCAGCGGTTGAGACCCATGCGCCCGACACACTCCTGGTTGCACGACAGGCAGAGGCGGATGGACTCGGTCCGCCCTCCTCGCGCCTTGGACACGAGGTCGGGATCGGCGATCTGGCCACGGACGATCCCGACGAGGTCGCACACCCCCTCGTTGAGCGCCCGTTCGGCTTGCAACGGATCCTTGAAGCGCCCGACACCGACCACCGGCAGCGACACGGCCTCCCGGATTGCCGAGGGGATGAAACTGGCGTACCCGGGCGGCATGTGCATCGACGCCTCGATCATGAACAACGTCGCCGTGGCCACGCCGATCGAGGTGTTGATGTAGTCGGCGCAACCCTGCGAGTCGACGAGCTTGGCGACGGCCACGGCGTCGTCGATCGTGGTGCCGCCCTCGACGAGCTCGTCCCCGCACAGACGGACGCCGAGCGCGAGCCCTGGGCCGATCGCCTCCCGAACCGTTTCGAGCAGTTCGAGCAGCAGGCGCGCCCGGCTCTCGAGCGGGCCGCCGTACCGGTCGGTCCGCAGGTTCGTCGCCCCCGACAAGAATCCCCGCACGATCGACGAGTGCGAGCACTGCAGCTCTACGCCGTCGAAACCACCCTCACGGCAGTGGCGGGCGACCGTGGCATACCCGGCGACGATCTCGGCGATCTCGGCCTCGGTCACCGCGTGCGGGACCTCCCGGAACAACGGATCTGCCACCGGCGACGGGGCCCACACCGCCAGGCGCGTGTACATGCTGGAGGCCTGGCCGCCGTTGTGGTTGATCTGGGCGAAGATCGGGACGCCGTGGCCGTGCACGGCCTCGGTGATGCGGCGGTAGCCCCCGATGGCGGCTTCGCGGAAGCCGTGGATGAGCTTCTCGTAAGGCCAGTCCGTGGGGTGAGTGGAGTGCTCTTCGGTGATGATCAGCCCGGCGCCACCCGCAGCCCGGGCGGCGTAGTAAGCGGCGTGCTGCTCGGACGGCAGACCGTCGGACGCATAGTTCGTGAGGTGCGCCGAGAACACCGCCCGGTTGGCCACCGTCACCGGCCCGATCCGGAGCGGGGAGAACAACATCGGGTACCGCTGGCTGCGCGTCATCGGGGGACGCTCACCCCGTCGGCCACCGGTCGCGTGACGGCGAGGGCCATTGCCACCCGCCGGCCTTCGAGGACCGACTCGAGCACGGTCCGGGGCGCCACGGCGTCGCCGGCGACCGCCACGTCGGCGCGGGCGACGGTGACCGTCCGGTACAGCGTGTCCTCCGGCAACCGGTGACCGGCGTCGACGAGGACGGCTGCCGCTACGGACCGGATCTCGCCGGAGTCGCGGTGTTCGACGACAACGTGCTCCGGCTCGACGGAGCGCACGACGGAACGCTTCACGAGCTCCACGCCGGCTTGCTGCAGCCGCACGTTCGCCGGGGCGAGGTCGCCGCTCATCGCCAGCTGCTCGCCGACGACGAAGTCCGGCGTGACGAACGTGACCGAGGCGCCCAAGGTCGCCAGCAGCTCCGCCGCTCCGACGCCGATGGGGCCGCCGATGGGGTCGAACACGACCACCGGGGACGGGACCGGCTCGCCGACGATGCGATCGGCCAGCAGCACCTCCCCTGCACCGATGACGGTGGCGAACTCGGCGACGGCAAAGTTGCGCCTCCCGTCACGGGAGCCGGTGCAGCACACGACCGGGCCATCGTGGGCGTCGAGTTCCTCCAGGGCGGCCTCGTGACCGGCGACGAGCTCGACGCCGGCCAGCCGGCACTCTGCCTCGAGCCACTCGACTACACGCCCGAAGCGCTGTTGACCCGGCAGGCGACTCACCGTCAGGGCCATGCCGCCGAAGTGCTGCTCGCGTTCGAGCACGGTCACGTCGAACCCTCGTAAGGCGGCGACCCTGGCGCATTCGAGGCCGGCGGGCCCGCCGCCGACGACGAGGAGGTGCAGGCCTACCGCCTCGGCAACCTTCCCATCCGGAGGCGAAGGCTCGTCGGTCTCGTGCCCGGCAGCGGGATCGACGGTGCAGGAGACGAGGGGGTTTCTCGGGTCGCGGACCTGGCACGCCTGGTTGCAGAGCGTGCAGGGCCGGATGCGGGACGCCTCGCCGGCAGCCACCTTCCTGCCCACGGCGTGGTCGGCGATGAGCGCCCGGGTCATCTCGACGAGGTCGGCCTCTCCTGTCGCCAGGACCTCGGCTGCCATGTCCACGTCGACGATCGACCCCTGGGCGAACACGGCCACGCTCGCCGGCAGAGCCCGACGTACGAGCGCCGTCGTCTCCCGGTTGAAGCCGGGGGCGACGTGCCCGTCCGGCCACGTGGCACCGGTCCCATAGGCCGAACCCCGGACCACCGTGACGTAGTCGACGCGGTCACCGGCCACGAGGCCCGAGAGCAGGGGGGCGGCGGCCTCCGGCACGATCCCTGCCCAGGGCGCCAGCTCGTCGCAGCTGAACCGCAGTCCTACGACCGAGCGCCCCGCGACCGAGCGGACGGCCTCGACGACCTGGCGAACCAGCGCCGCGCGGTCCGAGCCGAGCTCGTCGCCACGCAGGTTCGTCAGACCCGAGCAGAACTGCCGCAACAGGCTCCACTGGCCGGCGTTCACCTCGACGCCGTCGCAGCCGGCCTCGACGGCCAGCCGAGCTGCGGTCGCGAACGCCGCCACCACCGAAGCGACCTCCTCGGCCTCCATGGCCTTCGGCACCTCGCGGGTGACGACGTCGGGGACGCTGGACGGGGCGAGCAGCGCCCTCTGGTGGTAGGCGCTCGAGCCCTGGCCGCCGGCGTGGCCAATGGCCGCGATACAGAGCGAGCCTTCTCCGTGGCAGGCCTCGGCGACAAGCGACCAACCCTCGGCGCACTCGGCCGCGAGCGGGGCGCGTTCGTACGGCCAATCGGAGGCGTCGACCGATGCCTCCTCTACGACGATCACCCCGGCCCCGCCCGCCGCCCGCGCCCGGTAGTAGGCGACGTGCCGGTCGGAGATCTGGCGGCGCCGCCCGAGGTTCGTGACGTGTGGGCCGAAGACGAGCCGGTTGGGAGCGGTGAGGTTGCCGAGGCGGACCGGATCGCCGAGACCTGTCACCGGGCTCGTGCCGGCCGGCGCGTCCCGAAGGCAACCGGGACCGGGCGGCCCGGCTTTGCGTGGCCAGGTCCCACGCTTGCGGGCGCCTGGCTCCCTCCGGCCATGACAAGAGCCTTCTCGCCATGGCCGAGCACGCATTCAGGATCAGGGCCGTCCATCGGTAGGCCGGTGAAGAACTTGGCCGCCATGCATCCGCCGTGGCAGGCGCCGAAGGAGGCGCAGGCGTTGCAGGCGCCACCGGTCACGGGCTCACGGAGCCCGGTGAGCAGAGCGCTGTCCCGCCAGACTGCCGCGAACCCCCCCGGCTCCCGGATGCTCCCCGCCTTGAAGTCCGGGTGCATCACGAACGGGCAGGCGTACACGTCGCCGACGGGGTCGATCAGGCAGACGACCCGCCCCGCCCCGCACAGGTTGAGGCCGGCGAGCGGCTGGTCGCCGAGTGGGCCGAGATGGAAGAACGAGTCGCCTGTTAGCACCTCGGCGTGATCGGTCAGGAACAGATGGGTGTCCCGCAGCTGCTCGGCAGTGGGGCGGAGCTCGTTCCAGACCGCTGCGCCACGGCCCGACGGTCGGAGTCTCGTCACCCGCAGCTCGGCGCCGAAACGGCGGGTGAGCGCCAGCATCTGGTCGAGCTCGCCCGCGTTGGCTCGCGTGACCACGACGCTGACCTTGAACGGCCCGAACCCGGCATCAGCCAACCGCTCCATCGCCAGCACGGCCATCGCGTAGGTGCCCTCACCGCGCACGGGGTCGTTGGACGCCGGCGACGCGCCGTCGAGGCTGATCTGGATGTCGACGTAGTCCATGGCGGCATACCGGCGCGCTCGCGCCCGTGTCATCGTCGTGCCGTTCGTCGAGAATTTGACACCGACCTGGCGTGACACCGCGTACGATACGAGCTCGGCGAAGTCCGGCCGGAGAGTGGGCTCGCCACCGCCGATGTTCACGTAGAACACCTGCATCGCCGCCAGTTCGTCCACGAGACCCATCGCCTCTCGGGTCGTCAGCTCCTCCGGATCGCGAAGGCCGGAGCTCGACAGGCAATGGACGCACGACAGGTTGCAACCGTAAGTGAGCTCCCACGTGAGGCAGATCGGTGCATCGAGCCCGCGCGCCAGCTCGTCGGCGAGGCGCTCAACCGGCACGGACCGCTCCGTCGGATCGTGGGCGGACCACTTCGCTCTTCGCCAGTGACGCGAGAGCTCGCTCGAGGGCCGGCCTGCGCTCGGTGGCGACACCCAGCGCGGCCATCGACGCAGCCACCGACTCGTGGTCGCCGAGCTCGATCACGAGCTGCACGAGCTCCGGTGACCGGAGGAACGTCAAGCGCCGGTTCCCGTAGTGATAGGCCAAGGCCCCGAAGGGCTCTGGACGGAGTGCCACGTCCGGGTGGAGCTCATAGGGCCTCGCCGGGTCAAAACCCGGCTCAGTAGACGCCGCACATCCCATCGATCGAGATCTCCTCGACGAGCAACTCGTCTTCGATGAGTGGCGACGCCTCGGCGGCCTGATCCCGCTCGGCACCGGGCGCCGTGTGCTCCCCGGCCGGCAGCACCGGCTGCGTGGCGGGAGCCGTCTCCGTGACCGTCATGTTGCAGGCCTCCAGGCTCGAGCGCCCGGAGGTACCGGGCGGTGATGCGGGCGATGATACTGAGCCGTGGCGGGCACACTGCGTGGCGGGCGCGGTGGGCCGTGGCGGGCACCGGGACGTCAAGGGCTGACACCGCCGCCCGGAGCCACCAAGGCGCCCCCATCGACGACGAGGGTGTGCCCGGTGATCCAGCTCGCCGCCTCGGACGCGAGGAACAAGGCGGCAGTGGCGACGTCGTCAGGCACGCCGATCCGCCGGAGCGGCAGCCGCCGGGCCACCCGATCCTCGCCGTTCTCCCACAGCGCTCTGGCCAGGTCGGTCCGCACGAGGCCCGGGGCCACGGCGTTCACGCGGACCGGGCCGATCTCACCCGCGAGCTGCCGCGTGAGGTGGATGACGGCCGCCTTGGTGACGTTGTACCAACCGATGGCGGGCTCGACCGAGTAGCCGCCGATGGAGGCGACGTTGATGACCGAGCCGCCGTGGGCTCGCATGGAGGCCTCGTAAGCGAGCTGAGTCCAGACGAGCACGGCGGTTTGATTCACCTGCACGGTCTTGTTCGCCCGTGGCAAGTCGATCTCGATCAGTGGCCCGAAATACGGGCTCGTTCCGGCGTTGTTGACGAGCACGTCGATGCTGCCGAAGCGCTCCATGGTCGCCGCCACGCACGCTTCGGCCTGATCCGGCTCCCCGGCGTTGGCGGCGAACCAGGCGATGTCGCCGTCGATCGACGCCGCTGCCACCTCGAGGGCGCCGGCCTTGCGAGAGGTGAGCATCACGCTCGCTCCTGCCTCGGCCATGCGGGCTGCCGTCGCCAGCCCGATCCCTCTCGATCCGCCCGTGATGAGCGCCACCTTGCCGTCCAGTCTGAGCTCCATCGCGACACCGTAGGCTCCGGCCGGTGCCCTCCATCGAACCCAGGAGCGAGAACCGGCTGGCAGCCGAGACGAGCCCGTACCTGCGCCAGCACCGGCACGACCCCGTGAACTGGTACCCCTGGGGCCACGAAGCGCTCCGACGTGCAGCTGACCTCGATCGACCCCTGTTCCTGTCGATCGGCTATTCAGCGTGCCACTGGTGCCACGTCATGGCACACGAGTCGTTCGCCGACCCTGTGACGGCCGCCGAGATGAACGAGCTCGTCGTAGCCGTCAAGATCGACCGCGAAGAGCGGCCGGACATCGACGCGATCTATATGGAGGCTGTGCAGGCGGCAACCGGACACGGGGGCTGGCCGATGAGCGTCTTCGCCACACCGGAAGGGAAGCCCTTCTTCGTCGGCACGTACTTCCCGAACCGCCCGGGCCGGGGCGCCCCGACGTTCCTCTCGGTCCTCCATGCCATCGCCGACGCCTGGGCCGACCAGCGCGAGGCCGTCGACCAGCAGGCAGCGGTGCTGAACGACGCCGTCGCCCGGCGCCTTGCGCCACCACCGCCCGTTGGCGCCGACGGCGCGGATGTCGCTGACCCGCACGTCGTGCGAGCCGCGATCGTGCAGGCCTGCGAGCGGCTCCAGGCGATGTGCGACCCCGAATGGGGCGGGTTCGGGCGGGCACCCAAATTCCCGCAACCGCTCCTGCTCGACCTCCTGCTGCGGGCACACGCCGAGGGGATCGGCGCCGAGCTGGACCCCTCGCCGATCGAGATGGTGACCAAGGCGCTTGAGGCGATGGCCGTCGGGGGGATCTGGGATCACGTGGGAGGGGGTTTCTCGAGGTACTCGGTCGACCGGGAGTGGCTCGTCCCGCACTTCGAGAAGATGCTCTACGACCAGGCCCAGCTCGCGCGGGTCTACCTCCACGCCTGGCAGGCCACCGGTGACGCCCGCTGGCGCCAAGTGCTCGACGAGATCGTCGGCTACGTACTGCGTGACCTGCGGCTGCCCGAAGGCGGGCTGGCCTCGGCGGAGGACGCCGACTCCGAGGGCTCCGAGGGCCGTTTCTATCTGTGGGGCCGCGCCGAGATCGCCGAAGCGCTCGGTCCCGAGCTCGCTCCGATCGCGACCGCCTGGTGGGGAGTCACCGACGCCGGGAACTTCGAGGGCCGCAACATCCTGCGGCGGCCACTCGGCGGCGAGCTCGCCCGACCCCCGGAGGTGGAGGAGGCACGGCGGCGCTTGTTGGATGTCCGCTCCACGAGGGTGAGGCCCGGCCTGGATGACAAGGTGCTCACGGAGTGGAACGCCATGATGTGCGCCACGCTGGCCGAGGCCACTCTGGCGACGGGCGAGCCGGCGTGGCTCGGCGCAGCCGAGGAGCTGGGCTCCGGCCTGCTCCGCCGTTCGAGGCGTGCGACCGACGGGCGCGTGCTGCGCTGCCCGTCCGGGCCTCCGGGCCTGGACCGGCGCCCGGAGCTGCTCGGCTACTCCGTCGACGTCGCCTGGCTCATCGAAGCGTGCGTCCGCTTGGCAGAGGCTTCGGGCAACCCTCGCTGGCTGTCTGCGGCGAGCGAGCTGGCAGATCAGCTGCTGGCGCTGTTCGAGGACGCCGATGGCGGCGGGCTGTTCACCACCGGCTCCGACGCCGAGCAGCTCGTGGTGCGACCACGCGAGCTGTACGACGGCGTCACTCCCTCCGCAGGCTCGGTGGCGGCAGGTGCGCTCGCTCGCCTCGGCTCGATGATCGGCCGGGACGACCTCGCTGCCGCCGCCGCGCGGCTAATTCGAGCGGGCGCGCCGGCGATCCTCGCTGCCCCGACCGCCGTCCCCGGCCTCGTCGGGGCTGCCGACCTGCTCGCCGCGGGGACCGTCGAGGTCGTCGTCACGGGGGACCGACCGGATCTCGTGAGCTTCGCCGGGCGGCCGTTCCTCCCGCGCCGCCTGCTCGTCTGGCGGGACTCCACGGCCATGGCCGAGCCCGGAATCCTGCTACCGCTGCTGCAGGACAAGGCCGACGGTCTGGCATACGTGTGCCGTGCCGGTGCCTGCCGGCTGCCGGCGGGCAGCATCGAGGAGCTCGGCGCCGAGCTCGCGACCGCTTACAGTCACTGAGCCGCCACCGTTCGTCTATCATTCGCCAGAGGAAGCGGCGCTGGCGCGCCGCTCAGCAGGCGAGGAGCTGACACATGAAGTCTGGATTCACGACCAGAACCGCGAAGCGATTGCTCGCCGTCGCACCGATCGCATTCAGTGCCGTGCTGCTCGTGGCGTCGGCGCCGGCATCAGCGTCGACGCCGACCCCGGCGATCACCTCATGGAAGGGCACGCCAACCACGCTCGGGTACGCCGGAGGCACAGTCACGTTTACGGGCACGTTCAAATACGCTTCGACGTGCACTTTGTCCGTCTCGCCCACGATCACCGGTCTCCCGTCGACTTCGACCTGCACGTCGAACACCTACTCGAAGAAAGTCGTGGTGCCGAAGAACACCGGCGGTACCGTCAAGGACTACACGTTCTCGTTCTCCGTGAAGAACGCCACCGGCACCACGAAGGCGGCAAATGTCGTCGTCGGGGTGGGCGCGGCACCGCCACCCATCAGCTTGACGCCGCAGACGGCCGGGTCGACCTTGACCTTCCCAGCTCAAGGTGTGGGGATCCAAGGAGTGCCGGAGTCGGTGACCGTGACCAACAACGCCAAGACCACCCAGGACATCACCGGCATCGGCCTTGCCGCCGGCCCCGACCCGCTGGACTTCCAGGTCCAGCTCGGCAACTGCATCGTGTACCTGACGGCCGGGCAGTCATGCGACTTCCAGATCTCCTTCATCCCGCAGGCGGGCGGGGCGCGGACGGAGACCGTCTCCGTCTTCGACGCCAGTTGGGGTACGAGCGGAGCAGCGGCCAAGCTGGGGATCACCGGCACCGGCCAGTTCGCCACTGCCTCGGTCAGCACCACGGACCTCGTCTTCCCGTCGCAGGGAGTCGACACGACCAGCAGCTGGTCAGCGGTGACCGTGACCAACTCGGGATCAGTGCCGCTGCATCTGGAGAACTTCGCCGTCCAGGGCGCCGATTCGATCGACTTCGGGCTGCTCGGCAACACCTGCACCGGCGCGTCGGGCGGCAACATCTTGAGCGTCGGCGAGCAGTGCACGTTCGAGGTCAATTTCACCCCGTCTGACTCCGGTACGCGCTCGACGACCGTGACGATCTACGACAACACCGCGTCGGACACGACGACGGTGGCGGTCCAAGGGACGGGAGCGTGGACCCAGTCGCAACTGAGCACGGACACCGTCACGTTCGCTCCAACCGAGGTCGGCATAGGAGTCGGCCAGTACGTGACGATCGAGAACCTCAGCTCGACGGTCTCGCTGACCTTCACCGGGTCCACGCTGACGGGCACGAACGCCCTTGACTTCGAGTTCATTCCGAACCCGATCGTCGGCAGCGTCCAAGAGCTCTGCGCCTCTCCCCATCTGGAGCTCGGTCCACTCCAAAGCTGTGAGTTCGAGGTGGCGTTCCTCCCGACGAACACCGGGACTCGCACCGCCCAGCTGACGATCTACGACAACACAGACAACGCTACGAACCCCCAGGCCGAGGTGATCACACTCAGCGGGACGGGAACCCCGCCGTGATCCAGTCCACTCCGAGCCCGCCTGAGAGCCGCGGCCCTACCACCCGCATCAGCCGCAACGATCGCTGACACCCCGGCACCACCGCCGGGGTGTCAGGCTCCGCTTCGCCCAATTCGCTTCGCCGCGCCATGATTGGCACATGGCCCGAGCACTTCGCCTCCGAGCAGCGCGGCATTTCACCGTCGGTGACCTGAGGGCAGCCGAGGACGGCGCCGTGCTGCACTGCCTCGTGCTCGTGCCCGGAGCCGACTGGGTCGCCGTCGACACCGACACCGGTGCGCTGCTCCGGGCGCGATCGAGCGCCAGGACCGAGCCGGACGGCGACGAGGCAGGCTCCATCTCGCCGCCGCTCCCAGGACCGCCTCTCCGAGCGGTCGAGCTGGTCCTGGCGCACGACAGCGAGCCAGCGGACCCGGCGCGACCTGAGGCGGTCGTGCTCGCGAGCATGCCATCTCACCTCGCCGATCCCCGACGTCGCCCCACGAAGCGGCTGCTCCAGCGCCTCGTGACCAAGTCAGTCGATCGGCCTCTGCTCGGCACCCTCGGCCCATCGATCGCCTACGGGGATCTCACCGGCACACGCCCGTCGATCGTGCTCGTAGCGCCGGAACGGCCGCCGCGCTTCGGAGCCGGGCCTTCCGGGCCGTGGTGCCAGTTCTCGCTCTCGGGACGTCGCCACGTGCTCCCGATGGGCGAGCAGGGGCCGCCGGATCAGACCGCCAGCGGCCTGTCGCCGAAGTTGCTCGTGGTCGGGCTGGGGACGCCGCGGCGAGGACAAGTCCCGAAGGTCGTGTTCGGAGCACTGCCCCGCGTCTAGGAGCTCCTTCAGGCAGCGAGCCCGCCAACGCCACCGTCGCGACCGCGACGCCGCAGCAGGGCGACGGTCTCGTGATACGCCACGTCGGCGACGCGCTCGAGACCGTTGGAACGCATCAGGTTCACGCCCTGGGTGAGAACCTCGAGGGGCCCGGGCGCGAACATGATGACCCGTATGCCCTGGCGGCGCAGGCGGTCTGCTGCCCTGGTGAGCGCCCGAGTGGCGACCTCCCTCAGGACTCGGTCACGTCGGTCGGGTGGACGGGCGGGGTCGTACGACATCGGCGCAACGCACACCACGGTGTCGCAGCCGCCGAGGGCGGCAAGGTCGAGGTTCAGGAGCGACCAGGCGCCCCCATCGACGAGCACTCCGTCAGCGGCTCTCACCGGCGCATACACGCCGGGGATGGCACAGGACGCCCGGACTGCCGAGGACAACGGGACGTACGGAGCGCCCGGTCTCCCGAGCACGACCCTGCGCCGGCTCACCAGATCGTAGGTAGCGAGCCACAGCCGCGGGTCGGGCCACGAACGAGGCAGCTCCCGGTCGAGGATGTTGGCGCCGCCATCCATGGCGACGACACCGGCCGGGAACGCCCGGCGGAGCATCGGCACAGGTGGCAGCGACAGGAACGATGGCACGCGTATCGTCGCCCGCGCTACGACGTAGGCCGAGCCGATCCCATGGCGGAGCAGATCGATCGCCCCACCGCTAAGCGTTCCGGGCGCGGCGTCCTGCAGATCGCCTGCTCGTTTCATGAGGTCGTGCGCCGACCACCCGGTGCGAAGGTAGGCGGCGATCGCGCTGCCGGCCGACGTTCCGATTGCAAGGTCGACGTGGCTCTGATCAAAACCGAGCTCGTCCGACAAGGCGCTCAGGACGCCAACGTGGTGAGCGATCCCGACGAGCCCGCCGGCACCGAGCACCAGCGCGATCTTCATACGTGCTTCACGGCAGGAAAGTGTTGCCCGTCAGACTGACGAAATGGTGGATGCTGCCACCACGACTGGGACGGCCTGGGACTGGGACGGCCTAGGACCGGACCGCCTAGGACCGGACCGCCTAGGACCGGACCGCCGAGATCGACCCACGAAGTCTCGAGCGCGGGGTCGGCGCCTCAACGAGGCAGGGAGCCCTCGGCGAGCCCTTCTGCCATCGCCCATCCGAAAGCGACGACGGTGTCGTGCCGCTCGGAGTCGACCTGCTCGAAACACACATCGTAGATCGATGCGGCCTTCGGCGCCTTGGCCGGGTCGAAGTCGAGCAACCCGGTCAGGTCGCCGTCGCCACGGATCACCGCGGTCCGGTCGTCGAGCTGGCTCTCCACACGGAAGCGCTTCGCGAGGCGCCGGCCCCACGCCCGCTCCTCGCCCGAAGCCTTGTGATCGGGACGCGGCACGATGTCCTCCAAGCCGCTGAAGGCCGCGTAACCCGACGAGCGGGCAAATCGCGTCCCCACGAGGACGTCCTCATCCGGGAAGGCCAGCACGGCCCGCCGATACAGATCGTGCATCACGGACTCGAGAGCGGCCCCGGCCGTCCGGGAGCGGGTGAACGCCGCCGGGCCGATCAGGAGGCTCGGAGTGCCTCCGATCCGTTCCAGCGTCGACAGCGCATAGCCCCGGAGCTTGCCTTCTTCCCGGGCATGGGTGACGAGCACCCAGTCCTCACGCTGCTTGGAAAGAAACCCGACCTCCCACGGTGCCAGAGACCCCGCCGACAGGTCGGCCATCTCGGCCAGCTCTCCGTCCGTGAGCGCGGTGCAATCCTTCGTGACGACCTCGAGGGCGGTGGTCATGTCCCTGTAGAGCTCCCGTACGTCGCGCCTGTTCCAAATTGCCCGGAGGACGTCGTCCGCTATATCGCGACGTGCGCCGCCCCCGGCAGCGTTCGGGTCATCCTGCGTTGAGTGACGCGATTCCCCGAACCTTGCATAGTCTACGGGATTGGCGGGCGGACCCGCCAAGCGAGTCTCGAAAGCCCTCGAACCTCTGAAGCTGGAGGCCCCCGGCGGCTGCGGACGGCCTCAGGACGCGACCGCTTGCGTCCCGAACAGCTCCTTCAGCGCGCCGATGATCCCGCCGCGCGGATCGACGTTGAACTGAGCCGGTAGCCGCAGCACCTTCTCGCCCACGCGCAGATGCACGGGGGACAGGCCTGGGTGCTCCACGACCAGCTCACGGAGCCGGCGGACCATCGAGTCCGTCAGCCGGTGCAGCGGCAGCGTCACCTCGATCGGGGCTCCGGGCATCGAGGCGACGAGCTCCGGCCTGCGGACCTCCATCGCCACGAGCTTCGGCTGCTCGTCGCGATTGTCGGCCCGGCCACGCAACACGACGATGGCGTCTTCTTCGAGCAGGCCTCCGTACTCCATCATGGTCTTCGGGAACACCATGACCTCGATGGCGGCATCAAGGTCCTCCAGCACGAACGTCGCCATCAGCTCACCGCGCCGCGTGTACCTCCGCGAGAGGCCGGTGACGACCCCGCCGACCACGACCGACCCGGTGACGACCGGACCCCCGTCGGGTGAGATGGCGGCAGTGCCATCCGAATCGAGCACGTCACGGATCGAGTGAGTCGCCAGCCGGCGCAGCGGCAGCTCCAAGCCGCGGAGCGGGTGATCGCTCACATACAGCCCGAGCATCTCCTTCTCGAACGCGAGCCGGTCGTTCTTGTTGAATTCCAGATCGGGGATCGGGACCCGGGCGTCGTCGAACACCGAGCCGTCCTCCCCGGCGGCGTTGGCGTCCGCCTCGAGTATGGAGAACAGCGTCGAGATCCCCAGATCCTCCTCACGACGGCGCGTCAGCGTCCGGTCGACGATCTCCTCGAACACGACGCACAGGCCCTGGCGGGGATGCCCGCAGGAGTCGAAGGCGCCAGCTTTCACCAGTGACTCGAGCGCGCGCTTGTTGAGAGCGCTCGGATCGACCCGGCGGCAGAAGTCGTAGAAGTCGATGAACGGCCCGTTGGCCTCACGCTCGGCGACCACGAGGTCCACGATCGCTTCACCGACGTTGCGGACCGCCGACAGACCGAACACGATCACGCGGGCGCTGCCGAGCGTGGAGAAGTTCGAGAGGGACGTGTTGATGTCTGGGACACGCACCTCGATGCCGAGCGTCCGGCACTCGGCGAGGTAGATCGCGGTCCTGTCCTTGTCGTCCTTCACCGACGACAACAGCGCCGCCAGGTACTCGACCGGGTAGTTGGCCTTCAACCAGGCCGTCTGGTACGCCACCAGGCCGTAGCCGTAGGAGTGTGACTTGTTGAAGGCGTAGTCGGCGAACGGCTCGATGATGTCGAACAGCTCGGTGCCGAGCTTCTCCCCATAGCCTTCCGTCACGCAGCCGGCGACGAACTTCTCACGCTCGGCGACGATGAGCGCCCGGATCTTCTTGCCGCAGGCCTTGCGGAGGTTGTCCGCCTCCTCGAGGCTGTAGCCGGCGAAATGCTGCGCCACCCGCATCACCGACTCCTGGTACAGCATGAGGCCGTAGGTGTCCCGCAGGATGAGCTCGAGGTCCGGGTGGAGGTAGGTGAGCACCTTTCGCTTGTTCTTCAGCTCCGGGTAGTCCCGGTGCATGTTGGCCGCCATCGGGCCCGGCCGGTAGAGGGCGACGAGGGCGGCGACGTCGTCGAAGGACGTGGGGGCAAGGGCGCGGAGCGTCTGGCGCATGGCCCCGCCCTCGAGTTGGAAGACCCCGATGGACTCGGCCCGGCGC
>JBEKLQ010000045.1:0-28434 GCA_050010115.1 Acidimicrobiales bacterium | reverse complement strand
GTTTCGTGTTCGGGTTGGTGGAATTTGTTGGCGTGCCACCGAGACCAAAGAACCAGCTGGCTGGCGGAGGAGTCTCTTGCCATCTGCAGAAGCGCCGAGAGCCTCCCCACACTCGGTCGAAGTCATCCCACCGTGTAGTCCTATAGCGCTTGCTATGCCGGGATCGACCTGGTCAAGTGCCTCGGCGACGGTGTCTGACCATCCATTCAGGGTCGGTAGGACGGACGAGATCGCAGACCTCCGAGAGGAGGAACGACTTGTTACCGAACAGGTCGTCGCGTGTCGCAAGACGGCTGACCAGCTAGGGCTGGAAGTCGTTGCCGAATTTGTGGGCTTCAGAGAAGCGGCCAGGAACCTGGCTAGGTCTGGGCTCCGAGCAGTGATTCCACGGCTGAAAGGTGCACACGTCGAGGTCGTGCTCGTAACGGAGGTTGACAAGTCTTTGTGCGACCGAGCGCTAGCGGGAGTTTCCTGGCTATCCGCTGAGGGCTGATTTCGGGGTCTCAGAAGAAAGTTTTCGAATAGGCGCGTGACCAGCGCGTTTGTCCTGCTCAGGTGCTCGCGATTTGTCGCCGGGTAGTGTATTACCTAGATATGGCTTCTCTCGTCGGCAAGAAGCAGGGCTCCAAGACCTACTACTACCTCGTCGAGTCGGCCCGGGTGGAGGGAAAGCCCCGCATCGTCTCGCAGCGCTACCTCGGCTCGGCCGACGAGATCGCGACGAGGCTGTCGGAGTCCGGGCCCGGCGAGCCGACGCGTACCCAGCACCGGAGCTTCGGGGATCTGGCGGCTACCTGGGGCGTGCTCGAGCGTCTCGGAGTGGCCCGGATCATCGACGACGTCGTCGGCTCCCGGCGCTCGGACGCTGCCGGGTCTGTCGGCACCTATCTCGCCCTCGCCTGTGCCAATCGAGTGGTGGCGCCGTGCTCGAAGCTCGCCTTCTCGGACTGGTGGCAGACGACGGCCGGTGACCGGCTGGTGCGCCTTCCGGGTGGGGCTCTCGACCACCGCCGCTTCTGGGACGCGATGGACGCCATCACCCCCGAGCAGCTGAGGGGGATCGAACGCCGGGTGACCGCCTCCATGGTGGCGAGCTTCGGCCTCGACTGCAGCGGCCTCGTGCTCGACATGACGAACTTCGCCACCTTCATCGACTCGGCCAACGATCGGGCACCGGTCGCGCAGCGCGGTCACGCCAAGCAGAAGCGCACCGATCTCCGCCTCGTCGGGCTCGGGCTCGTCGTCACGACCGACGGCGGCATCCCGATCGTCAGCCACACCTATGCCGGCAACCGGCCCGACGTCACGCAGTTCGCCGACGTCGTGAGCGAGCTGACGGCCCGCTACGACGTGATCGCCGCCGAGGGCGACGAGCTCACCTTGGTCTACGACGCCGGCCAGGACTCCGCCGCCAACCAGGCGCTCATCGAGGAGAGCCGGCTGCACTTCGTCGGATCGCTCCGCCCGAGCGACCACGCCGACCTGCTCAGAGTGGCTCGGTCGCGCTATCGCAGTGTCGACGGGGAGGCCTTCCCCGGGCTGACCGCCTTCGAGGCGAGGACCACGGCCCTCGGGGCCGAGCGCCGGGTGGTCGTCACCCACTCGGCCGAGCTGCACGACAAGCAGTCGCGGGGCTTCGCACAGACCCTGGCCAAGGCGTCTCGGCGTCTCGGCGAGATGGCGGCCCGCCTCGAGCGGGGACGGACGCGCAGGAACAGGGCGGCCGTCGAGGCCGAGATCGCCGAGATCTGCTCGGCCCGCTGGGTGGCGCGCTGTATCACCACCACGCTCACCGGCAGGACACCGTCGAGCTTCCGCCTCGAGTACTCCCTCGACGACGAGGCGCGTCGATCGCTTGAGGACGAGCTGTTCGGCAAGCGCATCCTGTTCACCGACCACGAGGACTGGACGATCCCCGAGATCGTGGCCGCCTACCGCTCGCAGTGGCAGGTCGAGGCCGACTTCCGCCAGATGAAGGACCCCGCCGTCGTCTCGTTCAGCCCGATGTTCCACTGGACCGACCAGAAGATCCGCGTGCACGCCTTCTACTGCGTGCTGGCGCTCGCCGTCGCCCGCCTCATGGTGCGCGAGGCATCGAGAGCGGGTCTGGCGATGAGCGTGCGCGAGCTGCTCTCGAGCCTGGCGGGCATCGAAGAGACCGTCCTGCTCTACGCCGGCGAGCGAGGACGGCCCCGAGCCCGCCACATGCTCACCGACATGGACCCGACCCAGCGCCGTCTCTACGACCTGTTCGGCCTCGACGACTACGCCCCCAAGCGTTGAGTTAGGTAATACGCGACGAACCGCCCGACACCGTCATCTACCAGGGCGAACGGCGGCGCAGCCTGGGGTAGCCCGGAAACTCGCGCCAGGAGTGGTGGATGCGCGCTTCTATCAGTTCGGGAGCGGAATCTTCGGCCAGGAGCGCCAACACTGGCAGGCTGACTCAGCCTTCCGACGGTGCAGTGTGCCCAGCCGTCGCAGGTCTTGTCGGGAGCCCAGTAGGTATGGGCCTCCTCCGGGTGCCCGCAGACGGGGCATCGGCCTCCAGACTCCGGGAGTGGCTGAGTTGTCACCGGCAGACATCCTGTCTCAGGCTGGCAGGGATTTGTGACCGGCTACGACCCCAGGAACGTTGCCTGTCGCGGCATTAGCGGGAGGGGGCAAGCCCCCTCCCGGCCTCCCCCACCGTGTCCGTCCACGAAGGACTGTGTCGCGGCCAGGATCAACCGAGTCCCAGGCTCGACAGGCGGTCCCGGATGAGGTCGGCACGCCGCTGCTTGTCCAGGATCCGACTTTCGAACAGTTTCGTCCGAACCTCGACAACAACGTTGAGGCCGCCCACGTCAAAGGCACTCTTTCCCCGAAACCGGATCTCGATGTCTCCGTCCTCTAGCGGGAGTTTCCTGGCTATCCCCTGAAGGATCGACGTAGTCCCAGGTCAACAGTGGTATCTGGGGACGAGGGCTGTATTACCTAACTCAGCGAGTCGGAGCGTAAGTGTCGAGGCCGAACAGGTCGTAGAGGCGGCGCTGGGTGGAGTCCATCTCGGTGAGCATCCGGCGGGCTCGGGGGCGTCCCCGGTCTCCTTGGTACAGAAGAACGGTCTCCTGGATCCCTGCCAGGGTCGAGAGCAGTTCCCGCACGCTCATCGCCGTTCCGGCCTGAGCTGCCTCGCGGGCCATGAGCCGTGCCGTCATGAGGGCGAGCACGCAGTGGGCGACGTGCACCCGGATCTTCTGGTCGGTGAAGTGGAACATCGGGGAGAACGAGACCACCCTCGGGTCTTTCATCTGGCGGAAGTCTGCCTCGACCTCTGACTGGGAGCGGTAGCCGGCCACGACCTCGACGATGGTCCACTCGTCGCGGTCGGTGAACAGGATCCGCTTGCCGAACAGCTCGTCTGCGAGCGCCTCGACCGCCTTGGGCTTGGTGCGCCAGCTGAGGCGCAGCTTCGAGGGCTCCTCGCCCGAGAGCGCGGTCGAGATGACCCGGTCGAGCCAGCGCGGCTTGAGGACCGCAGCGATCTCGGCCTCGACGCCCTCCTTGGTCTTTCGTCCCTTGCCGCGCCCGAGCCGGGCCGTGATCTCGGCGAGCTGACGGCGTGCTTTGGCGAGGGTCTGGTGAAAGCCGCGGAGCTGGGCGTCGTGCAGACACTGCGAGTGGGTGACCACGACACGGCGCTCCCGGCCGAAGACTTCGATGCGATCTTCGAAGGCGGACAGTCCCGGGAAGGCCGCTTTGTCGACGACCCGGTAGCGACCCTTCGGCACCGCCAGCAGGTCCGGGTGATCCGACGGTGGCAGCGAGCCGACGAAGTGGAGCGGGCTGTCCTCCATGAGCTCCTGGTTGTCGGTCGAGTCCTGGCCGGCGTCGTAGACCAAGGTGAGCTCGGCTCCGGCTTCGGCCAGGGGGCCAAAGCGGGCCACGAGCTCGGCGACCACCGCGGGGAACTGGGTCACGTCGGGACGGTTGCCCGGATAGCCATGGCTGACGAGCGGCACGCCGAAGTCGGTCGAGACGACGAGCCCGAGGCCGACGAGGCGAAGGTCGGTGCGCTTCTGCTTGGCATGGCCCCGCTGGGCGATCGGTGCCCGGTCGTTGCCCGAGTCGATGTAGGTGGAAAAGTTCGTCATGTCGAGCACGAGCCCGGAGCAGTCGAGCGCGAACAACTCCACCATCTGAGCCACGATCCGCCGCTCGATCTCTCTCAGCTGCTCGTCGCTGACGGCGTCCATGGCCTCCCAGAAGCGCCGGTGGTCGAGCGACGAGGCGGGGAGCTTCACGAGGCGATCGCCGGCCGTGGTCGCCCACCAGTCCGAGAAGGCGAGCTTCGAGCAGGGAGCCACCACCCGGTTGAGAATGGCGAGGGCGAAGTAGGTCCCGACGGAGGCCGCCGCGTCCGAACGGCGTCCACCCACCGCCCCGTCGACGATCTCGACGACTGAAAGACGCCCGAGCATCGCCCAGACCGCCGCCAGGTCGCCGAAGCTCAGGTGGCGGCTACGGTCAGGCTCGCCGGGCCCGGACTCCGAGAGGCGCTGGGCGATCTCGTCGGCCGAGCCCAGGTAGCGCTGCGAGACAATGCGCGGCTTGCCCCCCACCCGGGCTGACTCGACGAGGTAGTAGTACCTGTGGCCGCCCTGCTTCTTGCCCACGATTGATACCATATATACGTAATACACCGTCTGGCGACAAATCGCGAGCCTTTGACCTGCACATTCGCGCTGGTCAGGGGCCTATTTTGAAGAAGTCCCCCCAGAAGGCTCCCCGGGGCTCATCGGGATAGCCCGGAAACTCCCGCTAGAGGGCCGATCCACGGGTCCTCCGGGCAATCGACGGCTTCCGAAGCCACATCCGGCAGGAGTTGGCCCAGCCGGCGCAGGAGCGGCTCGTCGACCGTATCGTCATAAGTCACCTCGATGAGGGGCATCAGGTAGGTTTTGCGCGGGTCGACGCGGCAGCGGGCCGGTTTCGGGGTCTGCGGGCCCGTTCTGGACCACCGCTCGAGGTAGTTGCTGCGCCCGGAACAGCAGTTCGAGGTCGGGCAGCCCGAGAACCGCGCGGCGTTACCCTGCCAGAGTGGCGACGCTGCTCGACGGCGACTTTGCACCGCTTGGAAACGCCCTCGGATTCATTGAGGCACCGATAGACGCGGTTCTCGATGCGGAGAGGAAGTGGCGAGACGCGCTGGGCGCCCAGTACGACGTGGCACCCGCTGGGCAGCTGCCGGCCGCGTTCGATGCGCTCCGTCCGTTGCAGACACCCTGGTCCCGGCAGCTGTTCGTTGCTGTCGGGAAGTGGACCATGTACATCAACAACGGTCGACAGGGCGGAGATCCCGTTCCCAGCGTCGGAGTCCTTTCCCAGCGGCTGAGCTGCGTCGGGGTCGTCGCAGTTTGTTCGGTCAACCCACCGCACGCGAGTACGCAGTTCCAGCTCCTCGGGCCGAATGGCAAGCCGCCTCTGCGATACATCCGCACCCTGGCCGCCTATTGCGAAGACGGCAGGTGGCAGTGGCACGCCACAGGCCTCGTTCAGCCCTTCGAGGACCCCGACCGTTATCTCGCTCGGAGAATTCGGCACCGCTTGGATCGGCCGCTCCTCGTTGCCTATCTAGCCGCCCTTGGCATCCATGTCGATGACTCGCCGTCCTTCGGCGACGCGGTAGCGATCTCACTCTCCCGGTAACCGAGATGAACGCGCTGACGACGTGGGCTGCCCCTACCGACGGTTGGGCGGGGCAGATTCTGGCCCATCCAACCGCCGGCGGATGTCTCCACCGATCCGACCGTAGTGGGCTGCGAGTGCCTCGGCACCGAGCGCGAGAGCGTCCACCATGTGCAGCGGATTCCACCAGAACCCGTCCAATGCCGTTCCGTGCGTTCACGCCCGTCTGGACCCGCACCGATCGTTCGACGAGGCCTCAGAGCAGGATGACCTTCCTGATCCCTTCCCATGATGTCACGTCCGGCCACCTCTATTAAATGTTATGGTATCTCCCTAGGTCTCGATCTTCATTCATCATCGAGGCCAACCCGAAGGGAGCGCAGCGACCGGAGGGGCGGCAGCTAAACGACCCGAGTAGCTGCCAAAGTGGCGCCTCGTTATCGGCATTTGAAGAATGCCTATGCCGCTAAGCGAATTATGCCGATGTCGCTGACTTCGGCTCCTCTCGGGGCTGGTCACCGGCGGTGGCGCTCGCGAAATGGTCGGCATAACTAGTCGCTCTCGATGTGGGGCAGGCGTTGCCTGCCCCACATCGCAGGGCGGCCGCCGCGTCCAGCGAGAGCCGTCCTGCCTAACGGGATTACCGTCCCTGTTTACCGGGACTTTTTCCCGCCTAACGGGAAGTCAAGATGAGCCGTCACCGAGCCGCCCGCGGAGGTGGGCGCCATCGGGTTGGTCGGAAAAGCCCGGTCGAAGCCCAACAATTATGCCGATCGTCTTACGAGCGCCACCTCCTTGACCTGGGGTGTCGATGTCCCAAACCGCCCGGGTCGGCATAACTACGTTGTCGGCATAGGCATTTCTATGCCGACGTCGGCATAGTAATGCAAGTGTGTATTCCTCGATCCATGCCTTTTTGGCACCGGTGTGCGGGCTCCGCAAGACCCTGGCGAGCATGAGCCGCTGGGGCAATTCACCGTCCTGTGCATCCGAAGGCTGCCGGCGCTGACAAGCTCTGCGAGCGCGCAACTCAAGGCGCAGCGTTCAGGCGGAGATGACCGCGGGCCGGATACTTGCACTCGACATCGGATCGTCCAGCGTGACGTCATCAGCACCCGCGCTGTTGCCACGACCAGGACTTTCATGCTGACAAGCCGACAAAAGCGGGTCACAGCAGGCGGGCGGATCGCTTCGGAACAGTCATCGCTCCCGGCCGGCGTGTCGTCACGGCGGTCGTGACGAAGGCGACTCGGCTCAGGTCGGCAGAGCAATGGCAGCGCCGACGGGCCCGACGGCCGCTTGCGTTGACTCAGGCTCGCCGCACGAGTGCCTTCGGCAACTCGCTTGCGGTTCGATCTCGCTTTCGTAGGGGCGAGACCTCGACAACGTGTCCCACACCCCGGCCGACCTGCGGCAGCACGGATGTGGCACGAATTCGTGGACCCAAACGTGGACAGGCAAGCGAAACTCCGGAGGACGGCATGGCACGTCCTGGACGCCTCCGAGCCCTCTCAGTGGCGAGCTCGGCGAGATTCGAAGCCCTTCGTCTCGTGTTCGGGTCGGGATCCTCGAGGCCGGCCGTACTCATGCACGGTTGGAACACCTGCGCCGCCCCTTCCCGAGGCTCCCTCCCACGGCTCGACGCGGCGAGAGCTCAAGAAGATCTTCGACACGGATCTCGACAACGCCGTGAGCTGCTGTGACGCGGTGAAGAAATTCGGGCGTGGACGTAAGCGTGGACCCAAACGTGGACAGGGCAAGTTCACCCTCCCCCCATGGAAACCAACACAGAGCAGGTTGAACCAGCCAAGGCCGACATACGGCTCGTCGTCACCATCGCCGAGGCGGCCGAGCTCCTCGGCATCTCCCGGGCGCTTGCCTACGAGCTGGCGGCACGCGGGGAGCTGCCGATCATCCGGCTCGGGCGGCGCATGGTCGTCCCCCGGGCAAGGCTGCTCGCCCTCGTCGGCGCGACCGGGGAGGCCGAGTGATGCTCTCCATCGGCAAGCTCGGGCACGGATCGGAGGAGTACTACCTCGACCAGGTGGCCACCCCGGAGGACTACTACCTCGGTGCCGGTGAGGCGCCGGGGCGATGGCTCGGCTCCGGCGCAGCGACACTCGGCCTCTCGGGCGAGGTCTCACGGGAGGACCTGTCCGCCGTGCTGGGCGCCCGGTCGCCCATCGACGGGTCGTCGCTCACGGGCCGCGTGGTGTCACCGAGCCGGCACGTGCCCGGGTTCGACCTGACGTTCTCGGCTCCGAAGAGCTTAAGCCTGTTGTACGGGCTCGCCTCCCCGGAAGTCTCCGAGGCCGTCAGGGTCTCCCATGACGAGGCCGTCGCCGATTCCCTCGCCTACCTGGAGGCCCATGCCGCCTTCACGCGGCGCGGCACCGACGGCGTGCAGCGGATCGCAACCTCGGGCTTGGTCGCCGCAGCCTTCCGCCAGCGGACTTCCCGCAACGGCGACCCGCAGCTGCACACCCACGTGCTCGTGGCCAACGTCGTCCGCGGCACCGACGGGCGCTGGTCGTCGCTGCACGCCTCGCTCGTGTACCACCAGAGCCGCACGGCGGGCTTCGTCTACCAGGCAGCGCTGCGGGCGGGCCTGGTCTGGCGCCTCGGCGTGAGGTTCCAGCCGCCGGTCAACGGGATGTCCGAGATCGCCGGCATCCCGCCGGAGCTGCTGAAGACGTTCTCCACCCGTCGGGCGGAGGTGAAGGCCGACCTCGCCGAGTTCGGCGCCAGCACCGCCAAGGCTGCGGAGATCGCCGCCCTGAAGACGCGGAAGCCGAAGCAACACCTCGGCTCGGGCGACGTCCCGCTGCCGCTCGTCGGGCTGCAAGACCGCTGGCGGGGGGAGGCCCGCTCGAAGGGCTTCGACCCCGACGTGCTCGAATCGGCCCTCGGCCGGCCGCGCCGGCCCATGGTCTCGGCGGATCACCTGGCGTCATTGGCCGAGCAGATGCTCGGGGCGGAGGGGCTCACCCACCACGCGTCCAGCTTCGAGCGGCGCGACGTCGTGCGCTCGCTGGCCGAGGGCCTCGCCGACGGGGCGCGTCTGCCGGGCCTCGAAGCCGGTGCCGACGCCGTCATCGCCGATGCCCGGATCGTGCACCTCGGCACCGAGGGGCGTGCCGGCGAGGAGAAGGTGACCACCGCCGAGATGCTGGCCGTCGAGGCGGGACTTCTCGCCGAGGCCGAGGGTGCCAGGACGGTCGGCGCCGGGCTGGTCGATCCCTCCGTCGTCGACGTCGTCCTCGGAGAACGCCCGACCATCGCTGCAGAGCAAGCGGACATGGTGCGCCGGCTCACCACCTCCGGCGCCGGCGTCGAAGTGGTGATCGGCAAGGCGGGCGCCGGCAAGACCTACGCCCTCGACGCCGCACGGGCGGCCTGGCAACAAGGGGGCTTGGCGGTGCAGGGGGCGGCGCTGGCGGCTCGGGCCGCAGCCGAGCTCGAGTCCGGCGCCGGCATCGCCTCGACGACCCTCGCCCGGCTGTTCATCGCCCTGGAGCGTGGCGACATCGTGCTCGGGCGGCGCGACGTCCTCGTGGTGGACGAGGCGGGAATGGTCGGCTCCCGGGCGCTCGGCCGGCTGATCGACGCCAGCGTGGCGGCCGGTTGCAAGTTGGTGCTGGTCGGCGACCCGCATCAGTTGCCCGAGATCCAGGCCGGGGGAGCTCTGCGAATGCTGGCCGAGCGGCTGGGCGCATCCGAGCTGACCGAGAACCGGCGCCAGGAGGCGGACTGGGAGCGGGCGGCACTCGACGAGCTGCGCCACGGCGAGGTCGGTGCCGGCATCGTCGCCTACGGCGAGAACGGCAAGCTGCACCTGCACGACTCGGCCCGTTCGGCCCGCGTCGCCATGGTGACCGAGTGGGCAGACTGCCGCTCCCAAGGAGTCGACGCCCGCATGTACGCCCTGCGGCGAAGCGACGTCGAGGACCTGAACGCCCTGGCGCGTGTCGAGCTCCGTCGGCGAGGCGAGCTCGGCCCGGACCTCTGTGTCGCAGGCGACCGCTCCTACGCGGCGGACGACGAGGTGCTGTTCTGCCGCAACGACAGGGACCTCGACGTGCTGAACGGGACACGGGGCAAGGTGCTCGACTCCGACGGCTCGAGCCTTAGGGTCGAGACGGACCGGGGCATCCGCGAGGTGCCGTCTGAGTACCTGGAGGCCGGTCACCTGGACCACGGGTTCGCCTCGACCGTGCACAAGTCCCAGGGCGCAACCGTGGGGCGGGCCTTCGTCCTCGGCGGCGACGCCATGTACCGCGAGGCCGGCTACGTGGCGATGAGCCGGGCGAAATCAGGGACCGACATGTTCGTCGCGACCTCCGCCTTCGACGACGGCCGGGGCACCGAGATCGAGGAGGACGGCGTTCACGCCGGCCTGGTGCGGGCGCTGTCGGCGTCCCGGGCCAAGCAGCTCGCCGTCGAGTCGCTCGACCCGGATCGCCAGCGGGAGCTACTCGCCGAGGCGCAGTTCATCTGGAGCCGGCTCGAGGGCCACGAGGAGCCGCACAAGGGCGCTCCTCGCCGCATCGATGAGACGGACGGCGTCGCGTCGCCCGGCGCGGCCGAGGCCGCACGGGAGCGCCTGGAGCTGATCGAAGCCGCCGGCGCCATCCGTCGCCGCCTTCTCGGCGAGCGAGCAGCAGTCGAGCGGCCGGCCGAGATCGTCGGGGCCATCGGCGAGCCTCCTGCGAGTGGGCCCGGTCGGCACACCTGGATGGAGCTGGCCGGTGCGTTCACCGATCCCGGGCAGCTGGGTGATGCCGGGGCGGCGGCGGTGCCCGGGTGGAGCCTGCGACTCGGCCAACAGCAGGCGCCCGTCATCGCCGACAGCGAGCCCGGTCCCGCCGGCGTGGATATCGGCGAGGCACCGGCATCGGGGGCGGGCCGTCTCGCCTGGATGCGGCTCGCCGGCGCCTTGGCCGACGACGGCGCCGACCTCGGTGAGGAGCCGGAACGGGTCGTCCGGTCGCGCGGCGGGATCGGCCACGAGCCCTCGGCGGGCTTGCAGCGATGATCGGGAACGACCGCCTCGAGCTCGACGTCTCGAGGCCGGAGCTGTGGGCCGGCCTGAACCTGGGTGGCGGGAACGGCGACATGACGTACTACGCCGGGCGCGAGCGGGCCGTGCTCGTGCTCGGCCCGCCGCGGTGCGGGAAGACCTCGTGCTTCGTCGTCCCCTCGGTCATCGAGGCGCCCGGTGCGCTCGTGTCGACCTCGACCAAGCCCGACGTGCTGGCGACGACCGGGCCGTACCGCTCCCGCAAGGGCGACTGCTACGTCTTCGACCCGAGCGGCGCCGTGGCGCTGCCGCCGTTCGCGAGGGCGCTGCGCTGGTCGCCCGTGAGCGGATGCGAGTCCTTCGAGTGGGCGGTCGCCACGGCCCATCACCTCGCCTCTGCCGGCCGCCCCGGCGCGGCGCTCTCGGAGGCGGCCCACTGGGTGGAGCGGGCCGAGGCGCTGCTCGCCCCGCTCTTGCATGCGGCGGCCATCTCGGAGCGCAACCTCGCCGACGTGATGCGCTGGGTGCTCGGCCACGACCTGGGCGAGCCGAGCCGCATCCTCGGCTCCCGCGGCCGGGAGATGGCCGGGGTCGTGCTCTCGGGCATCATCGCCACCGAGGACCGGGAGCGATCGGGCATCTTGTCGACGGCCGCCGGCCTTTTGGCCGCCTACCGTTCGGAGCGGGCGCTGCAGGCGGCCTGCGGCCCGAACTTCGACCCGTGGGCCTTCGCCCGGTCCGCCGGCACCGTGTACATCTGTGCCCCCGCCCATGCCCAGGAGCAGCTCGCCCCGCTCGTGGTCACCCTGATCGAGCAGATCCGCTCGGCGGTCTACAGCCGCCCGGCAGGCTCGGTCCCGGTCGTGATGGCCCTCGACGAGGTGGCCCAGATCGCCCCGCTCCCGTCGCTGCCGGCGATCGCCGCAGAAGGGGGCGGCCAGGGTCTCGTGACCCTCGCCTGCCTGCAGGACCTCTCCCAGGCCCGCGTGCGCTGGGGAGCCGCCGCCGAGGGGTTCTTCTCGCTGTTCTCCGCCAAGGTCGTCTTCCCCGGCATCGGCGACCAGCGCACGCTCGAGCTCGTGAGCGCCCTCGGTGGTGACGTCACGGTCAAGATGCGCTCCTCGAGCAAGCCGACCTGGGCGGCATTCATGATGTCGGGGCCTACCCCCGGGCCCTCGGTGACCGAGTCCTACGTCTGGCGCCGGCGCATCCCCGTCGACGAGGTCCACCGGGGGACCCCGGGCCGGGTCCTGCTGACGGTGGCCGGCGAGCCGGTCTACAGCGTCTACGCCCGGCCCTGGTGGGACGTGCCGCGCCTGCGCCGGACGGTCGGACTGTGACCCGGCGCCACGGCGGGCAACGGGCTCTGCACGCGCTCGGTCGTGCCGGCCGATGAGCGTACGCGTGCAGTCCTGGGTCTGGCGCTATTCGCGGGCGACCGGCAACGCCTTGATCGTCCTGCTCAAGATCGCCGACAACGCCGACGACGACGGCTCGAACGCCTGGCCGTCGATCGCCTACCTGGCCGAGATGTGCCGGTGCTCGGAGATGACCGTGCGCCGCGCCATCGCCGTCCTCAAAGAGCTCGGCGAGCTTGAGGTCGACCTGCAGGCAGGAGGAGGTCGAAGGACGCCACCCCAGTACCGGCCGAACCGGTACCGGGTCGTGATGCAGGGGTACCAATCTGATACCCCACCTTCCAGGGGTACCAGAACGGGCGTCCAGGGGTACCAGAATCGGCGTCCAGGGGTAACACCTGTGGTACCCAATTCATCCTTAACCATCCAGAACCCGCAACCCGGCGTCGAGAAACTCGATCACAGCGCCTGGGCGCAGCGAGCACGGGACGCGTTCACGAAGCCAACCGGGCGCGACAGGTCCGTCGCCGAGGACATCGGCATCATCCGGTGAGCGCCCGCCGGCCAGATCCGTCGCGGTGGGAGGGTCGTCTCGTCGGGAATCTCGCGGACGTCGTCTCGGCACCGGATGGAGAGGATCACGCCGCCGGAACGCCGCACGATCCCGATTTTTCTTCCGGACGTCCCGCCCTTCGGAACCGGTCAGGCCCTGGACCTGCTGCTACGCGAGCCCGACACGGAACGGCGCCTCGGAGAAATTTCGGGCGTGGACCCAAACGTGGACCGATCCGTGGACACCCCTCGTGCCTGATACCGCCATGAACAGAACCGCAAACCCAATCGAAGCCATCCTCGACTCCGTCGAGCCGTACGTCATCACGGGCGAGGCAGCCGCGGCGCTCGCCCGCTGGAAACGAGCCGAGCCGGGCCTGGCCTGGATCACCAGCTTCGCCGATCTGCAGGCGAGCCTCGTCCGAGCGGCGGGCTCGGACGAGTGGAGCCCCGTGCTCGAGGCGATGCTGCGGCGCTACGAGGCCGGCGACAACCTCGCCTGCCTGGTGCTCCTGCACGCGTTCGTCCGCCCGCTCTACTGGGAGGCGATCGGCCTCCGGCTCCAGACGCGCCACGGCCTCGAGCTCTGCGCCACGGCGGTGCTGGAGGGGTTCCTCAAAGCGGTGTACGACCGGGAGGACCGAGCCGTGGCCGGGGCGCTGCTCGTCGCCCGGGCGAGGTGCAATGCGATCGGGACGATCGAGCTGCGGGACCCCTCCGCCCCGCCGCCGGGCACGGATTGCCTTCCCCGGCTGACGTGGTTGGCCGAGGAGGTGCGGGCGGCCTGGGACCTCGTCAGCGACTTGGTGGGGGTGGTCGTGCGGGAGCTGGCGCGGGCGCGCCGCGAGAAGACAGCCAGAGCCGACCCCTGGCGGGTCGTGGCGGGTGAGCTTCGCCACAACGGGTGGCCGTGGACGGCGGCGGGGCACCCGATCCTCGACCGGGGCGGCCCGTTCGGGACCAGCTCGGTATGCGCCGGTGGCGACGAGGCGGGGAACAGAGAAGCCTGAGGCGGCGCCGGCAAGCCAGGAGGGCCGTCGGGCTTCTGCGGGGTCGCCTGGCCGGCGTCGGGTGGTCCGTTGAGCATCGCCCATCGCCGGGAATTGCCCTCGTCCCGCCTCGGGTAGCGGTGGGCTGGTCGACCTCCCGAGAGGTTCGGCAGGTTGCTGGAGTGGCGTGGGGGCCCTCGGGCAGCGTCCACGACCCTGTCCAGCGATCCACGACAAGAAAGCCGAGACATCTTCGGCACCTGCCATGAGCTGGGCGTACCGGTGCGAGAAGCCCGGACGTCGAGCCCGCTGCACGGGATGCTGCAAACAATGTTGCACAGATAGCCCGCGGACAATGCCGGCCGTGGCCTCACGAACCGGCGAAGCGCTCCTTGCGCCCGAACTCGATCTTGCCAACCAGGTTGGTGCGCAGCCTCGCGAGGGGAGCCGCCCGCTTGCCGAGGCACCGCTCGGTGTCGGCCCACGCCTCGGTGATCGCCCGTTCGTCGCCGTCGCAGCACCTGAGGCGCTGCTCGTGCAGCTCGAAGTCGAGGGGGTCGGCGAGGATGCCGATGCCCGCCGCCCGGGCGGCCGCCTCGTAGCGGCCTTCGCCCGCCAGGGTCTTGGAGACCTCCATGGCGGCGCGGCGGATGGAACCCTGCATCGTGGCGATCAGCTCCGACGCCCAGCCGTAGAGCTCGTCGCCGCCGAAGGGCTGGCCGCGCACGAGCGAGAGGGCCGCTTGCAACAGCTCGAGGCGCTCGTCTGCATCGGCGAAGCGGGCGCGGCGTTCCAGGTCCTCGAAGTCCGCCCAGTCGAGCTCGACCTCGCCCACGAAGCGGTACGTGGCCGACCGGCGGTTCGTGACGAGCACGTCGGCACCGAGGCGCTTGCGGAAGTGCCAGACGTAGTTGGCGACCGTCGTCGCCTTGACGGCGCCCTTGTTCGTCGCCAGCATCGTGCAGAGGTCCTTGCTGGTCACCTCCCTGCCGCCGCTCAACATGAGGGCGACCGCCAGCCGCTCGAGCGAGCGGCGCTCGGAGTCGCCGAGGTCGGGCCTGGTCTCGACCGGCCCGAGGACGTTCCCGACGAGACGCACCGGCAGTCCTGCTTCGTCCTCGCCGCCGGCCGGCTCCGGCTCGGGCTCGCCGGGGTCCGTCGGCTCCGGTTGGCGCTCCTCTGGGCCCGGCGCCAGCAGCTCGGCCGGCCCCGGGACATCGATCGCAGCCGGCGCCTGTGTGCTTGCGGTGGAGAGGTTCCCGGTCGTGGGGAGCGGGAAGAACACGACCAGCTCCCGGGCACGCTTTCTCCGCCACCAGATCGGCACGAGGATCACGATGAGAAGGACGGTGCTGCCCCCGCCGATCGGGACGGCGAGGGGCACCTTGGCCGATCGGGGCGCCGTGGTGGCATGCCCGGAGGCGCCGGCATCGCGGCCGGGGCCCGCCGGCGCCGTGGTGGCGCCCGCCGGCGCCGTGGTGGCGCCCGGACCGACCGTCTTGCCGGTGGCTCCTCGCGCCTTCGTCGTGGCGGTGGCCCGGGTCGCCGTCGTCTTGGTGGTGACTCCCGGCTTGCGCTTGGTGCGCGCCGTGGTGGTGCTGGTCACCGCGTGGCGCACCGTCGTCGTCGTGGTGACCGAGGGGTTGGCGCCGGCGACGCCGCCGTTGATCGGGATCGTGGCGTCGGAGAACGAGACAGGTTCGCTGCGCTGGTAGTTGCCCGCCGAGTTGGTCTCCGATCCGTCCTCGGTGCCCGGCTCGACGAGGACGCTCCCGCGGTAGAAGCCGGCGGGCACGACGAACACGTAGGTGTCGGCCAACAGTCCGAGGGCGGCGTCGCCGACCGGGAGCGACTTCACGACCTCGGGGCCGGGAAGGCGCAGCTCGACTGCCGATCCCGGCAGCGGGGGGAAGTCGCCGAAGGCGTCGCCGGAGGGCCCGGGCTCGTCGGTCGTCCCGAAGCTGACGGCGAGGAACGCCTGGGAGAGCGCCGGCGCCCGCACCAGGGGGTCGTCGGGCCGGAAGTACGTGAGCTCGAGCTGCGACAGCGTCACCTTCTCGGTTGCCGCCTTGTGGTCCGAGACCCCCGTCTCGCTGATCGTGGCCTCCGTGGCCGGGTAGCTCAACATCTCGTAGGAGCTGGCGCTCCGGTACACGACGGCGGGGGCGCTTCCGACCTGGGTCTGCTCGCTGAGCGAGAACGACTGGGAGAACCCTGCTGCCGAGAGGCTGAGGACGGCGTCGCTGTTCTTCGGCACCGAGACGGCGAACTCGGTGTCGCCGGAGTTGTCGAGCTGGCTGAGCGTGATGGGGTCCGTGCTCGTGCCGTCGGTCACCTTGCCGGCAAGGGCAGCGATGTTCTGGCCGTTGTCGGTCACGAGAAGCGGATGGAACAGCGAGAGCCCGAGCGAGAAGGCGCACACTTCGTCGCCGGCCGGGGCGGTGAGCTCGTCCGGGCCGCTCCCGACGGTCGTGGCGCACTCGTCCCCGGTCACCTTGGCGGCAAAGCCGTAGCCGCGGACCTCGTTGTCGCCGGTCGGCGCAGGCAGGGCCGGGTAGGGGTGGCCGGTGTCGGAGAGCACCCTGACCTGCCCGGGTTGGACCACCGTCGCCGCGGCTGCTTCGGGAACCGCCACGAAGCCCGCCAGCACCGCCAGCAGACCCGCGCCCAGCGCCCCGCCGATTCGCACGGCCGGAAAGTGTTGCACGACTCACGTGCCCGCTTCCAACTCCGGCCGCACCAGGCCTGTGCGTCAGCGCACAGGGACGGCCGGGGACCCGGCCTCCTCGTCCGACGACAGAAGGGAAGAAGCACGTGAACCTGCCCGTCGACACCGAGAAGGTGCGGTTCCTCGTGAGCATGCCGCCCACTGCGGTCATCGACCGGAAGACCGACAGGCAGGCCATCAGCCGGGAGGGCGTGCCGCTCTTCCACGTCGAGGTCGTCGCCTTCCCGGACGGGTCCGGAGCCGAGGTGATCCGCTTGAAGATCGCCGGCGAGCCGGCGGACCTCGTGCAGCACCAGCCGGCCAGGGTGATCGGGCTTCGCGCCAAGATCTGGTCGAACAAGAAGCACACCTCCTGGCGGGCCGATCGCGTCGAGGCTGGCGACCCGACGGGCGGTGGCTGAGATGGCAGGGCACTGGCGACTCATCGCCGCCGGGGCGGTTCTCGTCGTCCTCGCCGCACTCGGGGCCGCCCAGGATGCACCCTCCACGACGCCCGGGCAGCCCAGCACGACGACGAGTAGCGGGGCGAGCCTCGGCGGTCTCTCGGTCTCCGAGGGGCTCTCGCTCGGCCAGACCGCCCCGATCCCGAACCCGAGCATCAAGCTGACCAAGCCGGTCGACGAGAACCTGAACGGCTACCAGTTCTCTCTCCACGTGCTCGGCTACGGCGAGGCGCCCTACCTCTCGTCCGACTTCGGCGCTTACAGCGCACCGGCGGGAGCCACGATCGCTGTCGTCAGCTACGACCTCGAGTACGAGGGCAACGACGGCGGCAACGCCGAGCTCGCCTTCGTCGCCGACGGCCAGAGCTTCCCGATCGCCGACAGCGAGCTGCAAGGGCAGTGGACCGTGGGCGTCGCCGTCCCCGACGGTGGCAGCATCGTCCTCACCGCCTCGGAGGAAGGCCTCACGGAGGAGCTGTCCCTCGCCACCGGGACCCGCGTCGGGCCGTCCCCGCAGGAGCTCTACCGCTCGCCGGCCGGACCGGACCTCACCGAACAGGTCGGCGAGACGGCGTCGATCCGGGTCGTCGGCCGCAGCGGCTCGTTCCGGGCGGTCGACCAGCTGACGGTCGACTCGGTCGTGCTCACGTACTTCTCCCCCATCGACCCGACCATCCAGCCCTCGTCGGTGAACGGTGCCTTCCTCGTCGTCAACGCCAGCGAGGAGACGGCGCCGACGAGCCCCTACGGGCTCATCTGGGAGGCGGCCCTGCCGCCGGGCCGGATGCGCCTCGTGCTCCCCGGCGGCCGGGTCATCGAGGCTGACCCGTCGAGCACCCCGAACGACCCGGACCCGGCGAACCTGCTCGATGGGACGTACTTCTTCGACGTCCCGGGCAGATTCACCAGAGGCACGATCGAGATCACGCCCGGCACCTACGGGGCGACCGAGATCCTGCCGGGAGGTGTCGGCGGCGCCGACGGGCCGGTGACCGCCCTCGGCACGGCTAGCTTCCCGGTGGCCTTCCCACCTCCGCCGAAGGTTGTGACGGCCAAGCCTCTCAAGAAGCCCTCCAAGGCCGCAGCCGCGTCCAGCAGGACGGCGCCGACGACGGCGCTCAACCCGGGAAGTGGCTCCACAACCCGACATCACTCGAGCGTCCCGCTCGTCCCGCTCGTCGTCGTGCTCCTGGTCGTTGTCGTCGGCTGGGCGTTCCTCCGTCGGAGGCGCCGGCGGGGCCCGGTGGCCGTGGACTCCAATCTCCGGCGCGTCATGCCGCCGCCGGCGCTGCCGGCCGTTCTGCGGCCGGAACTCATGCCTGGACCGGCTGTCGGTGGACGAGACGGCACCGTGCAGACAGGCAACGACGAGTCGGGGGTGACGAACCCTCCGGCTCGGTCGGACTCGACGGACGCCCCCGGCGCCGGCTCCGCCTGGCCAGACTCCGACGATTCCGAGACTGCCCCGGTCGTCTACCTGCTCGGGCCGATCGAGATCTGGCCGTGCCTCGAGAGCCCGACGAGGAAGAAAGTCGTCGAGCTGTGCTGTTACCTGGCCTGTCACACCGGGCGGCGCTACACCGCCGAACAGCTCTCGGCGGTGCTCTGGCCGCCGGAGATCAGCGACCGCGGCCGACCGAAGAGCGCGCGGACCTATGCCTCGATGCTGCGCCAGGCCATCGGCTCCGAGCACTTCCCCGAGGGCGGGGACGCCGGCTACGCCCTCTCGCCGAGCGTCACGACCGACGCCGCCCGCTTCGCCGAGCTCGTGAAGGCATCTCGCTCAGCTCCGCCAAGCGAGGCGCGGGAGCGCCTGCGGAGAGCGCTCGGCCTCGTGAGGGGCGAGCCGTTCGGCGGGACGGACTACACCTGGGTGAGCGACGAGCGCCTCGTCGAGCCGATCGAGATCGCCATCGTGGCAGCCGCCCGTGAGCTGGTCGCCCGGAGCCTCGAAGCCGGCGACGTCGAGACGGCGTGGTTCGCCGTCGACCGCGGGCTGCTCGTCTCCCGGGCGACCGGTCTGTGCGAGGACCTGCTCCGGACCGCGGCGGCCACCGGGGACCGGGCAAGGTTCGATAGAGCATGGAAGCGGGTCGAGCGCATGGTGAGCAGCGATCCGGACCTGGTGGCGCTGCGCGATGAGCTCCGCCGAGGGCTCGGCTGACGACGTTGGACGCACGCCGCTTTCTCGACAAGCTCGTCACGGCTCTCTGGCGATTCGCGGAGGTCGCGACGGGACATCCTTCGTCTGCCGACATCACGGCTGGCACGGTACCGGACTTCGAACCCCGCCAGAAGGGACTCGGCAGGCTCATCGACTCGGCTCGTTTCGGCTTCTGGCTGCGGATCGCCGATCTCGACGATTGGAAGTGCCACCTTCCTGACGGGCGCTGGCCCGTGGTCCGACGGCTGACGAGGGCTCCCGAACATCGGGTGAGGAAAGATCACCCACTCGACACCCGCGTCGGCAATTTGAGACCTCGAAGCGCCCGCGTCCAGGTGACGCTGTCAGAGGAGGCCCGAGACTCACTTCTCATGGTGCCCGCATGCTTCTACGACCTCCTGCCGGACGTGCTGCCGGGTTGGGACACTCCCCTTACGTACGTGCCCGACTGGCTGCATCTCATGATCGGCGAGGACGAGCAGCCGTACGAGCCTGCGCCCATGCCCATGATGGCCGAGGCAGCCGGGCTCTTGGTCTGCTGCGGCGAGGCGGGGACTCTCACCTTCCACGGCCGAAAGGCTCAGGCAGCGCCGTCGGGAGACAGCGTTCGAGTCGACGTCGTCGATGCCGTGTTCCCGCTGTACGTGCTCCTCGTAGCAGTCTCGTCCGGTGCCTATTCGCGCATGCTGAGAGGAAGCGGGCTCCGGCGGCCGGGCAGGCTCTCCTGGGAGGCCGTCTTCCCCGAGCGGCTCTTCGATATCTCTGACGAGGGGAGTCGCCTGATCTTCCCCGGGCGCGTGCCTCCTCGTTTGGCCGAGGGCGCCGGCTTGCCACGTGAGATCACGGTAAGCGGCTGGGAGCTGATCAGGCGGCGGTGCTCGCCCACCCGCATCGTCGCCTCGGTCCTCGCCGAGCTGATGGTCGCGTGGGGCTACGAGCCAGAGCCCGCGGTGATCGACGAGGTGCTCGGTCTCCTCGAGGTCATACGCGTCGGCAAGCCAAGTCTTCGAGCTGGCGCGACTCTGCAGGACCCCTGAGCGGGTCGCCGTCGCTTTGAGCCCGATCGCCTTTCGAACAACGCTGAAGGGTCCGTAAACGCAAAGCGGTGCCACCGTTTTGCTTGATGTGTCCGAGACGGGCGGATGGTTCCGGGTCAGGGGTGGCTTACCAGGCGCGAGCGGTCGGGGCTGCCCTTGCTGCTCGAGGCAGAGCGCTCATCTACAGAGGTGGGAGCGATGTCGTCAAGATTGTCTGGAGCGACCTGTGGTCAGGCCGCGGCCCAGTCGTACTCGTGGATGATGCCGCCGAGGACGTCGCGACGAGCGATGTCGCCGCCGATCGCTGTTACCGGACGCGCGATCGGCTGGGAGAGCTGCAGGCCCGATGCGGTCTCTCGTTGTTGTAGTGGCGGACGTACTCGTTGAGCACCGATTCGAGGTGTCGTCGTGAGATGACGAGGAGATGGTCGAGGCACTCGTTGCGGACGGTGAGGACGAACCGTTCCGCGAACGCGTTTGCGCGAGGCGAGCGCATCGGGGTCTTGATGATCTCGACGCCGATCGAGGCGAACACCTCGTCGAAGCTGGAAGTGAACTTGGAGTCCCGGTCGCGGATGAGGAAATTGAAACGCCGGCCGGCATCGTGGAGATCGGCAGCGAAGTTGCGTGCGACCTGGGTCACCCATGCACCGCTCGGGTTGGTGGTGACGCCAAGGACATGGACGACGCGTCGCTCGAACTCGACCACGAACAGCACGTAGTAGCGGCGGAGCAACACCGTGTCGACATGGAAGAAGTCGGTGGCCACGATGCCCTTGGCCTGGGCAGAAAGGAACTCGGTCCAGATGGGACCCGCGCGCCGGTTAGCCGGTGGGAGACCGTGCCGGCGCAGCACCGAAGAGACGCTCGTCTTCGACACGGTGATGCCGAGCTTTGCGAGCTCGCCGACGATCCGGAGTTATCCCCATCGGGGGTTCTCCCTCGCGAGTTGGCAGATCAGCTGGATGGTCTCGTCGGGAAGGGTCGGACGACCCGGCCGCCGGTGCGGGTAGGTCCAGCGCCTGCGGACGAGCGCACGGTGCCAACCGAGGATCGTCTGAGGCGTGACGAGGAACAAACCCCAGCGCTCGCGAGGCATGAGACCAGCGAGGAGGGCGACAAGGGCTCGGTCGGACCAGGTGAAGCCGGGACGGGCAACCTGGCGGCGAAGCACAGCCAGCTGATGGCGGAGCACGAGGATCTCGGCTTCCTTCGCCGCGCTGTCTGACCAGTGGACGCGAACGACGTCGAGGACACGTCGGACCAGACGGTAGAGGAAAGACAGTGCCACGGAAGACGAGACTGGGCGTTCGCATCGTTCCTGGTCAAACCGCGATCGACAGCTTTACGGACCCTTCAAGCTGATCGTCGATCCCTTCCTCGGCTCGGGAACGACGGCCGTTGCCTGCGTCCTCGAAGGTCGCGACCTTGACCCTGCCTGCGTCGAGACGACACGGCGCCGACTGGCTGAGCTAGCCGGTGAGGCGGACGCACGGTCGTGATCGGCGCACGGGTTGCACGCGCCTAATCACCGAGGGCCAACCAGGCGACGATTAGTGCCCGAACGCCTGAGGATCAGCCCGGTGCCCGACACATCGTGGAGCCTCCGCTTGCCCGTTCGCGGAAGGCCCCGAACTCGACGACCACGTCGTGACACTGGCGGGAGTCATAATGATCGCGTGGACGGGACCCTGGAACCTTTTGCGCGCCTCCGGTTGACCGGCGGTCGTTTCGACGACGGTGGCATGCCTGTTGCCGCCTTGGTCGAGCTCGCCGCATATCAAGACCTCGTCGTGGGCGTTGCCAAGGAGCTTTACCTGACTGCCCATCCGGATCGGCAGCGGGTTCTCCGTGGGTTCACGGACAGCTTCGAACTCCGCTTGCGCACGGTGGAAGAGGGAAGCGCGCAACCGGTCCTCGAACGCGTGAAGCCGTCCGGAACGCTCCTCCAACACGACGAGTTCGTCCAAGCGCGGGAACTCATCGATCAGGCGGTGGAGGCGATCGTCGCAAAGTTACCCCTGCCGGAGTCCTTCCCATCGGACGCGCTTGTTCTCTTCAATAGATTTGGCCAGACTCTCCGGCCTGACGAGGCAATCGAGCTTCGAGGCATTGGGTCGAGCGGCCCGGTGTACACGCGTGAGGTCCGCCGAGACTTGCTCCTGAAGTACGGAAACGTCTACCTGGAGGACGTGCAAGACATCGGGTGGGTGTCGGAAGTCGACGGTGACAAAATGAGGTGTTTGATCCGACTTCGACTCGGCCCAGGGACGGCTGTCGCCGCTCCGTTGGACGAGCTGACGTTCCCACACGTGAAGGACGTACTGGCTCCTAAGCACGAGGGGCCGCCCGTGCGCATCTCCGGAGTCGGCGTATTCGACGCTGACCGGCGGCTACTCCGTCTCGATGCACTCCATGAAGTGACGCCGGTGGACGACGCTGAGGCCCTGGATGCGTTGGACCAAAGGTTGAACGAGATCGCCGAGCTGGAAGAGGGATGGTTGGACGGAGAGGGGGTTCCGCTCGACCCATCAGCGCTTCAGTGGGCACGCCGCGTCTTGGCGGATCTCATGACGTTCGAAATTCCTCGGGCGCGTGTATTCGCGACGCTTGACGGAGGAGTTCAGGCAGAGTGGAGCTTGGAGGGTCAGGAGGTCAGCATCACCTTCGAGCCGGGAGGGAAGCTTTACGCGATAGCGGTAAACGTCGCCTCCGGGCAGGCGAGGGAGCCGGTCTTCACGAGCAGCAGCGTCGAGGAAATCGCCCAGTTCGTGCTTCAGGCGTCGTGACGGGCGACGAAGAGGACGCTGACACGTCGGCGTCAACTGACGAGGCGCAGTCACCCGAAGAGTTGCTCGAAGACTTGGCCGAGTTGTTGTTCCGCCAGGTCCATCCGAAGTGGATCGACGATGGCTCGCCAACGAGCCAAGCGTTCGTCCCCACAAAAAAGGACGCCGGCGCGCTATCGATCGCCCGCGGGAGCCTGACAACGGCAGAGAGAGCCTTTCAGCACCATACGACCGTGCTGAACCTCGAATCGGCTGGCAGTTGGGCCGTCACCGTGGGAGAGGCCGAGACCGCAGGGCTGCGTAGCTTCGGCGAGCGGCCGACCGGAAACCCTCACGGTTTCATCGATTTTCGCGAGCTCGGACGTAAAGCAAGCGAGAGAGCCGGCAAGATCCTGCTGGCCAGGGCGCGGGATCGAGGTTGCCTTCATCCCGCTGGCGAATAGCAGCTGCCGAAGACGACTCGCCGGCTAGCCACCTGGAGTCGATCCTCGGCGAGTACATCGAGCACTACAACGGGCTCGACCCCACCGCGGCCTGAAGCTCGAACAACCGGTCCCTCGCTCGACCACCACGGTCGGCGGAAAGGTCGTCCGTCGGGACATCCTCGGCGGGGTCATCCACCAGTACGAGCTCGCCGCCTGAATCACCAATCCCTCAGCTGCCGCTGCCGCGCATACAACCGCATCCGGCGGATGACAGTACTGTCACGATCAGATCCAGCGCTCCCCTTCCGATCCGAGGAGCGGACAGGACCGCCGACCTGCTCTTCCACCCGGCGAACCATTGACGCCCGGTGACGCCACCCCGATCCGATGCCAGCGACGATGACGCCCTTGCGAATTTTGGACCCTTCACGCTCTCGCACCTCTCCAATGGACACACCGACACTGCCTGGACACTCAGCGCCGTGCCCGAAGCATAGGTGAACTCATTCTGGTGTCGTCGCTGCTCGTACCGTCGGGGGCCGCGGTCGAAGCACCCTAGTTGCTCACCCTCAATCGAGGGTGTCGCCGAGAATTCTGGCTCTACGCGTTTGAGTGGGGAGAGGTCGATCGGATCCTCGGTGGCTTTGGTCGTGACGGCCAGGTGACACCGCCGGCATGGAGCAGGACTCGAAGCCGGTAGTGCTCGAAGCTGGCGAAGCCGTGGCCGGCGCGCTTGACCTTCTTCACACAGAGGTTGAGCCCTTCGGTCGGGCCGTTCGAAGCTCCGGTCTCGTGGTGAGCGAGTATCTCCGATCGCCAGCGCTTGAGGGTGTTCCCGAGCGAGCGAACCTCCGGCACGTCGTCGGCGAGGCAGCCGGCGATGGCCTTGTCGAGCAGTACGGCGGCGATGCGGGGATCGTCGGTGAGATAGACGTCGCGCACGGACTCTTTCGCCAACCAGGCGCCGAGAACGTGGTCGTCAGGGTCACCGAGGCGAAGCCCGAGCAGCATCCTCGAGCTGCCGCGTTCGTCGAGCCGCTCGGCTCCCGAGAGAAGCAGCTTTCGGATGCGATAAAGGGGGTCGTGCTTTCGTCCGCGGTGGCCGAGGAGTTCGTTCTGCACGCGCCGGCGCACGGTGTCGAGGCACCGGTTGGCGACTCTCACGACATGGAAGGGGTCCGCCACGCGCACGGCGTGGTCGAGGTGGGGGCTGAGGCCGGCCCGGTAGGACTCCGCCAGGTCGGTGGCGACGACCCTCACACCTCTCAACCACTCCTCGTCGGTGCCGGCGCACCACCTGCGCAGGTCACGAGCGGCGGCGCCTTCCACCATGTCGATCACCTTCTTCCCGTCCAGGTCGACGAGGCCCGTGGCGTAGATGACGGGGTGTTCCCGGTTGGCCTTCAAGAACGAGGTCTCGTCGACACCGAGGGAGGTGACGGGCCCGACTCGATCCGGGTCGTCGACGAGCGGCCTGCCGTGAGCTTCGACGGCGTGCATGACCGTCCACCAGCACACACCGAGCTCGTCGGCGACACCCGAGACCGGCCGGGCCAACTCGCCCACCTGGCGACAGGCCTCGATGCCGGCGCGACATGTGAGCACCGCCCTCGGCCGCACGTGTGCCGACTGTTCCGTCCACGTCTTCGCGGGGCACTCGTTCTCCAGGCACCGCCAGCGCCGCTTCGACCACACGAGGCGGGCCGGACGACCGAAGCAGGCCAGGTCCCTGACATCGACGCGGAGGCGATCGTGCGCCTCGGCCTGGACGCCACAGGTCATGCAGCCGACGACTTCTGCGGTCGTCTCGACCGTGACGACGAGCTCGTCGGGTGTCTCGCTCACCTCGAGCACCCGAAAGCCGTCAAGTCCAAGCAGTGCCTCGGCGAGCCCAGTACCGTCACCCATGTCAGAGGTCCCTCCGTCGTCGCTGTCCTTAAGCAGCAGCCACGATGTCGGGACCTCTGACCGCGTTGGTGGATGGTCCAGCCGTAGATTCAGGGAGTGGGCTTCTTCGGCACCTTTGTCTACTCATCAGATGCGGGCTGGAGTGACTCGCCGAGCGGAGACGTCTGGCTCCGGATCGACATTCACGACAGCGACGTCGCTACGGTCGACTACAGGCCGAGAGCGTCCGGTCTCGGTCGCTTCTACCTGGGCTTCGACCCGTGCGACTACTTCGGCGATCCCACTGCAGGAGGACCCGTCGATCGCGACGCTGAGGCGACAGCCTTCGTTGAGTGGGCGACGCTGGCTGTAGGAGCGACGATCACGAAGGAAGCCGTCCTTCCTCTCTTGGCCGAAGCCGGAGCGACGGAGCCCACCGATGACTTCGTTGAGGAAACCACGAGGCGGTTGATCCGATTGCTCAATCTGCCGTTGCCACAGGACCTACAGGACGGCGCCGACTTGTAGTCGGCTCGGTTTGGCGCTCGGTCGACGTCGGGCTGGGCGTTCGAACTTGAGATGCCTTGGGATCGCTGAAGCTGGGCACCGATTCCCCACTTCAACGCGAAGAGCCAGAATTCTCGGTGTAGCTGTTGAGCATCCAGCGGCAGGCACCCATAGAGAGCCCGTCGGTGGTTGTCATTTGTGGGGAGCTCGAGCTCGGTGGACCTGGCCGAACGCTCGACGCCCTGGGCACCTTGGGTCGGGCCGGAGAGCCAGCCGCCGGGTACAGCCCGGGTCACACGAAACCGGAGGCGGCGTGCGACGGCGGCTCTGCGTTGCCTATTGATTCGTACCCGAGGACTCAAGCATCGAAGGAATGTGCGCTTTGCGAAGCACATCGCCAAAGTGGCTCGTGACGCCGACCTTGCCCACCAGAACGATCCCATCGCCGGAATCGCGCAATTCGACCGCCAAAGCACGCAAGGCGTCAAGCCCATCCGAAACGTCGAATCGGTGGTAGGTGCGAGCCGGCCCTGGAAAGACGACGGTGTTCTCCGACTCCGCAGCGCCTTGATGCAGCTGCAAGACCCAGACCCTCTGTCCATCGTGGGCCCATTCCATCCGTGTTGGACCGAAGTCACCGCTCGCTTGCCGCCATGCCGCCATGACGTCTTCGCGCACACGTGCCGGCAGCGGCTCCGGCGGAGCGGTTCCCATCATGAACGCTTCGCCCGTTCCCTGAACCCCCTCGATCACAACCTCGCCTCGCACTGACGTGATCAATGCCCCTGAATAGGCCGATGCAACTCCTTCCTGCGCGATGACCGAGGAGATCGCTGTTCCCGCACGGTCCTCCTTGTCCATCAATAAGTAGGGATCAAGCCAGCCACGGTGCGTCGTAAATCTGCCGGGAGTCGGCTCCCTCGGAGAGGTTCGGATCCACTGCTCACCCGTCCCAGTTGATTGCCCGAACCGAAACGGAGCGACTTCCCTTGGCACCACAAGGCTGGACGGCACGGACAAGCCTCTGACCGCGGCCAGAAGCAGCCCGAACGCCTTGTCGCCGAGCAGTCGGCTGAAGTGATTCGGCCATGTCGTCCGAGCCGATAGCCGCAGCCCAGGCAAGCGCCGAACCTCCCAAATAATCGTATGTTCGCCGCGGACCCCTCGTCTAAGCGGGTGTATGCTGAACTCGACTCGTGTGTCGTTGCTGTTTTCGAAGGACGGCCGGAAACCATAAACAGTCTCAAGGACCCGGAGCCCCAACTCGAGAGAGAATGTTGCGGTGCCCGGCTTCTCGACACACCTCGGAGTATCACCTGGAGCGAACTCGAGGACTCCCGCGTAGGCAACCCCCGAAACTCCCCCATCCTTCACATCGATGGTTTCGTTAACAATCGTATACAGACCGGACGAAGCCAGCCTGACAACTTCGGCAACCGCCCTATCGACGCCCTGTATTCCATACAGAAACTCGTTGCCTTCCACAGCTCCGGGATCGAAGCTCCGCACATTGACCAGTGACTCAGGCGCGCAACTCAGTAGCGTCGCAACCGCGTCGCGTATCGAGGCAAAGCGAAAGTTTCGCGGATAGCCGCGCAGCCTCGCGAAGCGCAGCGCCGGTTCGGCACCTGGGCCAAAACTGACGAACTGTGCGACATTGCCCCTCTCCGCGACCGCGTCGAGGCCACTGTCTTTGAAGTGCCCGCCGTCCTCGCCGCGAACGATCACAACCCCGTCACCCGTTGTCATCGCTCTCCTGGCCTGGCCGCACTCTTGCTCGTCCCGGTCCGGCGACTTCCGATGTCGCCGAGAGCTGCAAGAACGTGCTCAAGAAACGCGGAGGAGACGCCCTGCGCTTGACTCTCTAGGGCAGCTTCGCGCAGCAGCCTCACTCCGTCATCGACGCTGAAAGGGTTCAAATCCTCGTTCAATAGGGGAAGTCCTTCTTGCACAGCTACCAAAAACTCAAACGAACAGCCGCTGCTACATTGCCAACCGGTCCGAAAAACCACAGCCGACGCATGACGCCTCACCACATCCGCCCACATGGCTCGGTAATCATCCTGCGTCCAATCGATCTGATCTGGAAACGCAAGAGGATCTATCACGACTCCGGGAAGCTGTCGTCTGAGATCGTCAACGAACTGCTTCGCGGTTGCCCGGTTTGGTCCGAGCACCTGATGCTCATACCTAGCAAGCTGGCCGAGCGACTCCGGTCCGTCACCCTCTTGAGCGGCGCGCCACGCAATGTGCAAGCGGCCGGTCGTGAACGGGCTGCTGACATATACCGCCTGACGCTCGCCGAGGCACGCAAACGCCCCGAGGACCATCGCGACCTCCTTCGAATGCAGAGGAGTAGGTGGGAAGGTCATGCCAGGCTTGGAAACCGCTTACGGAGGACCTCGGCAACAGCCTCATCCCGGACTTCGTTCTGCCCTAGAGCCTCCTGGACTCCGGCGGCGACCCAAGTACCCGCCCGCTCAGGCTGGCCGCCGGCTTGGATGTCGAGGCTCACCAACATCGCGAACTCCTGAAGGGGCTTGCGATCGCCGACGTCGTCGCGCTTGAGACGCGACTCGTACGGCCCAAGGGCGATGGCCGGCCGAGACTCATCAAGAACCTCCCGAACGCACCTTCCGAGTGCGCGCCCAGATAGCCGGGAACCGCGCGCCGACACCCTGCGGGCGAGATCGGTGAGCTCGACGTAGGAGAAGAAGACCGTCCGAGCACGGATTGTGTCTCGCACTGGGACCGGAATGCTTTTCCATCGAGCGACCCCCTTCTTTCCTGCGAGAATACGCTCCCGTTGCGCGCTGTCTGGTGGCATAACCAGGTATTGGCTGTCAATACGACCAGCCCTTTTAA